>CAMBPS010000207.1 GCA_945869675.1 Prosthecobacter debontii | reverse complement strand
GCCAAAATCGAGAAAAGGCTCGGGCAACGAAAGGGTGACATGCCCAAATATTTTGACTGAAACGAAAAGGCCAGCCTCACCCTCGGATCGCGAAAAAAGCGCTTCAAATCAGAATCAATGGAAGCCCATGGGCGCAGCTTGCCGATGGCTGGAATCAGTGCGGGATCGAGCAGGTCCTTCAAGCCGCTGAAAGGCCGCTGTAAGATCGGGAGGAAGGCCTGCAACTTTTCCCGATTATCCTTTAAGTAGGCCGGCAGATTGGCGGCATCCACCGGAGACAACCGCGCTATTTCAGCCTCCATTTGCTCGACGTTTGGAGTCACGCGCAAATCACCGCCCTCTGCGTAACGGAGGTGATAGTGAGGGTCGAGCCGACGCAACTCGACCCTGTCTTCGAGTTTCATGCCAGCAGCCGAAAAGATTTCTCGGAGTGCTTCAGGGTACATGAAAAATGTAGGACCGACGTCGAAACGATAGCCCTGCGGCGTCTGCAATCTGCCAGTGCGTCCGCCGATGGTTTCCTGCTTTTCAAATAAACGCACGCGCACGCCTTGGGCTGCGAGAAGCATGGCGGTGGCGAGGCCACCGGGGCCTGCGCCGACGATGTTTACGGTAGGAGTCATAAAATAGGGATTCGAGTTTGGTTGAACTGGGAGAGCCGCCACTGCAGCCACTCGTGGGCTGGGGTCAGGATGGCGAAAAAGACCAAAAGAAGGACTGCAAGCAGGTCGGGTCTCCAATTACCCACCAGCTTTGACGCGCAGACAACAAATGCGATCCAAGTGGGAATCAGGAGGGGAAGCGAATCGCCATGAACCCCGATGAGGTCGGAAACAAGGGTGCGCTTTGTGGCGCTAGCGCGATCCGCCAAGATGTGGCTCACACTGTGCCAGAAGAGAAAATAGATGCCCACAGAAAACAACGGATGTAGCACCCAAGACGCCGCAACCAAAACCGCTGTTCCGAAGGCATTTAGTGCAATCTGGTGATAGATGCGGAGGCTGAGCATCCGCACGCAGGCCGCAACCCAAAAGACGCTGGCGGCAATCATGAAAACCTGAGTGCCCTTGGCGATTGATAGCCAGGTGCTCGCTTGCACCGAGGGGGTGCCGACGAGAGAGCACCAGTCATCAATTATTTGTTTCAACTCAGTCGTGTGCCAAATGATCGGCATGCCGACGACGAATACACCCTGGCACATCCCAGAGATCCACCTTGGACCGATCGGGCCGCTAGAAAAACGGACTTCAGAGCGGCCGAAATGCCAAGCCGAACCAAGCGCGAAAACTAAAAGCGTGAAATAGGGGGCGTAGATCACGATTATGACTGAAAACAGTAGAATCGAGATGTAGCACAAAGCTGCCTGTGTTGCTGCTTCTCTGCCTACGAACGGGACGAAGTTTCGAAGGCGCTTTAGGTCTAGCGCACCGTGAGGCATTCCGCTACAGAAGAGGGAGAAAAGAAAAGGGAGGGCAGACCAATGAGTAGAGTAGCCAGGAGACAGTTTTTCTACAATGACGAATCCGAAGATGATCGCCGGAAAAATCCATTGGTGACCGCTCTTGGATGGATTCACCGCTATTTAGAAAGAAAGAACGGCGGATACTTGATTGGCCTCCGCCGTTCACGTTTTTAGCTAGGCAGTTACCCTGGCTCCATCAGCCTCCAGATCACTCATAGCCTTGATGCCTTGGTAGGCGACTAGTCCAAAGCCTACTTTGTTAATCACGTCCGCGATGTTGTAGAAGATCTCTCGTAAATCTCCACCCGTTGACCCGCCAAGCGCCATCAGAAAGCCGATCGGGTAGATCAACCAACCGATAAAAATGAATCCGCGCATCAGGCGAAGTGATTCAGCAATCGGAGCGGGCGCGGCGTTGATCGCTGACTTCATTTTTGCAAATAGGAGGTACACAATGCCCAACTCAAATCCGCATGCGACCAGGAAGAAACCCCACCATGTTGCCCCACCAAGCGGCGATACTTCTGCAATGTAAGCGGTGACAACCATGGCAATGTCCAGCACGACGAGCGGCACCAGGAAGCTTTTGCCGTCCTTGCCAAGCCCCAGCAACAGCGGGAATTTAATCAACAAGAGGGGAGTTGTGATGATCCAGTCGATGTAGCGGTAAGCGGTCGGGAATTCCCCTTCGGCATAAACGCCAGCCATACGGTAGTAGTGAAAACAGGCCACGCCGGTGACAAGGCCCGCCACTGTGAGGGCGCTGCGGTAGCGTGGCAGCACATTGCTTCGTTCTAACCAAAAAAAGGCTGTTCCGCAGCCCATGGCGACTGTTCCGACCCAGAACAGGTATTGGGTGATAGCTTCCATTGAGAGGCCGCCCGCACTGGGGGCGGCGGCGAGTATTAGGTTCATTTTGTTTTGTTTTTGTATGGTTTATTTGCGGGCACCATGCCAGCTGTATGGTTTACGATAGCTTAAAACAGACGGTTGCATGGTTCTGTCAGTTTTATGTTGAGCTTTCTACCGACTGTGTGTATGCGTTGCTGATGGACAGCATTCTGATTTCTGACACGCCTGATTCTTCTCTGCCTCTGCACGACATTCGGGCAGTCTGTCGCCTAGCTGGATTGTCTGCGGGTAGTCTGCGGGCTTGGGAGCAGCGCTATCAGGTGGTGACACCTCGGCGGTCGTCCTCAGGGCGGCGGCAGTATTCCGAAAATGACATTCGGCGTTTGATCATGCTGAAAAGCCTTTCGGACGAGGGTCATCCCATCGGCTCGATCGCCGCGCTAAGCGACGAGCAGCTCCGTGCGCGTTTGGCTGCTGGCAACGGGAGTCACTCGTTGAGGGCTGATGACCGGCAGGCGGTCCTGGCAAAAGACCTGCCGCGGCTGGCCGTTGTTGGCACACGCTTGGAGGCCTCACTCACTCAAACGGGCCCCCTGTCGGATCAACAAATTGTAGTTCGTGGAGCAACTTTGGACGAGGTCGAAATGCAGGACGGTTTGGTGCCTGCAGATTTACTCCTGATCGAATGTCCGGCGTTGTTTG
>CAMBPS010000206.1 GCA_945869675.1 Prosthecobacter debontii | reverse complement strand
ACGCTTGAACCACTGCTTGAGGAAAGCGCGCAGGGCTGCCTTCTCTCCGAGACTTGGGGTGAATGCCTGCGACCAGACGTGGAACGGCTTGCCGTCTCCACGCAGTTCGGTGGTTTCAAAGACCAGACGGAATTTTTCCTTCGGACCGTAGTCGGTCTGGACGGTCTTGAGCGGCGTGACGTCAACGCACACGGCCTGGCCGGTGTATTCGGGATGGGATTCAAAGGGCTTGTTGGATTTGGATGTGAGTTTCATGTCTGTGTTTTTCTGGGTCTGGTTTTGAGTTGGGTGGATGTATTGAGGGTGGAGGTTCTGAATCATTTCTCGAACTGGCCGGGGTATTCCCCGGCAAGGATGCGCTCCTCGACGAGGTGAATGTCGGAGAGAGCGAAGAGGCGGCGTTGCGGACCGCGCGGCACGTCTTTGAGGCAGCGCGGCTTGAGCCAGCCTGAGCGTATGGCGTCGTCAGCCGTCTGACGGCCGAGCAACCGGTAGACGTCGGCCAGCGCCAGGATGCGGGAGTTGGGAAGGAGTTTGGGCATGGGATTTTGCAGTGCTTGAATTGCGTGAATGTCAGGTGTGGCGTGTCAACTCAGCGCCGCGCCCCGCTGTTTGTTGCGCAACAAGGATCGGGCGGGGCCGGGCTTTTGCGGCTCGCGATGTCGGCCTCCACAAGGCGCTGCATGTAGGCGCTGAGCGTGAGTTCGAGATGGTGGGCTCGCTTGCGGGCTGCGTTCTTGAGCGCGGGCGGAAAACTGATGCTGAAGGTGCGGTGCTTTGAGTTGGGAGTTACGGGCATTCTCATGGGGGGATTGATTGTGCCGGGACATAACTTCGTTATTTATCATGCTTCAAGTGCAACATGTAATTCCATGAATAATTGACAATTTATCAATCTTTGCTAGCCTCTTGACACCATGAAACCGCCAGTCGCAGACCACCTCAAAAGCCAGGGCATCACCTTCTCGCTCAAACCCGACCTTTACCGCCAGTTGCTCGCGCGGGTCGAATCGCTGGGCTACCCCTGGACGAAATCCTCTTACATCACCAAGCTCGTCATTGATGACCTGGGCAAGCATGGCCTCTGGCCGATCGTGGAAAAGAAGGAGAAGGCGACTCCGGAGGAGATTGATGCGTTCATCGAAGGACGCGCCGCGTTGAACGTGGCCTCCCGCAAGCGCCGCGCAGCGGCACGGACTTCTTCTTCAAAAAATACTGCCGCACGCGCATGAACCTCCTGGAGTTGAACGAGTATGGGTTCCTGCCTGTGCCCCCACCCTGCCGCGACGTTGGCCTCGATGTGATGCCCGGCGTGTTCGGAAATACAGAAGCTCGGCACCAGATGTGGCAGACCTTCCTTTCCTTCGTGGATCTGCTGCAAAGCGCCACCACTATCCGGCGGGTCTATGTGGATGGGGAATACATCAGTGCGCTCGACAATCCCGAAATCATGGAACTGGGGGTCGAGCTTCACGACGGCATCACACGAGCAGAGATCAGCGCCTTGAATCAGCCCTTTGATCAGGAGTGGGGCATCATGGTGAACTTCTACTCTCCCCGCAGACCCGAGGTGCATAACTTTCATCACGCCTTCCAAAGACCTGATCCCACACTGAATCTCGGCGATTTGCCCGACGACCTCCGCAAAGGCTACCTCTGCGTTTCGATATGAACTGGCAGGAACAAGTGCTTTTCAAGATGGACGTGTCAGCCACCGAACTGGCGGAACTGCGTCGCTGGCTCATCGAGAAGGACATTCCCGAGCAGGAGGCGTCCCACATGCTCCGAGGTCATTTGCGCAACATCCAGATGCTCGCATTGAAGCGGATGCCCATGGCCTACGCGCTCGACAACTCTGATTTGCTTCTGCGCTATGAAGGCACGCTGTCGAAGGGTGGTGCCGCGCCTATTTCCAAGATGAGCCGCCTGTTCAGCAATCTGCGTGATCAGATCATCAACCTAGCCAAGAGCCACGGACAGATCTCGGCTCATCGCTCTCGCTGGCCGCAGGACCTCGATTTAGTAGTGACCGCCTGCACGCCTGATCTCACCTTTGGCGTGAGTCTTCCGGACCTGACTCAATCCACCAAGAGCCAAAAGCAACTCACCCTGCTGGACCCTGCCTACACGGCGCTGCGTGACAGCCTGGATTTCATGGGCGCGGTCACGGCTTCATTGCAGCAGGAAGATCCGATGCCAGCGCTGCGGCAGTTTGCCACCGACCATGGCACCGCCAACGCAGACGAATACTTCATCGACACGGGCCTTATCGCGGCGCGGAAGCTGATCCCCAGCCGCGCGAGCGGAAACTGCATTGAACGCGTCGAGATCGGCGGGCGTGTTGTTGGGAACAGGGAGTCCGTTTATCTGGATCGCGAGAACTGGGATCGCGCCAACCGCATCCTGCGTGAGAAGAACATCCCCAAGGACACGCTGGAGCTGACCGGCTACCTCATGGAGGTGGACTATGAGGTGATGCGCTTGCACCTGCGACAGCTCAGCGGTTGGAAAGTGGCCTCGGTTCGATGCAGCTACAGTCCCGAGCAGGAGGACTTCGTTAAAAAGCACGGGAAGAAGAAGATCTGGGTGAAGGGCAATGCGACCTTCAATCGGGATGGAGAGCCAACGTTGCTGGTGATCGAGGATATGAAGGCTGGCGCATGACAGTTTTCAAAGCCCATGGTTGGTGGTCGCGGTGAATGACAACATTTTCATCACCTCATCCCTTACTCGCTTCTTGAGTTCCGGCGGCCCCAGCACCCTGGCCTTGCTGCCCCAACTGAGCACCCAGCGGGTGATTTCCTCCAGGCCAGAGAGGGTGGCTTGAAACTCAATCACGCTGCCATCTGGCTTCAGTTTCTGAATGACTTGCGAGGAGTGCCACAGGCGCTCACTCACGACCCTCGCGGCGTAGTCCTCAAATCTAATGCTGATCTCATGGGCATGGTTTGTCCTGCCGTCGTAGTTCCAAACGCCGAAGCCTCCCCCAAGATGGTCCCGCGCATTGAATCGAGGGTTGCGGTC
>CAMBPS010000205.1 GCA_945869675.1 Prosthecobacter debontii | reverse complement strand
CATTTTTGAACTGGCCTCCGAATGCGCTTGGGGAGTCGTTGTTCATCGAGTTCAAGCGCGAGATGATCGCTTGATGGAGCTGCCAAATCGCCAAGTCGCTGGTGCAATTGAAGGACAAAGGCAGCCGTTGCCATGGTTCCCATCGAGACTGTTGGATCCCCCTTCTCTAACCGCCAAAGAGTGTCTTTGCTGACAAAGAGACGTGAAGCCATGTCGGCGGTTGATATTCCCCGTTTGCGTCTGGCTAGGGAGAGATCACGCCCTATCTTTCGCAACGTGTGGATCACAGGCAATGGCAATGAAGAGGTATTCACTGTCTATAGATCTGATATATCAGATATTAAGTCAACAAATATCTGATATACCTGTTTTAAAACATAGTGCTAACGAGCAATTCAGGGGCTGGAGCCGCACTCGTTAGGACAATAAACGCGGCAAAGCGGAGCAGGCCGCATTAAAGCCAATGCAACTCACTTGATCGATTGAGTCTCTGCGTTGCGCAACCGTGCCACCCGTTGGCGAACCAATTGCAAGTAGGCTTCACGTTTGGGTTGGCTTAGAAAGCTGTGGTGAATCCAGACAGGCCACTTGGCCTCTGCCTGCGCCAACAGTTTCTCCAGGTCAGTTCGCATCAGGTCGGGCGGCAGACCGCAACGTTCCACTGCAAGGTAGTCAAGCAAGTCGCTCCGGTTGTGGTTGCGCTTCCGACCACGGATTGACAGGGCGGTTTCTTCCTGCGGGTTTTTCAGGATGATGCTCGTGTTGAGCAAATCATAGGCAGGACTCAGCGTAACCCGCCCTGAACGGCTGAGAAGAGACCAATTTTTCAGATGCATGTCCTCGTTGCCCGTGAGAAAACAAAACCAGACCCGCTGCATCAGCTTGCGCTTTTCAATCACCGGAAACGTGCAGAATCGGTCGATCATGCCAACCACCTGCTCCATCGAGCTGTCATATTTCGTGTCACGGTTATGGCCCAGCAGTTGAGCACCGTCCTCAAGAGGCAGCCGCTCGCTCTGTCCAGCACGATCAAACCTCCGGATGAAGTACACCATCGAACCGTCGGTCGCTTCTACCAACCCGTGCACGGGCACCTCAATCCCAACGGATTCAGCAAGAGTCATCGTCAGAGCCTCATTGGCAGGCACCTCCGGCCATTGTGGCGGGCACGATTTCAGAATGAACCGACCGCCTCGGTCAACGACCTCGAAGCGGCTCTCCTTGATTCGCAAAACAGCGCTAAGCTTCGGCTGAACCCCCTGCACCGACATCTTATCAGCACGCGCTGCGGCTTCTTCCAACTGCTGCGCCAAGGTATATGGCAGGAGTTGGATGTCCATCAGGCGTGGATCCAGACGTTTAAGGCCAGCTCGGCTGTAGCGAATTCCGTCGGGAATTTCCTCCAAGGTGATCCGGCAGCGGTTCATTTTTCGTCCTCCTCAATCACCTTGAGCGACCCAACCACATCCTGCCCCACTGCGATCAATTGCCGGTAGCTGTCACGTCGATCGATTTTCAGCTGCCTCAGCAAAGCCTCCAGCTGTGAGCCTTCTGGAAGCAGTCCATCCAGGAACGGTGGAAAATCTACAAAAAGGTAGGGCTCTGCACGAAGGGGCAGACTCAGTGAAACTGGTGGCCCTTGGTAGCCAGACTCATAGGCGAAGCTCCATTGGCCAAACTCCACTTGAGCGACGCGTCCCGCGAGAACATCACGCTGGAAAACCTTGGCCCGCCGTGAAGACGACTTCGACTCAGGAGCAGTGATGTTCATGCCTCTTGATCTTGTGGTTCGGTGCTTTCCCGCCACAGCGAAACCAGCGGCCCGGCAGGGATCAGTGTCACATTCAGAACGGTGAGAACTGCCTGCACATTTTTCCATGACACCTGATCTCCACCCGCCTCGATGCACTGCACGACCTTGCGACTGACGTTGGCCAGTTCAGCAAGTTCGATTTGTGTAAGCTCTGCAGCTTTGCGATGAAAACGCACCAAGGATACCAGATTCATATTTTTGACTCTTCCAAGGAGCATTTTTATCCGACGCCAATCAAAAATCAAGGTGTTCATGTGCAAATTCAGACTTTCGCACCTTGAAGGGAGCATTAAGACTTCCGATGACTCATTCACTCCTGATTTCATGACTGATCGATTTAATTGCAACTTTTAGGGCGCAAATACTCTTCCATCCAAGAAATGCGATCCTCTGTTAACCAAATATCCCTCTCAATCAAAACCCTGCTGCGCCGGCACGCTAGAACATCTACGTGAATGGCGGGTCCAGCAGCACGCCTGAAATTTGGCAACGCACTCCTGCTCCGTCCCCCTCTTCGATTGGACAGGTGATAAGAGGATCAAGTTGAGCTATTCAAAAGACAAGGCACACCCCGCGCAGAAGCACTGTGGAGACGCGGTATCAAGGTCTCAAGACCCTCCATCCCCATTTTACTTTAATGGAACTAGGGCTGGAAGGGAAGAGCGGGAGGATGCTTGGGTTTTGTGTGGGATAATTGGCATGGATGACTAGATCGTCAGGCAGCCGAAATGCCGTTACAGAGCACAATTTTTGGATCGGTGAGCCAGCCCCAGCCGCTTCTCACAATCTTCACTTGAGCGCCTTGAAGGCCAGCGATGCCTGCTCCCGCAACGTCTGATTGAGAAAATCCCAATAGGCCGGGTTTTCGAGTGTGCCACGCACGGTCGCTGCAGGCAAGAACCGTCGCATCTCAGCAATGAATTCATTTCGCGGCGTCGCATCTGCTGTCAGTGCCTTCAATCGCTCCTCAACGAGCTGAGTAAATTCAGCGCTCGTTCGCTGATGATCTTGAATTTTCAATGGAATGAAATGAACGGGCAATGCAACTCCTTGCTGCACCAGCCAGGCGATGTCCCAGAGGTCGCGGTTCTTGACCCGATTCTCACGAAAGGCCAGTGCGATCATTTTGTCCGCAAGAATCTCCTCGCGACTCTGCGCCTTTAGAATAAGCCCTGAGGTTCCGAGGTCGATACCGTAAAGGTTGCGCAACATCATCGGGCGCGGGTCGTGGCTGGGG
>CAMBPS010000204.1 GCA_945869675.1 Prosthecobacter debontii | reverse complement strand
ATCATGATCGCCCGTGGCGATCTCGGCAGTGAGTGCCCCATCGAGGACCTGCCCTTGATCCAGCGCCGAATCGTGGAGCGTTGTTCCTTCCATGGCCGGAAGGTCATCGTCGCCACCCAGATGCTGGAAAGCATGATTGAAAATCCCGTGCCGACTCGTGCGGAGGTTACGGACATCTTCAATGCCGTCATTGAGCAGGTGGACTGCGTCATGCTCAGTGGTGAGACCAGCGTCGGACGTTATCCCGATAAATGTGTTGAGGTGCTGGATACCGTCATTCGCCGGATCGAGCAAAACTATCCTTCAGGTCGCTTTGCCAGTGATGCACCGCTGAAGACCAACAAGCATAAGATGGTGAAAGCCGCCATCTTGCTGGCCAACAGCATCCCTGGCTCGAAGATCATCGTCTTCACCCTGCGCGGCGTCATGGCGCATCTCCTCGCGCATCAGCGGCCCGAGTTTGCGCCCATCTTTGCTCTGACACCGAAGCTGCATGTCAGCCGCACCTTGGTGACGGCTCGTGGGGTGCAGCCTTACGTGATGGAATTTGCCGAAGGCAACCCGGAGAAATCCATTCGTGAGGCGATCCAACTTTTGCAGGGCCATGGACTGATCAAAACGGGTGATCCACTGGTGATCCTGAGTGATGCTCTTTATGATGGCTCCAATGTGGACGCTATTCTTCTTCGGGAAGCTTGAGCTTAATACCGTAGCAGATCCCTCAGCGCGGCGCTGATATGACCTGTGGTGGGTCGATGAGACTTCCACAGGTTCGGGTGATACGGGATGGGAGTATCCTTGCTGTTGAGGCGCATTGGCGGCGCATCCAGCAGATGAAAGGCCTCACTTGACACACGGGCCACGATCTCAGCCGTCACACCGCCCCAGGGGAAAGATTCGCCGACGGCCAAAAGTCGTCCTGTGCGGGCGACTGAGGCTAAGATGGTATCCGTATCCATCGGCTTCACCGAGCGTAGATCCACGACTTCCACTTCATAGCCATCGAGTCGCAGTTCTTCGGCGGCTTTGAGGGATTCATGCAGCATCGCACTGTAGGTCACGATCGTGGCATCTCTGCCAGGTCGAGCGATGCGCGCTTTGCCGATGGGCATGGCTTCACCGAAATCCTCTGATTTGAGATGGTAATAGAGGAACTTATGCTCGCAGAAGATGACCGGATCATTGATCTCCACGCTCTCCAACAGCATCCAGTAGGCATCTTCCACCGTTGCAGGCGTCAGGATCACCAGTCCAGGGTAGTGTGCATAGATGCTCTCCATGCTTTGACTGTGGAAGGGACCACTTCCGGGAGTGCCTCCGGATGGCAGACGGATCGTGATCGGGCAGGGCGTATTGGTGCGCCAAAACAGCGTCGCCGCCTGATTGACGATTTGATTGAATCCCACGGACGAGAAATCCGCAAACTGCATCTCCACGATGGGACGCGCGCCTTCAATCGCCGCACCCACCGCCATGCCGATCATCGCATCCTCACTGATCGGAGAATCAAAGACTCGGCCTGGGAACTCGCGGCTTAGATTCTTGGTCGCTTTAAACGCACCGCCAAAGGTGCTGATGTCCTGTCCGTAGAGAAAGACGTTGGGGTTCTGCCGCAGCGCTTCGAATTGCGCTTCTCGGATGGCTTCAAGATAGGTGAGGCTCACTGTCCCATGCCCTCCGCTAAACGTTGCGTCGAAAGGGCCTGCCAACTTTCACGATACGGATCCGGCGTCGGCTCCTTACTCGCTTGAGCTTGGGCTTTATCGACCTCACGGCGGGCATTTTTGAGCCACTCATCAAGCTCGGCTTTCGTCGCCCAGCCTAGATCCATAGCTTGCTGTTGCGCCACGATCAGACAGTCGCGCCCCTCATGTTCATGCTTCTTCACATCCGGGATGTAGGAGGCATCATCATGCTCACCATGACCGCCCAGACGCAGCAGTCTACCCACCACCATTTGAGGGCCGTGACCTGCGCGTGTGCGCTGAAAAGCGCTGCGGAAGACCTTCAAGCAAGCCAGTAAATCGGTGCCATCCACCGAGTGACCGTCGATGCCGTATCCGACCGCGCGATCCACTAGATTTTCACAGGCATACTGGCGGGAGGTCGGTGTCGAGTAGGCAAACTGGTTGTTTGCCACGCTGACCACCAGCGGCAGTTTCTCCACAGCCGCCATATTGATCGCTTCATGAAAGGCGCCGGTCGAAGTGCCACCATCGCCAATGCTGGTCGCGCCAACCGTATCTCCGAGCGTGCCGAGTAAGCGACGGGCAAACAAAGCCCCGGATACCACCGAAACCAGACTGCCGAGATGAGAAATCATCGCCATGTACCCCTTTTGCGGCTGGCCCCGATGAATGTTCCCATCTCTTCCGCGCATCGGCCCCGTCACCACGCCCAAATAAGTGCGCATGGTATCCAAAATAGGTTCACCGTAAGCGATTCGGCCTGCCTGATCCCGAATCAGCGGTCCATAGACATCTTTTCCCCAGCGCAGATGGATCCCTGCGGCTGCGCTAAAAGCCTCCTGGCCACGTCCCAGATAGACTCCGCCGACAATGCGACCGCCAGCGCGGTAGAGGCTGCCCAGCTTCTCTTCCAGCGTTCGCGACAGCATCATGCATTGCAGGGTTTTGAGAAAATCCTCCCGCAACTCGGCCTCGACGGCAGAAGAGCAAGGAAGACTAGATTCGGCGACTGACACGGTTGAGATAGAGATGGAGACACTGCCTGCGGCCCTGGCCGACAACACAACTGAAAGGTTTCACAGCCCCCTGAAATTGTCCACAAAGGATTCACGGACTTCCGCAGCCGTCCGATGGGAGAAACTGGGAGCTTCGACTAGCCGAGAATGGGACCTGTCCTCATCGGCGGCTCAGATCAGGCGACGGCGAGCGCAAGACGTTGCTGACACGACAGATAACCTTCGGGCCGTTTTCTGCATCCGTTTTGTTCGCATTGGCTGTCGCTGTGTGCGTTGTCATCTCGCTGATGCGCTGGATGGTTTCATGATACGGCTCCACACAAACAGAGACAAAAGCAATGCAGGCACCCATGCAATAGAGCTGATGACACCGATGATGGGATAGGAGGCGAGTCTGCGAGGAAGGTCCAACCAACCACGTGCATGCCCCATGCCGGACATCTCCCAATAAAGGAAACTGTAGCCAGTGTCCGAAGGCTCCGT
>CAMBPS010000203.1 GCA_945869675.1 Prosthecobacter debontii | reverse complement strand
CCTCTCTTGTGCCGTCATCTTTGAAGATATCGCCGGTGCCGTCGTCCCTGATTGTGCCAGTGCCGTCAAAGCCTTTGAGGCCCGTGTTGATTGCCGTCAGGGTGAAGGCTTCGGAAGTTTCCAAAACTTCATCCTGCTTGATCGCAGTGCGAACGAGCAGACTGCCCGTGCCGCTGAGCGAGACAAGAGAACCAGCGGTGTAGGTCCGCCAGGTGCTGCCGTCCAAGTATTGCAGACCAAGGCCGTAATCTGCCGAAGTTGCCGTGCCATCGGTAAGGGTAAGGCTCAGCTTCTGATCCGCTTGGCCACTGACAGTAAACACTGCAGTCGGTGAACCTTCATTCACTGTGATACTGGATACGGTTAAAGCACGGTCGTCATCTAAGACTGGGTAGCCAGCATCGCTCGAAGCATTCGGTGTGGCCGTGTTATTTCCAGTGAGAAAGATATTCCCCGTGCCATCGTCCTTGATGGTGCCGATCCCCGTTGCGGCGGTTTCACTGGTGTTGGTGGCAATGAGCGTGAAGGTTTCCGCATCCTCAAAAATGGTGTCCTGCGTGATCGCAACTCGCACCAACAGCGCACCGCCGGCTAGGATGGTCACCTCCGCGTTGGCCGTGTAATTCTGCCAAATGCTCCCATTGAATGTCTGCAGCTGATTGCCAAGGTCGGTGCCTAGCGTCGCATTGACATCGGCAGATGTCGCCGTGTTGCCAAGAGCCAAAGTCCCTTTTTGCCCGGCAACTCCTCCGACGGAGAACACCGCAAATGGCGATGCTTCATTCACTGTGATGCTGGAGACGGTTAAGGACGGCGTCTCCACCACTCCGGGCCCCACAAGCGGCCAAGTGGCTGTATCGGCGGTGTTGGTGTTATCAAACGATGCACCTGACAAGTCACCTGTCGCATTTTGGTCGTGCCAAAGAAATTTATCATTACCGAGGGAGCTGGATTGAGAAGCCCATGCACGCACGCCTGCACTTGCCAACGCCGCTCCCAGTCCCAACTTGCTACGAGCAATCGCAATCTCGAGGTGTCCACCATTGACGCGATACCACGTATCCTCCGAAGCAAGGGTAACATTGGTTTCGTAGCCATCTCCCCTAGTTCCACTGCTAGAGTTCGATGTAGTGATGTTCGAACCACCGACGTCATTATTGCCGTCACGATAGATCGAAAAGCGACCCTGATTATTGGTCCATGCAGTTTGAGTCAAAGTGTTATCTTCGTTATGAAGATACTGCACCCATAAATCAGGCCGCGTGTCCCCTGTTGCTCTATCGCCTTCAAGCTCGTAGTAATAATAGCCCTTGTTGATGATTCCATTCACCGACATCTTGAAGATGATGAAATCCGCATTGTAGGCGAGATCCACCTGCTTGATGTCAAAGTTACGCGGTCCGCCGTTGGAACCATTGCTGAATAGCAAGTTTTCATAGATATCATCGGCGTAACTTTGCTCAACGCCGGGGCTGCCAGAAATATCAAAGGTTGCCTGCCCTTGAGCTAGATTTGTCCCGGTGTAATCCGTGAAAAAGTAATCGGTTTGAGTGGTCTGAACCGTCCAAGAAGAGGAAGGGGTCGCTGCCTCGACGGCAACGGCGATCTCATCAATCATTAGCACATGGTGGTCTGAAAGCACCAAGCGGTCTTTGTGGAAACTCTCGGCACTGCATTCACCTTCGGTAACGGCAAAAGCAAAAGCGTTGCCTTCATCACCGCTACTATCGTTTTCATGGTTTAAAAAGCGGTCAATTGCATGACCCACCTCCTCGAGCATCACCAATTCTAAAAATCCGGGGCCGGCGCCTTCAACCCAAGACTCATTAAAATAAATTCGTTCGCTATTGGTATGGCCTTTGGCGGCATAAGCCGCGAGCAACCCTGGCATCTCGCTAGGATTCCGTAACTCCACGTCAATTTTAAAGCCACGATCAGCAATCAAAGATTTTTGGAGTAATTGGGTGCGCTGGTCGAAGACATCGCTAGGGGTGCCAGCCCCCCCAAATACCTGCTTCAGACGTTGTGAAAAATCAGGGGAAAGTGCCTGATCGACCAACCGGCGATTCGCCTTTTCCAAAGCAGAATTGAGAGCAGGTAACGGTTGCGAAATGACGCACCCAGAATTCACATCCGAGGAGAGAGGCACGGAGAGAATCTGCCCCCTGCGCGCAGATTCATCCGAAACAATTGGCCCAAAAAGGGCCCCCATCGTTAGCGTTAGCGTTAACACCCACACCACCGCAGGGCCCGCTCCACTCAGAAAACGTCCGCAAACTGAGGATGATCGCACGGAATCACGCAATTCAACTGGGGATTTAAAAAGCTCAATTACCATAGCATTGAAAGCGTGCTGCAATGAGCATTAGTCGTTATCCTCAGTCACCTGCCAGCGAAGAAACACCGAAGGCGTATTGCCCTCAATCTTCCACGCACGGCGCGTAAATCCTGCGGGAACACCATCCTGCGACACGCCTGTTAATTCAGGGCTAGTCACCATATACCAAGTGCTCAAATCCAAGCTAAACTCGGGTTTCACGATCAAGTTCGGGTCGTTGCAAACAATAACAGAGAAACTTATGAAACCAGGTTCGGTGTGGAACTGAGCTGTTTGGGGGGACGACGTTGAGTGCACCGGGCAACTGCCAAAGGCATACTCAACAATATTTGGAACACTATCCATATCGGGGTCGGCATTAGGCGCAGCATTCTGCTCTGTTAGTCCATGTCGTTCTGCCAACATTAGGGCAATCGTCGGCGCAACCTCCGCATCGATCACGAGCGTGCCAGAGGCCGTTCCCTGGTAGTTGGTATCGTTGATGGCCGCCACCACCGCGTAGCTTCCAATAGCGCTCGGAGCCGTCGTGAAACCACCGTAGGTAAGTGAGACGTTAAGCCCAGCTGGAACCGTAGTCGCCGAGGCCGCCTTGGCGGTGCCGTCGAAGCTGGCCGCCAAACCACCCAGGGTGACCGAGGCGGTCGCCTTGCCGATGACGAGAGTGCCTGTCGATCTTCTGGTATAATTCACATCGTCAACGACAGCGACCACCGCGTAACTGCCTGCCGCAGTCGGTGCTGTGGCGGAGCCATCGTAGGTCACGTTCACGGTGAGCCCAGCCGGGACCGTGGTGAATGACACAGGCTTCGCCGTGGCATCATACGTGGCGCTCAAATTGCCAAGATTGACGGTGGCCGCTGCTTTTCTGATCACCAGCGTACCGAGTGCGGTGCCTTGGTAATTGGCGTCGCTGACCTTCGCCACCACAAGGTAGCTTCCTGCATCGGTGGGAACCGTGGTCGAGCCATTGTAGGTCAAACTCAC
>CAMBPS010000202.1 GCA_945869675.1 Prosthecobacter debontii | reverse complement strand
GTGGCTACGGCGGCGGACGCAGCGGTGGTGGCGGCGGTGGTGGCGGCGGACGCAGCGGTGGTGGCGGCGGCTACGGTGGTGGCGGCGGCGGCTACGGTGGTGGCGGCGGCTACGGTGGTGGCGGCGGCGGCGGCGGCGGTAAGAAGTGGGAACGAGGTGGTCGTGACCGTGACAGCGGTGGCGGCGGCGATCGCTGGTAGTCACTACTCTCGATTAAATTTTATCAGAAGCGGGTCTCTCTCATGGGGACCCGCTTTTTGTTTTATACGCGATTAGGTGTCTTTTTTGGGCTTTGGGACTTTTGATTTACTCAACATTTCCGGCTATTCATGAAGAGTCGCTTTGAGGTATTTTGACTCGTCAATGGATTACTATGATAAAAATAACTTGTTTTTCATCGATCACGGTTGATAGTAAGGAGTTGTTAATTTATCGGTTGTGAGAATTTTTTAACTAAGCCTTGAGTTTTGTTATGAATTCTATGAAATTCACTTGAACTTACTTTTATCTATAACATATTTCGATAGTTACTGAACCTTCTCGATAACCATAGCTCTCTGTCATGTCAACAAACCCACCCATTTCACCTCTAGCTAAAGACCACGCAAAGTTGGCAGATTTCATTCTGTTTAGTCAGCGCGAATTTTTGCTCAACTTATCCAGAGAACTCAATCGGGATAATATCTCTTTTGCGCAATTCTTCCTGCTAGGCTATTTGGCTACGTCCAAGGACCTTACCATGACTGACATTGCCCGTAAGATGGGGCACTCCACAGCAGCTGCTACGGGATTAGTCGACCGCCTTGAAAAACTCGGCTACATGGAGCGCACACATGCAATCGACGACCGTCGCAAGGTTCTTGTGCGTGTTACTTCCAAAGGCCTGGAACTCGTGAGCCGTCTCCGCGACGAACTCCAGTCGCAGATCGCTGACGCCATGTCAGAAACTTCCTCCAATGACGCCGCCTCTTTCATGTCTAGTTATGGTTCGGTCGATGCAGCCGCATTGGTTCGCTAATTTGGCTTGGTTGTTTAATTGTGTTTAAAATCAAAGGCGCATGGATTCTTCCATGCGCCTTTGATTTTTTAGGTCAATATCAAGGCTTATGCATGATCAGACATGGATGAATTTTCCGCTGTTGGAGGCGTTGCCAGCTTTTAAGCATCGCTTTACCCTCAGGCATCCGGCTATTGATGTCGATGCTGAGCGCGCAGAAGTGGTCGCGCGTCTGTGGGCCTGGCATCAGTCCCAGACTGAGGAAATGGGATTTTCATCTGATCAACTCTGTATTGCTGAGCAGGTGCATGGTAAAGGTGTGGCTGTTATCAGAGATGTTCCGTCTGGCGCCGTCCCGCAAGTCGACGGTATCATAACGGCAACACCCGGACTCATCATCGGAATCTATGTCGCCGACTGTGGCGCCATTTATCTGGTCGATCCTAAGAGCGGCGCTTTTGGTGTTTTGCATTCAGGGAAAAAAGGTTCGGAGCTTGGCATTGCTGCGGAAGGTATTCGACTGATGAGCGATCACTTTGGCTCACGCCCTGAAGATATTCGGGTGCAGTTAGCTCCATGCATTCGTCCTCCGCTTTATGAGGTGGACTTTGCCAATCAGATTCGTGAGAGCTGCCTAGCTGCTGGGATTTCACCTGAGCACTATGCAGACTGCGGGATCTGTACTTCGTCCGATCTTAGCCGCTATTACTCGTATCGTGTTGAAAAAGGTCGAACAGGGAGAATGTTGGCGCTTTTGGGGTGCTTAGCATGAAAGAGGTTTTCAATTCGTTCTCTCTAGCCTTCTTTGGCAGATCTATTGCCCCGTTTTGTTTCTATGCTCAATACTCGCGTTCTTTCTTCTCCTGCTAAGATCAATCTTTGGTTAAAGATTTTGGGGAAACGTGAGGATGGCTTTCACGAAGTTGCCACGCGATTGGTAAAGTTGGGGATAGCAGATACCGTGACCTTAACTTTGACGGAGGGTGCGGCTGGCATTGATTTGAGCTGCAATGTGCCTGGGATTCCAGTGGATGATTCCAATCTTGTCTGCAAAGCTTTACGAGCTTTTGAGGCTCAAACAGGTAAGTCTTTTGGTTGGCAGATCCATTTGGAAAAGTCGATCCCTCATGGGGCTGGGCTTGGTGGGGGTAGCAGCAATGCTGCCGTTGTGTTGCGCGCCGCGAATGATCTCGCAGGTTCACCATTAAGTCTCGAGGAGTTGTTGAGAATTGCTGCAAGTATTGGCTCTGATGTTCCATGTTTTTTGCTAGAGACAGCTGCGGCTGATGGCACGGGGCGAGGAGAAAGGGTGACTCCTGCTGAGTTTTCCTGGAAGTTGCCCATTGTCTTGATTAAGCCTGCCTTTCCTGTTCCGACGCCATGGGCCTATCAGAAATGGGCAGCCTCGCTAGAGTTGCCGGGGGTGCTCTATGCTCCACAGCTTTGTCCTTGGGGTGAAATGGTGAACCATCTCGAGCGGCCAGTGTTTGAGAAATACCGACTATTGCCTGCGCTGAAAAGCTGGCTTCTCAGTCAAAATAGTGTGCGCGCTGCTTTGATGTCAGGTTCAGGCTCAACCATGTTTGCAATCACGAGCACCGATGTCCAAGCGGCTGCTTTGGCAGAGGAAGCTCGCCTTTTTTGTGGTGAAACAGCCTGGGTCCAGGCAACGACAACTCTTTAATTTGAAATCCAATCTTATGAAAAAACTACTCTTTTTGATCTTTGCTCTTTCTCTTCATGCCGCTGATGAACCACTCAAGTTGAGTGATCCACAGCCTCAGCGATATCTATTAAAAGCTCGTGCGAGCCAGATCGATCCTCGTGCCAAGGCGCATCCAGAGATTGAATTTGTCTTTGAGAAAAAAGGTAAGCCTGCGGACGAGGAAAACGCTTCGGTGGATACCCGGATACAGCCTCAGGGAAAGTTGGTCATCTGGCTTATGGGCCACAGTGGCGGGCTTTTTGAAATGTTGAATAGTTACGGATTGCACGCGATTCAGGTTCATTATGCCAATGGGTGGTTTGGGAAGTTCGGAAAAGAGCCCGCGCCAGACGATGATAAATTCCTCGGTAAAATTCGTCTGGAGGCCGCAACTGGCGAGGATTTCAGCGACGTGGTCAGCATTCCAAAACCCGACGGCATGATGGAGCGCGCTTTTCAGTTCGTGAAATGGCTGGCCAAAGAAAACCCACAAGGAAAATGGGAGTATTTTCTTTCTGCCGATCATGCCTCGCTGCGTTGGGATCGAGTGATCGTTTCCGGCGCCTTGAGATGCCACGGATAATTGGACCAAAAATGATTTAGTTTACGAGGGCGAGATCGGCCTCGTAGTGATTGGGGGTTCTGTAGTTGAGGGAGGAGTGGAGGCGTTGGGTATTGTAATAGCCGTCAATGA
>CAMBPS010000201.1 GCA_945869675.1 Prosthecobacter debontii | reverse complement strand
CATTGAGCCGGAGCATCTAGACTTCTATGATGGCATCGAGGCCATCAAAACGGTCTTCCGCCAATTACTCAGTCAGACACCCGGTTATTGGGTGTATTGCGCTGAAGATCCCGTGGCACAAGAAGTCTGCGGCAGCACTGAGCATTCTGTAAGCTACGGCTGGAGCCGCGAGCACGATTTCTCGGCCACCATTTTAAAAATGATGCCGGATCACTCTGACTTTGAAGTGTATCATAAAGACCAGCTTCTAGGCGTGGCCACACTAGGTATCCCAGGCAAACATAACGTCAGCAACGCTCTGGCCGCCATTGCCCTAGCCAGCAAGGTCGGTGTCAGTTTTGAAAGCATTCAACACGCTCTTAAAACCTTCCGTGGTGCCAAGCGCCGCTTCGAAATTCGGCACAGTGGTGAACGCTTCACCATGGTGGATGACTACGGCCATCACCCGAGTGAAATCGCAGCGACACTGGCCACGGCTAAAGGTCTCAAACCAAATCGGATCGTCTGTGTTTTCCAGCCGCATCGCTACAGCCGCACGCAACTTTTGAAAAAAGAGTTCGGCGCTTCCTTTGACGATGTGGACGAACTTTTTGTCACCGACATTTATGCAGCCAGTGAAAAACCGCTGCCCGGTGTGACGGGCAACACCATCGTGGAAGAAGTGCGCCAGCACGACCAAGCCCGTGGTGTTGTCCGCCCGACGGCCAGCTTTCAATTCACGCCTACGATGCTCATTTCTAGAGACAAAGTCGGCAATGCACTGCGTCCAGGAGATCTGCTCATCACTTTAGGCGCAGGCAATGTCCATGAAGTGGGTCGCTGCATCGCCCGTGATCTGCCAGTGCTGGAAAAGCTCTGGGAAATCCTTGAAGCCAACGGAGGCGGTAGCGCCAAGCTGTATGAACCCATGAGCCGCCATACAACCTTCCTGATTGGTGGTGTCGCCCAGTTTTGGATCGAGCCGCGGACGATCTCAGGTTTTGCCGAAACTGTCCGCTATCTGCGCTCCGCCAGCGTGCCGATCCGAGTCATCGGTCGCGGCTCCAATCTGCTCGTCAAAGATGGCGGCATTCGCGGTGCGGTGATTCACCCCAGCAAGGGCGAGTTTGAAGAAGTCCGCCTGGAAAATGGACAGCTCATTTGCGGAGTTGGGGCACGTTTAAAAAAAATCGCCAGTGCAGCCCGCAATGCAGGCATCGGCGGCATGGAGTGGATGGAAGGCGTGCCAGGCAACCTCGGCGGTGCCATCCGCATGAACGCCGGAGCTATGGGGGTGGAAATGGCGGATAACTTAGTCAGCGTGCGCTTCATCGCCGCTGAAGGTAGCCTTCAAGAAAAGCCTCTGGCCGAAATCCAGCATGAATATCGCAGCATCGCCGAATTTGAAGAGCGCTACATCGTCAGTGCCGTGCTGAAGGGGCATCCTGCGCCGATTGCTGACATTGATGCAGGTCTGGAAGCCAGCCGAATCAAACGCCGGACCAGCCAACCCATCGGTGCCAGTGCAGGCTGCATGTTTAAAAATCCCGAACTCTGTGGCGCAGGCAAGCTCGTCGATGAACTCGGACTGAAAGGCAAACGTGTCGGCCAAGTGATTGTCTCGCAGGTGCATGGAAATTTTTTCGTCAATCAAGGCGGAGCCACTGCACGTGAAGTGCTAGATCTAGTCACCGAAATCAAAGAAGTGGCCCAGCGCGAGCGAGGAGTACAACTCGAAATGGAGGTCAAAGTGATCGGCGAAGATCAACCGCTCGCGCTGTGACCTACTGAAACTACGCTCTGACCATGAAAATCATAAGAACTCGATAAAAAAATCCAAAAAAGTAGCCTTAGATCACAAAAAAGAAGATTCGTTCTTGCCAGACTGGGGTCTCATTGGCTAAATCTGTAATTCCGCATGAAAAATCGTATTGTCCTTTCCATCCTCGCGCTCTGCGCGCTGTGCACTGCTGCAATGGCAGACATCCAGTCGCCTCCCGGCCATCACTACAACTGGAGCCGCAAGCTCAGCCGTGGTCTCGGAAACATCATGTATGGTTTCACCGAACCCTTCAGCGTCTGGCAGCGCAGCAACCGCAGTGACGGTGCCAACGCCGCAGCTGCTGACTTCATTGTTGAAGGCATCAAGCGCACCATCGTTCGTGCCGGTTACGGCGTTTATGAAATCGCCACCTTCCCACAACCAACCTGGAAGAATACTTATCGCCCACCTTACTACCGCAAGGAAAAAATCGATCCATGGTGGGGTTACACCGAGTTCGCCCCGGATCTCGGAGGAGGCGCCCACGTAGATTACAGCCGCGCTGTGAGCTGGTAACATACTTTGATAAATCGAGGCGCAGGTCGAAAGGCCTGCGCCTTTTATATTTCATTCTAGAAACGGTAGATCTGCCCCTTATACCGGCTTGACGGATTCACTCAAATGCTGAATATACGCGTTTATTAGAATTTTGATAAGATCAAAGCTCGATTATTTGGCCTACCTTGAAGCCGATCGTCAAGCCCTCGGCCGTCATGGTAAAGGGCCGCTCTTTCTTATACAGGATCCGATCTGGTTCTTTCAGCGTCTCCTCAGAAAATTGGAGTTCTATCATAACTGCCGGAATTCACCTTTATGGTGGCCGCTTCGAATGTGGCTAAAGTATCGCTACAAAAGCGCTCGATTACTTCTTGGGATCCATATTCCGCCCAATGTGATTGGTCCCGGCCTGCTTTTGGCTCACGAAGGCCCGATCCTCATTCATGACGACGCACGGATCGGCAGCCACTTTGCCACGAACATTGGCGTGGTCATAGGGATTGGCAGAGGAGAAAAAGACGTGCCTATCATCGGTAATCACGTTCTCGTCGAACCGGGTGCTAAAATCTTTGGTGGCATCACGATTGCAGACTGGACCCACATCGGAGCCAATGCAGTCGTGAATAAATCAGTCACCGAGGTCGGCATGATCGTCGCAGGTGTGCCTGCGCGCGTCATCAAACCAAGCCCGCTTTACCTTGAAGCAAAGGCGTCAGGCTTGGCTTAAACCTCCCGACTAACTTGCCTAGAGTTACGCGATGTTTCGCCCGCCATGGATGATATGAGACTGTTCATGATTCGAGTTTCTAATCACAGGATTAACAGGAAAACAGGATTCACAGGAATGAGTTCTGACCTGTAAATCCTGTCTTTCTGTTTTCTTGTAAAATTGGGTCTCCAGTTGCTTTGTTGTCTCCGACTCATACGGCCAAAGTGACTCTTAGTTCCACATCCCACGCCCCGTGGATTGTCTGCTAGATTCAGGAATGGCTGGCCGCCGATTTGCATCCGTCATTGATTCCACAGCGCTTTTCGCCTGTCGGGCAGTGTCACCCAAGACACAGCCGCTTCGAGTCGAAGAAGCCTTGTGAAACCAAG
>CAMBPS010000200.1 GCA_945869675.1 Prosthecobacter debontii | reverse complement strand
AAGCTAAGATTCACGGGACTCCCCTTATTCACGCGATTAGACCAGACTTTTAAAATCACTCAGGCCCTGACCGCCGTGATGCCGACACTGATCTTGGAAAACCCGCAGAGTGTTAGGCTTAGCTTCAGCGCAGCAACGGGGACTCTGAGTGGCACTTTTAGTTTCAGTGATGAAGATCCCAACGACACAACGCTGCCCTATGCAAAGATTTTGCGCACTGGATCCTTCAGCGGACTGCTTATCACCCGACCAGAACTCAATCAGGGGATCGGTTTTTTTAATCTGGCGGAATTACCCGATACGGTAGGTGAAAAAAGCACGGCCACGCCCATTGTTTCAGGCAAAGCCGAGCTCACAAGGCCTTAAGCCTGGATTCAGGAATGGCTGACCGCCGATTTACATCCGTCATTGATTCCACAAGGCTTTTCGCCTCTCAGGCAGTGTCACCCAAGACACAGCCGCTTCGAGTCGAAGAAGCCTTGTGAAACCAAGCCCTGGCGCAACTCAACGATCTTCCATGCCCGGATCTAGGTTTAGCTGAACCCAGGTCGCACCCCAGCCACCCGACTGGGCGCTGGCGGGCCAAGTGATCGCCGCGACCATTTCCATCATGGCCAACTTTTGATGGACACCGATCCGCAGGGCACCCGTGCCCTTACCGTGAATGACGCGCACATTCAAGATGCCTCGGCGCCTACATTCTGTCAGATAATCTAGCAGCAAATCACTGACTTCGCGGGGCTGAAACGTATGCAGATCCAGCTCGTCTGTAATCTCGATCTGCACGGGTTCATCCTTCATCCACGGGAGAGCACCACGGCAGCCATTTCATCCCAAAGCGCATCGACATCCTTCGGTCCGCGAGACGGTTTCTTGGCTTTCGCAAACCAGTAGTCTCCATTCCATTGATCGCCTTCGATCACATGCAGAAGGGCATGAATCCAAGACCCCAGTGGCGTATGAATGTCCTGAGCGATGTTATGCGCCTCTTCCCAGTTTCCCGCTTTCGTATGCCAGAGAGCCTGAGCCTCAGGACTCAGACTCACCGGCAAAGACGGTAATGCAGCCAGTTCAGCAGCCGTCATCATACTCAGTCTTCAGGCAGAGGCTTACCTTTGGTTTCAGGAGCAAACGGCAGGATGAAAATGCCCAGGAGGAAAATAGCGCACATCGTCATTGCCGCGTAACGCAATGGCAAAGCTGGATCCTGAGCCGCGAATTTGCCAAAAACACCCGAGGTCAGCGTAGCAGAGAAAAAGCTACCACCAGCAGCAGCAAAGCGGCCGAGATTGTAACAGAAACTCGTCCCCGTGCTGCGCAGCTTGCTCGGGAACAACTCGGGCAAGTAGATGGCAAAACCTGCGAAGACACTGAGCTGTGCCATGCCCATGAGGAACATCATCCAACGAGCCGAAACAGGATCACTCATCTTCCAATAGACCAAGAAGGTGGCAATCAAGGCTGCCGAGAAACCCAAGAAGAAGGCCAGCCGACGACCCATTTTAGCCACATTGGTAAACAAAGTCATGCCGACAGCAGCACCGAGCATGTTGAAGAGATACGCGACCGAGATGGCGTTATTGACCTCACCCGCGATCTTATCTGCGGCGACACCCAGTTTTTCGAAATGCTGCTTAAAGACCACCTTTTGAAGATCGACTGCATACTCACCAATGGCCCACAAACCGATCACCCCCGTGCTGGCGATGACCGCGCCGATCAGCAGATTTTTTCTCCAGCGCGCATTGCTCAGGAGGCTACCATAAGAAGCAAAGATGCCCCCCTTGGGAAGCTGATTGCTGTCCTTGAGTTTCTGCCAAGCTTCAGGCTCCTTCAGGTAGCCACGGGTAAAAATGATCATCAAAGCCGGTGCTGCACCGATGAGGAACATCCAGCGCCAGCCTGAGCCCGCGACGATCGTGTGATTGGCTTCCAGAGCATCGATGCCCATTTTGGCGAAGCCTGCGGAAATATTGCCGACGGTCGAAAGAATCTGCAATAAGCCCAGACATTGCGTTCGCGCACCACTCGGCACCGTTTCAGCGATAAGCGCCACGGCCAATCCGAAGACACCGCCCACACCAATGCCGGTGAGAAAACGGAAGATAGTGAAGTCCAATTGCGTCTGGCTAAAGTAGCTCAGGCCAGTGAAAGCCGAATAGATCAGGATCGTCAGCGTCAACATGCGTGCCCGACCATACTTATCTCCGAGGGCTCCAAAGATCATGCCACCAATTCCCCAGCCGATCAGGAAACAAGCCGTCACTACCTTGCCAAAAGATTGTAATTCAGGGCTTGTCGGAGGCAGCTTCATCAACTCCACCAGCGCCGGCACACGAGCTAAGGAAAATAGCCGCTGGTCCAAACAGTCAAAGAACCAAGCCGCTGAGGCGACAATGATGACAAACCAGTGGTAGCTATTGAGTTGCTTGTACCAAGGGGCGTTGGAGTCGGGAAGAGAAACAGAGTGGCTCATGGGCGCGCAGATTGACGCACTCCTGTCAGCGTAGCAATCACGAAATTCAATCTCCTGTTTCATTCCCTAGCTGTCTGCCAGCTATCAGTTGCCAGAGCGCAGGTTGGCACGGCTTGAGTCGTTCACAGAAAACCAATCAATCTTCACGATGAAGCTTGTAGGGGTAAACGTTCCCACTATTCCACTGACAGACATAAAGATCACCCTGACTATCCACACAGACATCGTGGCAATTGTGAAACACCGGCTGGTCTTGGAGCATGACCTTCAACTGTCCCCCCTCAAAACTAGGAGCTTGACCGCCCGGATTGGAAACCACCCGGTCTTCTTCACTCAGAATGGTCACAAAACCACGTCCCTGCCACATGCGATAATCATTTGGTTTTGCCCCGAAACAAACCCCTGAATAAAGTTCACGTCCGTGAATTACAGGACGGCTCACATAGGCACCGGGCAAATAGACACCGCGCACATGCTGCCCCTCAAGGGTAAACCAGTTGAACTCATTCCGAATCCGCTCAGTCACTAGGAGTAGCGGCTGCTTTCCTCGCGAATCAATGGCGACACCATGAGCCTGCATGAACTTGCTTGGATTAACCGGCTGGGTGCTTTTACCGCCGAATTTGCTGATAAACTGACCGTGTTGATTAAAGCGTAAAATGAACTGAGAGCCGTATCCGTCTGCGACATAGATGTCCCCGTTGGGTGCGACGGCCGTTTTGCCCAACCGAGATTTGTTTCGATCGAAGAAGATCCCGGACTTCGGAGGGCAAGGCACGCAATCGCAAGGCATTCGCCACGGTCGCTCGATTCTTGCCCACCCGCTCGGCCACCTCTTCCTGCTTCAGCCCAAAGGTCTCAATTAAGGTGGCATAGCCATCCGCCTCCTCCACCGGATCCAACTCCGCCCTCTGCAGGTTTTCGATGAGCGCCAGCTCCAGCACTTGCT
>CAMBPS010000199.1 GCA_945869675.1 Prosthecobacter debontii | reverse complement strand
ACGGCGCTGACGATGGCAGCCTTTTGTGCTGCCGTGATTTCCAATGAGATGCGGTTGTCTGAGGCCATAGGGCGTTTGGGTCTAGTGGTTGTGACGAAACCATCCCATGCGATCCCCGGCGTGAGGTCATCCCACGCCAACCCAGAGTCGTATGACAACGGTTGCGGCATGGGTCCAGAGTTTGCCGGAACTGCCCTCGGTTTGGCAATGGTTTTTTTCGCGGGAAGATAACTTACGAAGGTAAAAATTGTGACAGCGGCTCAGAAGTGCTTCACGTTACACTCAAGCCACCCATTTATGACCGCCAGCGCAACCAACGGAAGATCTCGACAAGAGGAACTTGGACAGTTCCTCACGGCGTCCCCGACGGCGGACTTCATGGCATCCATGTTTGGGCCGCTTCCAAGTGTCATTCGCTTGCTGGATGCGGGCGCTGGGGCTGGGGCTCTGACTGCCGCCTTCGTGAGGATGGTTTGCGAAAAGGGCGAAAGCGTCAGTGAGATTCAATCCACGCTCTACGAAGTCGATCCAAACATCCTCGATGCACTCCAGACGACGATGCGCGAATGCCAGAGCAAGTGCAGAGCATCGGGAATCGCTTTCACGTTCACCATTTACTCCACTGATTTCATTGCGGAGATGTCAGCGAAGTTGGCGGGTGATCTTTTTGGCACGCTGCCACCGGCTTTCGATGCAGCCATCGCAAATCCGCCGTATCGCAAAATCAGCACCGATTCATCCGAGAGGCGCGCTCTCCGCTCAATAGGAGTCGAGACCAGCAATCTTTACACCGGCTTTATCGCCCTCATTCAACGCCTCTTAGTTCCTGATGGGCAACTCGTCGGCATCACGCCCCGGAGTTTTTGCAATGGGCCATACTTCCGCCCATTCCGTGAAGACTTCTTGAGCCAATTAGAACTACGCCGACTCCACGTCTTCGATTCACGCCAAGCTGCCTTTCGCGAAGACAGCGTATTGCAGGAGAACATCATTTTCCATGCTGTGAAGGGGCGGATTCAGCCTCGCGAACTGATCATCTCCAGCAGCAGCGGCGAGACTGGCGGTGAGGTCTCGGAGACTGTCTTTCCGTTCGCCGAGATCGTCCACCCTAACGACGTAGAGAAGTTCATTCACATTCCGTCATGCTCCAGTCACGGCGCTGCGAAAGAAACAATGGATGGCCTAACCACGTCGCTCGCCGCTTTGGGACTGACCGTTTCCACGGGCCGTGTGGTGGACTTCCGGCTTAAAGAAGCACTGCGCAAAGAACCAGAGTCCGGCACCGTGCCACTCCTCTATCCATGTCATTTCAACGGTGGCACCGTCCATTGGCCCAAGCTCGAAGCCCGCAAACCTAATGCCATCATGGACAATGCTGAGACGCGGCAGTGGTTGGTGCCAACGGGCATGTATCTGCTAACGAAGCGCTTCACTTCCAAAGAGGAACGTCGCCGCCTTGTCGCTTGTATGTTCGACCCAGAGCAGGTGAAAACAGAGTGGGTAGGCTTTGAAAACCATTTGAACTACTTCCATGCGAGCGGTCGTGGATTGGAACGTCATCTAGCAGCAGGGCTCTTTGCCTTTCTCAACTCGACGGTCGTTGATCAGTATTTCCGCCGCTTCAGCGGTCATACTCAGGTGAATGCGACTGACCTTCGCACCTTGAGCTATCCAGATCGAAACACTCTCAATGCAATGGGCCGCGAAATGGCTGCCCTCGACCTCTCGCAGGACGAAATCGATCAACTCGTCACCAAACATCTTCATGCCTGCCGATAAACCTAGCCGCAAAGCCACCGCCCGGAAAAAGCGGCTCGCCGAAACCATCGAAGCACTCACGGCTTTGCAGTTCGGCCCGAAGCAACGGAATGAAACCGCCGCCTATACATTGCTTGCACTGCTCGACCTTCAGCCAGATGCCTCATGGGCCGACGCGCAGGCTCCGTTGCGTGGAATCACCCCAATCATCGACTTCATCGCGACCGCCTACGGCAATCGTTACGCACCCAACACACGCGAAACCATCCGCGACGACGCTGTGAAGTTCTTCGTGGAGGAGGGCCTGCTGCTGCGCAATCCCGACGACCCCAATCGCCCGACCAACAGCGGCAAGACCGTCTATCAAATCGAACCGACCGCCCTCGCACTGCTCCGCAAGGTTGGCACTCTCGATTGGTTGCCCGCTTTGAAGGAATACCTATCCAGCCGCGAAAGCCTCAAACATGAGATCGCCCGGAAGCGCGATCTAGCCCGCGTGCCTGTGACATTGCCTGATGGGTCGCAAGTCGCGCTTTCTCCTGGCGGCCAGAATCCCCTCATCAAGTCCATCATCGAACACTTCTGCCCAGCGTTTGCTCCGGGCGGTGTCGTCCTCTACATCGGCGATACTGAAAACAAGTTCGTCCACTTAGAGACCGAAGGTTTAACTGCCCTCGGGGTCACTCTGGATTCAGCCGCCAAGATTCCTGACGTTATTGTCCACGATACAAAGCGCAATTGGCTCCTGCTGATTGAAGCCGTCACCAGTGCCGGACCTGTAGATGGCAAGCGCCGCAAAGAACTCAAAGACCTCTTTGCAGGCTGCAAAGCGGGCCTTGTCTTCGTCACCGCCTTCGAGACTCGCAAAGCCATGCAGAGCTTCGTCTCCCACATCGCCTGGGAATCCGAAGTCTGGATCGCCGAAGACCCCGACCACATGATTCATTTTAATGGAGAACGCTTTCTTGGGCCGTATCCAGACGTGATGCCGAAACTCTAATCATTCAATTACCATGAGCATGTTACTTGTCCACGAACTGCACGAAGCCCGCGACCGCATCTTGTTGCTGAGACAGCAACTCACCGATGCACGGGAAAGGGAAATCTCTGCCTATCATCCATTCCTCAAAGAGCAAATAGACCTACTATCTGATGCATTGGAACAGGCAAAGATTCCAGAGCGGTATCGGGTAGCCGTGGTCGGGCGGTTTAAGGTAGGCAAATCGTCATTCGTGAACAAACTTGCGGACGAGCGACTGGCGGGAGTGGACACCAACCCTGAGACCGCAGCTATTTCAGTTTTCCGCTACGACACGCAGGCACGCGCTGAAGTCGAGTTAATCAGTAAGGAGGCGTGGGAACGATTGGCTGCTGATCATTCTGAGGACGCAAAAAGCCCAGACGTAAAGCGTTACGACAGGTTTATCAGCTTCAACGAACGCCCACCACGGAAAGACAAAGAAGGGCGCGTCATCACAGGGCCTAAATTCGATCTGCCTGCACTGGCCAAGCAGTGGGTCGTGGCAGGAGGAAAGTCGCATCCGGTTGGCGCACAGGACTGGGACAGTAAGGCTGGGAAAAAGGCATTTCTGGCCGAAATCCGTAAATTCACAACCAGTCAGGAGCCATTGCACTACCTCGTCAACAAGCTGACGATTTATGCCCCGATCCCGATCTTGAGAGACCAGATCGAGTTAATTGATACTCCCGGCCTCGACGA
>CAMBPS010000198.1 GCA_945869675.1 Prosthecobacter debontii | reverse complement strand
TGACGGATGCAAATCGGCAGTCAGCCATTCCTGAATCTAGCAGACAATCCACGGGGCGTGGGATGTGGAACGAAGAGTAACTTTGGCCGTATGAGTCGGAGACAACAAATCAACTGGAGACCCAATTTTACAGGAAAACAGAAAGACATGATTTACAGGTCAGAACCCATTCCTGTTAATCCTGTGATTAGAAACTCGAATCACGAACCGTCTCATATCATCCATGGTGGGCGAAACTTCGCGTAACTCTAGGACAAGTTAGTCGGGAGGATAAGTTGAACCGCAGATGTCGCCGATGATGGAACCAAGCCTAAGAGGGTAGGGGATAGCAGGGGGATGTGTTTACGGGTAATGGCTGGATTGATGAGATATCAATCGGGCCACCGTGCCGAAAGGAAAACGCCTGCTGTCCACTCCGCCGGGAGTGACGACCCAAAGCACGGGAAGCGCTGGTGGCTGTTTCGGGAAGGTTCCCTCGCCGTCAGTCAGGTAAATGAGCACGGTGTTGCCGCCGGAATCCATTTCCTCATCCATGCGCTCGAAAAAGGGAACAAAAGAAGTTCCACCCCCGCCCACAGGTTTGGTTAGCGACTCCTCATCCAAATCAAAGGGCCCATGCAGAGCCGAATCGGCATAAAAAAGTTGTGCATCAAGGTGCGGATACAGCCGAAGAATTTCGCGAACCTCGGCGAGGAATTGCGACAAATCCTTTGCATCGATTGATCCGCTCGTGTCCACAGCAATGCGCACGGAAACGGTCTCACCCGACAATGATTCCAGATACAGGCCACGCCCGATCAGGCGCCGGTCAAACTCGGTGAAATCGACCGGTGTGCGCACCATGAAACGCCATAGCAGGCTACGCCAGTCCAGCAATGGATCGGTGATGCTTTGCATGTGCCGCAACACTTCCTGGGGAATGCTGCCATGTCCGAACGACTGTGAAAGGGCGACGGCCTGATGCCAGGCCTGTTTCCAGTGCGTCTCCATGTCCTGCTTTCGGCTCTCGGATAAGCCTTCGCCTTCACTGCCTAAAAGGAGATCAGCGCCGATCCAGGTGATGGTCTTCGGTGCGCCACGCTTGATCAGGATGTCGTAAACCTCCTCGACTTCGTAATTCTCCAGCGTGGCATCCATGCATGGATTGAGCGGAAGTTGGAGTCCGTCCTGCTTGCGAATGATGCCATTCACGACGATGTCGGCCGCCACGTTCCAAAGGTGTGGATCGCGTTCCTGAAGTCGCGGAATGTGCAGAAGCGCGGCGTGTAGGATTTCGTGGATCATCACCGCATCAAGTTCAGCCGGTGCCAGGGATTCGACAAATCTGGGATTGAACCGCACCTCCCAGCCATCGGTGCAGGCGGTGGGCACCTGTTCGTCCAGCACCTGTTCCAAAAACAGCGCCAATGAGCCAAAGAAAGGCGTCTTCCGGCGTAGGCGGAGAATGCAGGCGGAGATCTTGTCTTCCAGATTGATCATGAGGCTGCGCCGGTCATGAGATGTTTGAGAAAACGCTTCATGCGTGGTTCACTCATTAGCAGCGACGCCAGAAGTCCGGTATGGCCGCGCCCGGCGGCGCGATCATGAATGCTGTGAATGAAGAGCTGACACCACTCTGCACTGGCTTGCTCGACGACCCAGCTAAAGCTGTTGCGAATAGCCTCTTCCGTGACGGCACGAGTGCTCAATCCAATCACCATGGCATAACGCAACGACGGCTCGGTTGGAAACTGGATCTTTGCCCCACAGCCCTTCAGGACCGCCTCGAGATCTGGCAGTTTTAAATAGAGTTTACAGAACGCTTCGAACTCCGCGGCCGCTCCGTCCCCGACAGCGGGGGCGATGGCCATGGTTCTTTCGTGCAGTTCAGAGGCCATCTCCCAGGAGCGACAGGAGGGCCAAGCAGGATTTCGACCCTCAGGCTTGTGCAGCAGCGTGGGCCGGAAAGCGAGAAAGGCCAGCACCTGTTCGTGAATGCCGCTGCGTCCGGCCCAGCTGCGGAAGCTGTCGAAGTCCGGTTCCACATGGTAATGCAGAAAGCGATTGGCCAGCGGTGCGGGCATGTCGTAGACGGCCGCGCGATCCTCCTTTCGATTGCCAGCAGCCCAGACAAACCAGCCTTCAGGGACCTCATAATTTCCCACACGCCGATTGAGGATGAGTTGCTGCGCGATTCCCTGCAGAGCGGGCGGTGCCATGTTGAGTTCATCAAGGAACAAAATTCCCTTTCCATCGTTCGGCAGGAACTCCGGCGGCAGCCAGCGTGAAACTTTGCCGTCAGCCACGGGCAATCCCCGTAAATCCGTCGGTGCCAGCTGACTCAGACGGAGATCCAGCAGTTGCAAGGAATGACCTTCGGCCACCTGGGCCACGATGGCGGACTTCCCGACCCCAGGTGGTCCCCAGATCATGACGGAGCGCATCAAGCCGTGGCCTGTGATCGCGGAGAGTTCGGATTGCAGTTGAGTGGGTGTCATGGCTTACCTCCGTTTGTTACTTTGAGAAAAGGTTGCCAATCTTTTGGCAGGCGTTTTCGCGCTTGTTCGCGCACGATCGGATGCGGATCCTCGACCAGCTTGGCCAGCAGATTCAGCTCAATCTCATGACCGTTCTTCGCCGTCATCGCACGCACATACCAGCACTTGTCGGCCGCCAGTTTTCGGAGCCTTTTTTTACCCGCCCGGTAAACACCGGCTACCATCGCACGGCGATAAGGGTTCTGGCTGGACGTCAGGTCCCATGAGGTATTGGATTTTGTCTGGTTGCCTGTGTGGGCTAGCCAGTGGCTGAGGGAATTGAGGGTTCGCGGAGCCTCTCTTTTCACCAAAGCCTGCTGAACCTCAGGGGACTCGTCTTGGAGGAGTTTTTCCAGCACCTTGAGGCTTGTGGCTGAGGAGAATGCCGCCACTTGGCGAACCTTTGGGGAAGGGTCCGAAGCAACCTTCTCGTCCAGCTTCGAAAGCAGGTTGCGATGCCAAGAGCGTAAAACAAGGTTAGCAGCCCTGATTCGGACACTGGTCCTCCTGTGATCCAACAGTCCCAGATGGCCCTCGACACTATCCTCCTTGTATTTCAGAACCGCCAGTCTGACGCGGACTGACCAATCCTTGCACAAACGGGGCAGTTCATTGACTGGCAGGCGCCCGTCCGAGACGACTTTGGCACGAAGCTTCGCATGGGTACTGCGCGACAGAATGGCGAGAGTCTTACGCATGATCCTACCATCGTAGCTGCGCAGTCTACCCATCAGGCAGGCGCAGACGGCTTCACGCACCTTCAGGCTCACATCTGCGGCGAGTCGCGGACGCAGAACAGCGGCCCGGCTTCCCGCCATGCCTGCCACCACCGCACGCACTGCGTCGAATGGATGCTTTGCACCTAGATCAACCAGCGCAGTCGACTCTGATTTTTTTATCGCATTGACAGCCGTTTCCTCATCCGCATTCCGCAGCAGCACCGCACGGTCCTCTTCCGATAATTGTTTGTTAGTCGCTAGCGCGCGGGTCACGCGATCCTCGCATCCCAGCAAACGCTGGATCACCGGTGGCGTAAGAGTGGGGTTCGTGGCAACGGCCACCCTCTCATTCACCTGCAACGCATCGCAGAGTAGGTCTTCCAG
>CAMBPS010000197.1 GCA_945869675.1 Prosthecobacter debontii | reverse complement strand
GATGGGAACCATGGCAACGGCTGCCTTTGTCCTTCAATTGCACCAGCGACTTGGCGATTTGGCAGCTCCATCAAGCGATCATCTCGCGCTTGAACTCGATGAACAACGACTCCCCAAGCGCATTCGGAGGCCAGTTCAAAAATGAGCATCGAAGTGCACATCGAATGGGAGCGCACGACTCAGCTAGTCGGACGACTTTACTCTGCAGGTCGAGGGCAGGCCGTGTCCTTTGAGTATTCTGCCGAATGGTTGGCGAGGCAATCAGCCTTTGCCATCGACCCTACGTCGATACCTCTGCAGCGCGGTGTGATGCACAGCCCCTTTCTGTTTGGAGCCATTCAGGATTGCGGCCCGGATCGCTGGGGGAAAATTCTCATCGAGAGAGCGGTTCGTAAGGGGGTTTTAGAACAGCGTCCATTTCAGGAAATCGATTACGTTTTAGCTTTGGACGACCATTCCCGAATAGGCGCTCTTCGATTTAAAAGGGGGTATGAAGAAACCTTTTTGACGCAGGGAACTGGGAAATTGCCTCCTCTCGTCCAATTGCCAGCGTTGCTCCGTGCCACCGAGGCAATTCACAGTGAAACGGAAACAGCCAAAGATCTAAGGTTCCTGCTGGTACAGGGCTCGCCTCTTGGTGGCGCGCGTCCCAAGTCAGCCGTGGTTCTGCCGGATGGAAATCTCGGCATCGCGAAGTTTCCAAAGCCTGACGACGTGCGTGACATGGCTGCCGGGGAAATTCTCGCCCTGAGTTTGGCGCGTGCTTCGGGCATTCGGACGGCAGATCATCAGCTGGTGCCCGTGGGGGGCTATGCTGTTGCCGTGATCAAGCGCTTTGACCGAGAGCAAGGATCCCGCATTCCATTTATCTCCGCCTCCAGCCTCCTTGGTCTGCCGATTGGAGAAGCGGGCAGCTATACCATGCTTGCGGATGCCATCCGTCAGTTCGGGGACGATATTTCAGGTGACCTGCGAGAACTATGGCGGCGCATGGTTTTCTCATTGCTCGCAAGCAATTATGACGATCACCTTCGGAATCATGGCTTTCTGATGCATCGTTCGGGGCGCTGGTCACTGTCGCCCGCTTACGATGTAAACCCGGTTCCTGAAATCGAACGAGCAGGCATCAACAAAACCAGTATCTCTGAGGATGGCAATGATCCTTCAATCGATTTGGCAATCAAGGCTTCGCCTCGCTTTGGATTGAAGGCAGACGAGGCTGTCGGTATTTTGCGCGAGATGATGATCGTTCTTCAGAATTGGAGAAAGCATGGACAAAGGCTGCACCTGAGTGCCTCACAATTGAACGCCTATGCCAGCGCTTTTGAGAATGACTTCGTTAAGGAAGCCCAAGAGCATGTTTGATGAAAATGGCTTGAGCATTGCATAGACTCAATCAATCAAGTGATCGAACAACCCTGGCTGCAATGCGGCCTGCTCGTCTTTAAAGAAGTCCGCCTTGGTTTTGCTGAGCTATCTTATTTCGCATGTAACCCATGCATTGGAATTCACTTGAAATAGCAGCTTGCTCAGACGCATTCAAATGTTCACCCTGTTTGGATCGCTGCTGCCGCCATGAGCCAAATCATCCCAGTTCAAAATCCATCGCTCGTCACCTACACGCACGTCATTTACGCGCTTCACCTCATCTCCGTGCTCATTGGGGTGACTGGCGCGGTCACCATTGTAGCAAGCTTTATCTTTGGCGTGCCTTCCATTGTGGCTTTGGTGATGAACTATGCCAGGCGTCGTGAGGTGGCCGGCACCTGGCTTGAGAGCCATTTCAGTTGGCAGATACGCACGTTCTGGTGGGCACTGCTCTGGAGTGTTTTGGTCTTTACGATTTCTGCTCCCTTGATGCTGGTCTTGATTGGGTTTCTAACTGCACCTCTGGGGATTGCCATCATTGGTATCTGGGTTCTTTACAGAGTGCTTCGCGGATGGATCGCTTTGCGTTCAGAGCAGCCATTGCCTTGAAATGGCTTTTTTGCGTTTTTAGATGATAACTTTATTCGAGAGCGCAGCGCTAGAAAACGTCAATCAAGGCTGCTTCCCAGTGGCTTGAATGACGACCTGCCTTTCATCATCCGAGAGTGGTGCGATCTTCACATAGTGACCATCGAAGTAGGCGCTATTTCCATGATAAGGTCCGGTGTTAGTGCCTTTTAAAATGATCCAGGGCTGCACGAAGCTGAATTCCAGTTGGGTCGGTTCGTCGTCGAATTCCGAAATGGTGAATACGGCTGTTTTACCGGATCGTTTGGCCGTGCCTTGAATGGAACCGAGATGCCGCGTCGGGCCCCGTGCGCAACTTGCCAGAAAGTGAATCTGGTCACCTTGTTCGACTAGGCTGAAGTATCCACCGCCGCCATCGCTCCAAAAGCCGGTCAAGTCCTGGTGATGGCAATGATCCATGAGCCCATGAATCCAGGAAGTTCGAAGTCGAACCTCTTCGGTCCAGGTCGTCAGCTCTTCCTCGCTGAGTTCCGAGGCGGATCGCATCCGGCTAGAGGTATCGGAGAAAAACTCTTCTCGCCAATTGGTCCAATTATTTTGATCTTCCTCAAAAAGGCTTAGGCTTTTGCCCTCGAGGCCGCGAAGGGCACGTTCCGTGGCCTTGGCGAGGCGCTTGTCGCGAAGTTCCAACTGACGAAGCAGGATGTCTTTTGCCTTTAAACAAGAGGGGGCTGCCGATTCACCTGCAGCTGGCTTGTAGAGGCCAGTGTTTTCAAGTGCACACAGCGCCAAGGAAGTCAGGCCGTAGCGAAACAATAGTTTGAGGGGATTCATGGACGAATGAAAAATTTGGCAGGCTCGTAACCGCTCCATGGAACGGTGTGGCGGCGTCGTGCCACCGTCCAGGAATTCAGGTCTACAGGCTCATGCGCGTTTAGACAACGATGACACCTCACTGCGTCACGAGTGCCACCAACTTCAGTAAGCTGGGCCTTCTTTCCCCAACTGCTACCCCCGGTGCCATCTGGCTGGCTCGTCATGGCCAAACCTCCAATGGCCATGCTGGCATCGTGACATCCCTGCGAAGCGTCAACATGTTCACCATCGAGGGCAACACCTCACTCGATCCAAGCTCTGATGCAAAGGAACGCGAAGGCGACTGGATCACCGCGCGCATTCGTCTGGTGAAGGGAAGCGGCAGCCTTTTCACCCTTGGGTTCATCACACCTGACGCCATTCTCAAACTCATCAGCCTATGACTCAGCTACGTTATGATTCCACCATCAGCCTCGGGCATCTCGTGCAGATCCTATCACTCGTCATTGCCGGAGGCACCGCTTGGGGTGTGCACACCAGCACGCTTCGCCACCTCGAACTGTTGCGCAACGAGGATCGCCAACGCCTCGAATCACATGACGTGAAGATCCAACTCCTGGAGCGAAGCACGGATGTGGTGAAGACGGACGTGAACTACATCCGGCTCACCGTGGATGAGATCAAACGCGATCTGAAGGAGCCTGCGGCTCGTTGAGTTGTTCAAGCTGCAAGCTTCTGTTTTGGCAGTGTTTTCCTTTTGATAGCTGCTCTCGCCAGATCGTAGCTGGTCTGCAAATTGATCCAAAAACGGGCGCTGGTTCCGAGTGCCTCGCCAAGAAGTATGGCGGTTTCC
>CAMBPS010000196.1 GCA_945869675.1 Prosthecobacter debontii | reverse complement strand
ATCCAGAGGCTGACCCTGCAACTTTGCATCAAGCATTAGCTCAACATCATCGAGTAGTCGCAGAAAACGTGCTCGCCACTCATGGATCAGACATGGCGCTTTCCTACTTGGTGCAGTGTTTTGTGAATACAGGTGATAAAGTCCTGATTATTTCACCGAGCTACGATAACTTCCGTGCAGTCGCAGAACAAAGGGGAGGTCAGGTAGTTGCATTTATCTTTGAAGGGGATCGCGAGTTTCCTTTAGAACAAGTCATCAGCCGCATACGTCAGGATTTGCCACGCGTCATTTATCTCACCAATCCTAACAATCCTGTAGGCTATCATCTTTCGCGATCCTCCATTGCCAAACTATGTCAAGCAGCTGCTTCTGTATCCAGCTTGGTTATCGTCGATGAAGCGTATGCCGAGTTTGCACCTGAAAATGCGGTTCCATTGATAGACGATTATGCCGGTCTTGTAATCGTCCGCACTTTTTCAAAAGCATGCGGGCTCGCCGGCCTGAGGGTCGGTCACTTGATTGCCAATGCAGCCATTATCGATACGGTCAAGCGTATCGCTAATCCAAAGCACCTCACCACCTTTGCGCAAGTAGCTGCAGAAGCTACCCTTGAAGACTGGAGCACTATCGAAAATTATATCAACGCGATCAAGCAACAGCGTCAATGCTTCATCGACTTCCTTCGCCAACAAGGCATTAAATGTTACGACTCCCATGGAAACTTCGTTCTTCTGCATACCACAAATCCAAAGGTCATGACGGATTGGTTTGAAGAACGTGGAATTCTTCTGCGTGATCGATCAGCTCAAATTCGTGGCACTGTTCGAGTCAGCATTGGCGGAAAGGCGACCATGGGGCGTCTCATTGCCGCATTCGAAGAATTCACCAGAATCAAAGCAGACAACGCATGACTATTCTTCATGTCTTTAATCGCTACCTTCAGTCAGGGGGTGAAGAAACAGCCATTGAGCAAATCCATCGTCATCTTGAACTGCGTCATGAGGTTCCTCGCTGTTTCTTCGATAGTCGTGAATGGACAGGATCTGACGCGCCATGGAAAGCGAGTCAAGCCTTACGCTTTTTCTACAATCCTAGTTCAAAAGAGCGATTCGAACAACGAGTCCGTGAGACTAAATCTCAGGCGACTTTGTTTCATAATATCTATCCAGTAGGGTCCCCCTCTCTCTACCGAAGTGCCGTACAAAAAAAACTGCCAGTGATTCAAATGCTGCATAACTATCGACCTTTTTCTGTCGATGGCTCTCTCTTTTATCGAGGCAAACCGCAATCGGGGCCACTGCATGGGAAACATCTTGATGAGATCCTCTCCGGCGCTTGGCAAGGATCCATCACACGCAGTGCAGTTTGTGCCATGATGCTTAGCATGCTTCGACGTAGTGGTTGGCTAAAGAGTGTTTCAGCATGGGTTGCTATTTCAGACTTCATGAGAGCCCGCTTTATCGAAAGTGGAATCATTCCGGCGCATCAGATTCATACGCTAAAACATTCATGGGACGCCATGACGTATCCTCCTGAGTCTTCCGACGCTGGTTACTATCTTTTCCTTGGCCGCCTGATTCCTGAGAAGGGATTGCACGCCCTCATTTCCTCTTGGCATGAACTTAAAAGCCAACTTGGCCCCAAAACACCTACCCTCAAAATAGCTGGCGAGGGGCCGCTTTCTTCCTGGGTAAAATCTCAATCTACCATTAATCCACATCTAGAGTACCTAGGCCAAATTTCGGGCAACACGAAGCATGAGGCGCTCAGACATTGTCGTGCTCTGGTTGCTCCGTCTATTTGGTGGGAGCCTTTGGGACTGATTGTTTACGAGGCCTATGATTTTGCCAAACCCGTTCTCGCCGCAAGGGCCGGCGGACTGACTGAAACTGTGCAACACCGAGTTACAGGCCTACTCCATGACGTTGGAAGCTCATCGGCACTGGCTGTAGATATCCTTTCGATGGAATCCATGTCTGATGAACAACGCAGAACGATGGGTCAAAACGGACGTTCTTGGCTTTTGCGTGAAGCTAGTGTCAAATCCTGGCAGGATCAGTTTGATGGCATTCTTTCCAGCGTAGTTTAATTGGCTTCTATTTTTGTTTTACATACACACATGCTTTCGCAGATACCCAAAGGCCAGATTTTAGGCATACCCGTCAATGTCGTGACTTATGAGACGGCGTTTCAAGCTGTCGTTTCTGCTGCGGCGAAGACAGGTACGCTTGCGGTGGCCGCTGCCAATACGCATCTGATCGGAGAAGCTTACTCGAATCCTGAATTTGCTAAAGTTCTAGGCTCTTTTGATCTCATCATGCCAGATGGGATGCCTCTTGTATGGGCACTTTGGTTAGAGGGACATGAAATTCAAGACCGAGTTTATGGCCCCTACTTTATGGAATACGCGCTGATTAACTCAACGCCAAACCTACGCCATTATTTCTTTGGCGGCACAGAGGCTTGTCTGTGTCGATTGCAGACAAAAGCACATGAGCTTAACCCCAACATTCAAATCGTTGGGGCTGTTTCTCCGCCTTTCGGTTCTTGGGATGAGGCCATGGAAACTCGCTTGATTAATGACATCAACGCCTCGCATGCCGATTTCATTTGGGTGGCTCTTGGAGGAGTCAAACAGGAGACATGGATCGCAAAGAATCGTCACCGATTTCATCAGGGAGCCTTCTTGGCTGTTGGCGATGCTTTTACTCTCGTGGCAGGATTGCGATGCTATGCACCAGCGTGGATTCAACGCCTAGGCCTGACTTGGCTTGTTCGTCTATTACAGGAGCCTAGACGACTCTTCTCACGCTATCTCAGTTATAACACCCGATTTGCCACCGCCTATTTTCTGGATCGCCTCAGACTTATCTATCGTGATCACTGATCTACTCAGATGAAACAACTAGCACAATATCAAGATGGCCGCCTAGAACTTCAGGAGGTGCCGATCCCCACGCCTCCGCCCGGGGGCATTCTTGTGCGAACGACATGCTCTGTTATTTCTCCAGGCACTGAGAGAATAAAGGTAGAGCAGGCACGGATGTCATTGCTCCACAAAGCTAAAGCCCGCCCTGATCAGGTTGCTAAAGTAGTAGATACAGCAAGGACACTTGGATGGAAATCTGCTTTGCAAAAAGTGCGCAACCGGTTGGAATCTCCATATCCATTGGGCTATTCAGCAGCGGGCATCGTGATCGCAGTAGATCCATTGAATACGCGCTTTCAGGTCGGTGATCGAGTCGCTTGTGGTGGTGCAGAATGCGCCTTTCATGCAGAAATGATCGCGGTGCCTGATCTGCTCGCCTCGAGGATTCCTGATGGTGTGGAGAACTCGCAAGCAGCTTACACGACCTTGGCCTCCATCTCGATGGAGGCCGTTCGCCAATCTAACAGCAGACTTGGAGAACGCGTGCTTGTCATCGGGCAAGGCCTCGTTGGCCTGCTGACTACTAGTCTTCTTAAAGCAAGCGGTGCCCGTGTTATGGCCACTGACTTCCTCCAGCCTAGGCTGGATGCAGCACTCGCAATGGGGGCTGAACGAGTGATCCAGTCGAATCAATCAAACATCACTGAAGCCGTTCTCGAATGGACAGAAGGTCATGGTGTAGATGCTGTTCTTCTGTGTATCGGAGGCAAAGGCAAGGACGCATC
>CAMBPS010000195.1 GCA_945869675.1 Prosthecobacter debontii | reverse complement strand
GTGCCTTTTCTACACGCCAGGCTCGCCACGCCGCGGGCCGCGATCCCCAATCCAAAGCTGGTGAAGTATCCCGCACAGCGCCGGTAAAGGACGCTTTGCTCCAGGCATGGAACAAAAAAGTCCTTGGCAAAGTCGTCCCCTCCGGAGCGATAAGAGATCTTCAATGGAACATCTGCGAGCATGGTCAAATTTTCAGTTCATCAGCGCTTAGTGAACTGTTGACCAGGATGTTGGCAATGACCAGATGTGCTGAGCATCCGATCTTCTGATCAAGTTCCCTGGCAAGACGCCCGCACCCCATGGACGCAAAATCCTCAATGAGATTGCATATGGTCTCCTCATCACGGACCACATTCTGATCTTTCGAGGTGGCCAGTGCGATCAGGAGAATCTGCGGATACCTTTTATCGTTCTTGAAGATTCCCAGATCAATGGGGTTGGGTCGTTCTAGGAATTTCGACTTCCGATTGGGTGCTCTGCCATTCATTTCAGCAAAGCCATAGGAAGCCGCAAAGACGATCAAATCGGCGTAGGTTTCAAAGCATGGTGGACCTGCCTGCTCGGTGGGGCCGGACTCATGTTTTCGGCAAAGAGGGAGAAGCGTTTTGGCTTCTTCTGGGACGCGGATGACAGCCATTATTGGATCCTCAAGAGTTCACTGTGGGGTTGATCATCTTCGGCGGAAAGGGACTTAATCAGCTCCTTTTTTCCTGATGCGAAATGGTAGGTTCTGGCTTCTTTCCCGATCTTCTTCAGGTCGTCTGGAGAGGTTGAGAACTGTACGGCGTAGATGCGGTCTGCTTGCTCCTCCAAGAAGTCACGGGCGAAATCCCACTCTTCCTTCCACAGAAGCAGGATGACCCGTCGCGCAGATCCTGGCACCAATTGGACGGCCGCTTCCTTGTAGTGCTTCTCCATGCTACCAAAGGGCGAGTCCATGAAGAAGGAGAGGTCATCAATCTTGCCCAGACGCACGCCGAGCTTCTCCATCTGAGTGTGCATGTCTTGGCGAAGCCGAGCCAAGGAAACCACATAAGCTAGAGCCAGCAGTTGGGACTGACCACCGCCGAGGTTGTGAATTCTCTGCCCTTTAACCTGAATGGAGGGCAGCAGCGTCTGTCGGTCAATATGGGCCTTGCTGCCGTCGGTGGCTTTCGAGTCGTAGAAATTTGCCACGGAGGCTTGAAGGACTCGATGGAAATACTGGCTCAATCGCCCACGGCAAAAGCTCAGAGCCTTGAACAAACGGTCAGCACGATCCTTTGCCGTAGACAGACGTTTGAAAGCATTCTGATCCACACCGGATTTGGCGCTGAGCTGTTGAACGTCTTCCTTGAGGCGCTTGGCGGTGTATTCAGTGGCCTGCAAGGCGTCAGCGATCACCCTGATTCGGCCCGACTTGCTTTTGATCTCTGATTGAAGGGATTGAAGTGCTTTGCCAATGCGTGCGATCTCTTCCACTGGCACAGCCTGCATGGCCTCCTCGGCTGCTGCTACGGCAGCAATGGCCTCATTGAATTCGACCACGGCCTTGGCACGAAAATCCGTCAAACGCTTGAGTTCGGAAGTGGTGTGGTCCGAACGTTGTTGGATCGACAATGGGCCCCGCGGTTTCACCCAATCCAGCAGTTTACGCAGACCTTCGCCGGCGTCTGCTGCCAGGGTTTTGTTGCGATAGGCCTCCCAATGCGCCCGAGAATCGTCGTCATGCTTCTTGCCACAGATGCAGGTGTTCTTCGCTAGCACTCGGTCCACGAAACCAGGAGTAATGTCAGCAGGCAGGATGTTCTCCTTTTCCATCTCAGCGAGAATGGCCTTCACAGGTTCAACAGCACCTACAAGGAAGGGAATGCCGGCGCACTGGTTGATCTCTCGTAGAATATCCTGATCTGCCTGTGACAGCCGATTTTTGGCGCTGTCGCGGCGTTGAATCGCCCTGCTGTGCTGAGACTTAACCTCCCGAGCCGCTTCTTCATCGCCGAGCTTCGCCAGATTCTCGGTCTCCCGATTGTAGCTCTCCTCTGCTTTCCGTAGGCCAGCATCTTCCTCAAGTAAGGCCACTCTTTGGGCATCGAGTTTGACCTGGTTTTGACTCTCCTCTAAGAGCTTTCGATTCAGATCCACACTAGCTGCCGTGAGCTTGGAGAGCTTCTTGGAAAGGTCATCTCGAATGGATGCAGCCGCGTCCTCGGCTTCCTTCCACTGATCTTCATGAAGGAACTGACCGAGGGCCTGTCGGATACTGCCCACATCTCCCAGCAATTTGCCATCCAGAGGCTCTCCTTTGAAATAGAAGGCGTCAAACAGTGCCTTTGGAACCATGCCTTCGATCATTCGCTGAAACCGCCCGCTTTCATCGAGTTGGACGGGCGGACGGGCGGTTGGGCAAATTTGGGCCAGAGAAACCTCACGGATCTCCCAACGATCTTCTGCGACCTTTTTACCCTCAATGGTCCTGCGCAAACAGTAGGTCTCTTTCCCCTGTAGGCCGGTGCGTTCGAATGCGATTTCAACCCAGCCTGTGAGTGTTTGTCCGGTGGGAGTTTCTGCTTTGGCCTTGTTGCAAAGAAAAAGTGGTAGGTCGCCTTTTCTTGGCAGCCCAGCTTCACCGTAGAACCAGAATTTGAGGGCGCGAATGATTGAAGTCTTGCCGGAATTGTTCGGCCCCACCACGACCGTGAGCGTTCGCTCTCCACTGATCGGAAGCTCCACGGTCTGATTGCCGTAATAGGTTAAGATGTGCTGAAAGCTGAGGCGACTGATGATCATGGGGGAGGGTAAGGTTATTTTTGATTGCCCATGATGAGGCGCTCCATGTCTGCGTATTTTTCATTGGAACTCTTCGTGTTGGCCAATGGGCCGGCGAAGGTGGAGAGTGCGGGTCCAAAAATTTTCGCCACATCTTCACCAGCGTCGGTGAGGATCTGTTGAAGATCGGCGATGGGCGATGCGGTATCAGTTGGAAGAGATGAAGAAGAATCCATGAGCGGAAGGTCTTTGGAGTCAGATTAGTTCAAACGAGGAAGCGTCCACTTCCCGGAAACACGGTTGTTTGGAAGGACTGCATGAATGTGAATTGATGGAGTGTCTTTTCAGTGTGGCCAGCACGACATGCTTTGGCTGAGCGACCTTAAAAGTGAACAGACCCTTGTCTGCGATTCGACGGGTGATTTCCATAGCAGACAGAGAACCCCCAGCCTCGCTGAGGACCGATCTGGCTGCGTTTTTGATGGTCAGGTCGGGCATTTGCTTATGTGAAAAAGTGTTCCGGGCAAAACTGGCTTTGAGTGAACGCTTTATGACAGAGGGTGCAGAACAGAGGGTGCAGAACAGAGGGTGCAGAATACAGGGTGCATAATCGTGTTGGCTAGGAAAATCAGTTCGCCAATTGTTTTAATTCCTTCCTGGAGTCTGCCGGCCTTTGCCGTCTCCCTCCCATTCGGAAATCCACGCATTGAGATCGAAGCCGGTGGTCTGGCTCTGGCGGGCCAATTCCTTGAGCCAGCGACCGGAGCGCTTTTCGATGGTGTCGCGATCCTTTTGGAAATAGGCGCTGTCAGGTGGTCGGGCAGCGATGTCGGTGAGGGTGTTTCTGGTTTCATCGTGCGCGACAGTGGTTCAAATCAAGCCGTCATCTTCTAGTTCAGAAGACCGGCTT
>CAMBPS010000194.1 GCA_945869675.1 Prosthecobacter debontii | reverse complement strand
AAGCTTCGATCAGGTAATGGCGGCTGTTCATGCTGTTGCCGCTCAGGGTCGTGAATTCGATTTCACGCACGATACGGCGCTGATCTTTGAGGGCACTTTGGACAACGTCGATGATCTGATGATCTTGGATCTCTTCCAGCAGGGTACGGCCGCGTTGGATGTCATTCTTCTGAAACAAATGCGCCAGGGTGCGATTGACAAATTTGATACGCATGTGGTTGTCCACGATAGCGACACCTTGGCGGATCTCACTTAGCAGCGCCTCGAACAGGCGCCGAAGGTATTCTTCTTTCAGGAGCGATTGATTGGAATCCTGAAGGCTGGTGAATCGTGTGGCAAGTGCGTCAGCTTGGAAGTCGCGCAAACCTGCCGCATTTGTCACCTTGCCGACACGTTCACGCCAGGTTTTTTCACGCCAAAGAGCCCACGCGCCAAGAGTGACGAGAAGGAGGGCAAGCGTGAGGGACATGATCGATCAGTATCACCGACAGTTTCATGCAGCAACGGGTGCTTCGATGATAAATTGATAGCCGATGCCTCGGATCGTGACGACATGTTTGCCAGCATCGCCTAGTTTTTCTCGCAGGCGTTTGATGTGAGTATCCAGCGTGCGAGTGGCCACATCATCCGAGTAGCCCCAGACTTCCCGCAACAGTTCACTGCGAGTGTGGACAGCGCTGGTGTTTTCTAGGAGCACGGCAAGTAGCTTGAATTCTGTGGTGGTCAGGTTAATCGGCTGATCGTTGTAGAAGAACTTCATGTTCTTGCGATCCATCAGGAACGCCCCTGTCTTCACTTCTGACACATGCGTGACAATCTTCGTGCGGCGTAGAATGGCGGTGATCCGCAGCGCCAGTTCTCGCGGAGAGAACGGCTTGGATACGTAGTCATCCGCGCCTAACTCGAGGCCATTGATTTTGTCAGTCACCTGGGCCTTGGCGGTCAGCATGATGACCGGCACGGAGCGTGTCCGGCTGTCAGTGCGCAGGCGCTTAAAAACAGACATGCCATCTTGCCCTGGAAGCATGATGTCTAGGACGATCAGGTCCGGCTGTTGCTCCAAGACCATGGGCATGACCTGAAGGCCATTGGTGGCACATAGGCACTCATGGCCTTCGCGCATTAAGTGCAGAGAAATTAGCTCGGTAATATCCGGCTCATCATCGACTACCAATATTTTACTCATGGTGATTTTGATTACATGGGGTCAGAGCTTTGAACCAAACAGTTCTTCGTGACGACTGCGTCACATGGGGGGCTTGCTTCGTGACGGTAGAGGCAGATAGAGGACGGTATCAGGGCGTTTTCGTCGGAGTGGATCTGCGCTGGTATTCTTGAAAAGCATCCTTGGCTTCAGTGGAACGGCCGCTTTTCTTTAAAGCATAAGCCAGATTCTTCCAAGCTTGAGGGTGAGATGGGCGGAGTCGCACGGTGTTACGGTAAGCCTTGGCAGCCTCGTCAGAATTGCCATTTTTATCAAAGATCATGCCTTGGTAAAACCACGCCTCAGAGTACCCTGGGTTGAGTTTTAAACTCTGGGTGATGGCTGTCTGGGCACCCGCATAGTCTTTCATTCGACCGCGAATATACGCGCTGAGATAATGTGCTTGAGCGTAGTTAGGTGCCAGTAACATGACCCTTCTTAAGGCATCATCGGCGCTGCCAAGATCACCATCTCTGACGAAACGGCTGGCAAGGAGTAACCAGGCTAGCGCATCATTGGGTCGTTGTTCAGTGGCCAGTTTAAGGGCTTCGCGGTCTTCAGTGCTCTCAGGAGTTTTGTTGCCTTTTTGATCTCGCAATTTGGCGAGGGCCAATTGATGCCAATAAAGGCCTGCTTTTGGATCCAGAGCGACGGCTTTGCGCTGACAGTTTAAGGCCTCTGGGGCTGCGCCCAAATAACTGGCACTCAGGCCTAGCAGTGCCCAGCATTCAGCACTTCGCGGGTATTTTTTGGTGAGCTGAACGAGCTGCCGCATGGCCGATTCGATGTGCTTTTGTTGCAAGGTCTCGAAGGCCCGAAGAAAAGCCGCATCTTGAGCCACCTCTTTAAGTTTGGGTTTGCGCGGCAGGTTGGTTAAAGCTTGTAAAGCAGGTCTTACTTTTCGAAGCTCAAGGGCGGCGTTGTCGCAGGAAAGGCCAAAATTCATCCAGCTGTTGAGAGGCACTTTCATGGCTACCAGTCCAATTATCTTGCCAGATTCACTCAGGATGGGGGAGCCCACGGCTCCTGGGGAATCATTGCCGCGCAAATTGAGCCAACCTTGCCCAGTGAGCGCTGGATCTAGTTGAACAATGGCATCTGCCAGCACAAGGCCGCGTTTTTCTGAGACGGCCAGCAGGTGGCAAGGTTGTTCCTTTCTAAAATCCGCGCCTGGATTGAGTTCCAAGGGAACACTCTCTGTGTGTTCGCTCTGCAGCAGAGTCACCCCAGTTGTCAGGTCAGCAATATAAAATCCTGAGATGCGATGATTTGAACCATCGGCACCCGTGGCGGTGATGTGATCCACCTGATCGGCAATCTCCGGATGTAGAAGGCCGGTATCCGTTAAGATGATGCCAGTTTGAGTCACATAACAGCCAACGCCAGCAGTGATTTGGTTGCCAAACGGATCCCAAACACGCAGACCAACGACCGAAGCCACGACTTTTCGCCCAATGCTGCGCAACCGCAGTTCTTCGGGAGTGAGGGGTTTGTTGGGTTCGCCCGTGGGGATCTCTTCCCCTGGTAAATAGGGCGAGATCGGCGGGAGCAGATCTGGATTGAGCTCTTCGGCCATGGGCAGCCCATGGCCCTTGCCTTGAAACAGAAGCAGCGGATTCTCGTAATTATTGACATCAATGGGAAAACCAGGGTTGGTTGGCAAGTCAGGTTCGCTGGCCGCAGACGGAGAAGTCGGGGAAATGGGGTCCAAGACCGCCTTTGGAACCGATGGCTGGGTCGGTTTCTCCTGAGCAAGTGCCAAAGAGAGGCCAAAAAAGAGAAAAATGAACTGGCGCATGATGAAGTTTAAGATAGTGGCTAAGCCGTGACAGCGTGTGGCGAAATCCTTGTGACGAATTCTTCACATGGAATTGATTTCCGGCCTTGAACACTGGGGATAAAAGAGGCAGAATTCAATCTCCCATGCGCTTCTTTGTTTTTACAGCCACCCTATTATCTTCCTTGGCCCTCCAAGCCGCTGACTTGGAGCTCAAATCTTTGGGCGACGCTGCCAGCGACCAAGTCAAACGCAAGTATGGACCTTACGTGGGCGTCGCCATTGGGGAAACCCTCGGTCAAGAGGGGACTCTCCGTGGTGGTGGTCGAATCAAAAGTGAAGAAGGAGCTGCAATCTTCAGCATCGAGGTCGGTAAAAGCTGGAAGCTAAAACGCGTGCCATTGATGCTGTCATTAGATGGCGAGGGAACATTTATGTCTACCTCTTTAACGGATGCCAAAAGTGGCTTGGCTCTAGCGGACATGAATTCTCTCATGTTTAATCTCAATGGCACTCTAGCCTTGGATCTTTATCGCTACCGCGCAAGGATTGGTAAGTTTGCGGCTGGATTTCGTCCTTACGTTGGTGGAGGTCTTGGAGGTGGTCAGGTTTGGTTCCGAAATGCAGCTACCACTGGGTCAAGCACTCCTTTCACGATTGACGAATTCATCAATTCTTGGAATTGGTACGCCGGCGTCGAATGGACTTGGAAAGATCAATATTCCGTTTTTGCTGAATACCGTGATACTCACTTTGGTGACATGGAAGATCTGACCGGTTACGCTGCCGACGGTTACCTTGTCGGCTTCCGCTATCGCTACTAATATTTCTCTCTTAAATACCACCATGCTTCCTACCTCTCGCATCCTCCTTGGCACTCTTGCCATCGCCGCACTCGTCAGTTGTAAGACGATCACTTCTTCACCTGTCACCTTTCCAAAT
>CAMBPS010000193.1 GCA_945869675.1 Prosthecobacter debontii | reverse complement strand
TGAGGATACTGACGGGATGATAGCCTGAGGAGGGTTCTTTCCTTGCGGGCGCAAGAAGGGTTGGTTCTGGAGGAATATAATCAGGCGTGGGTGTCAGCGACATCGAGGAACGATAGATTTAACAAAATTGAGCGCTTGATATTTGAAGTGATTTTTTTGAAACAAAATTGAAATAAAAAATCAGCTGAGAATGGGCTCATCTAAAGAAAAAATAATGGTATCGAAAGACACAGATTTCTATCGAGTGTAGTCGTTAAGTGACGAAATCGTTTCAATCCAACATTGGTGATGGAAAGCACCAAATGTAGTAATTGAGTGGTAGATTAGAAAGAGTCATGTGTTTCTAACTGATCTGCTGTTCTTGAAATAGGTATAAACCAATTTGAAAGCAGCTTTCACGAGCACTAAAATTACCTTAACTTTCTACCACTGGCCTTAATATGAAAAATTATTTCTTAAATGCTGTCATAATGCTGATCTCGCTTTTCGCTTCGGCTGCCTATGGCGCGAGCTTGAATTCTTCGAACTTTGGAAGTGGGCTGACTCTATCAGGTGGAAGCACGGCTCTTTCTACGGGCACGATTCGCTTTGGATACTTTCCTAATGATTTCGACTTCGCCGCAAACTCTGGGGATTTTGCGGCCCTTGATGCTGCCTTTATTGAAGTCGTCAATTACAGCGGTGCGATAAGCGCACTAAACGCAGTAGGATTCTTTGAGTTGGCACTAACTTATGCGACTTCAGGCAGTTACGAAGGCCGCCCATTTGATTCCACAGCTGGAAACACTCAGGACACGTCATCGACCGACATTGTAGGTGAAAAAGTTTACGTTTGGGTTCTTAATAACACAATTCCATCGTCTGCCAATCAGCAGGCCATTTTCTCATCGAACAGCCGATGGATGGATGCGGATGAGATCGATCCAACGACGCTTGTCTCCATAGATAACAATGAATCAGGTCTCATTGCTCATCTTGGCCAGATTTCGGCTGGTGCAGACATAGGAGCTGGCGCAAATTCTCATGTGCTTCAACCTTCAAGTTCACTGCCAGTATCTAACGTCGTGGCCATTCGCTCACCTAGTGCTGCCTCGGTGCTTGTTGGGAGTTCTGTGACATTTAGTTTTACCGCAGAGGGAACAGCGCCTTTCACCCAAGTCTGGCGTAAGAATGGTTCAGCCCTCGTGCCTGCCCAGACAAGCCCCACACTCATTATTAATGCCGCAGCCCTCGCTGACGCTGGATCTTATGATGTAGTGGTAAGCAATGGTAGCAGCAATTCGACGAGTAATGCTGTCGTTTTGGATGTTATCTCGGCTTTGCCAGCGTTTGATGATCAGCCGGATCCAGTGGCGGTCAAGGTTGGCGGCACCATTGAGTTTAGCGTTATTGCTAAAGGGAAGGAGCCGCTGAATTACAAGTGGTTTCGTGGAACGACGGTGCTGGCCAACACCAACAGTGCGAATTTGACCATTAGCAATGCCAAGCTCACGGACTCGGCGTTGTATAGGTGTGAAGTCAGCAACACCATTGGCACTACTGTGAATCGTGTTTTGAGTAGTCAGGTCCTGGCGACAGTGGTTCAGGACAATGTGCCCGAAGCACGCGTGGTCGTCAGTGAAAGCGTTGCCGGCAGCACGACCCTCACGGCAATCTATTCTGAGATAGGTGTATTACCAGCTAACAAGGCCACGCTGCAGTGGCAAAAAGACGGCATAGATATTCAAGGAGCAGTTCTGAAAACGCTGCGTATCAGCCCTCTGGTTTCAAGTGAGACTCCTTCTCTCTATACTTGCCTGGTGCGTCCTGTAGGCGTGGCTCTACCAGTGACGGCGGCAACGACTCGGGTCGTCGTTGTGAATGCTCCGCCACTCATTCTTGATCAGCCAGGTGCTACGGCGGCGCTCAACTTTTTACCGAATCAAAATCGTGTCGTCAGCCAGTTCTTCACCTATCAAATTCCAGTAGATGCTGATCCCCGCAAAACTCCGACATCGTTCGCGGCTACCAACATTCCCACAGGTTTGAAGCTTGATCCGAAGACTGGCATCCTGTCCGGGAAACCAACGGCTGCGAAGACATATGACATGAAGATCACCGTCGGTAATCTGCGAGCACCTGCAGATGTGACAAATCTTAAAATCATCGTCGATGGAACGCTTGCGGCGGCAGCAGCTGGCAGCTATATCGGTAGCATTGAACGAGGCACTATCACTGGCGGGAACTTAGGCGGACGCATGAGCTTGACGCTCCTTAGCACTGGGTCTTTCAGTGGTTCGGTCTTTTTGGGAGCCTCGACACTGCCATTCGCAGGTGGCTCGCTTGACATCGATCCGGCAGCCGTGAGTCCCTCGCCCATCATCACTGCCTCGGTGAATGTGCCACGTCCCGGGGCTACCCCTTTGACATTGCGTTTTAACATCGATGGTAGCCTTCTCGCTAATGCCAGCCTTAGCGAAGGTAGTAAATCCCAAGCCATCACCGGCTGGAAGCGCGTGTGGGCCGCATCTCCGCTGGCCTCCAGAGCCGCCGCCTACATGGACAGCTACAGCTTTGGCATGAGCCTCGCAGGAATTGAGCCGAGTGCGCCGCAGGGCAGTGGTTTTGGTGGGTTCACTGTTTCCGCCACTGGAGATCTCACGTTTAGTGGAAAAACGGCTGATGGTGAAAATCTGCTGGGAACCACATTCGTCGGCCCAACCGGCCAAGTGCTCATTTTCCAGACTCTTTACACAACGGTTCAGAAAGGTTCGCTGCATGGCCTGTTCAACATTGACAGTGTGCGTCCAAATAAAAACCTAGAGGGCAATCTGACCTGGAGCCGCCCTTCCAATCCATCCCTAACGCACCAGACTTATCGTGATGGCTTCGGCCAGACAATTCCGGTAGAACTCGTCATGGTTGGCGGCCGTTATGTCGCACCCGTTTCGCCGACTCTCATTTTTAACTCGACTGTTGGTGCGAACTTTGCCGCGACTTTCATTGGCGGTGGAGTTTCTTTGGCTGATCGCAATCCGAATGTCATTTCCGAACTACGCACGGGTAATTTGATGGTCGTGACAACTTCTCCTAACACGGCCAAAACAGCATTTAAGGTGGTGCCTGCCACTGGAATCATCAGTGGTTCGTTCGAACTGCGTGATGAAAATCCCGTGACAGTGGTGGTAAATGCAGACGAGTTGATACGTGCAGTTCCCTTCCAAGGCCGTATCATTCGTGATGAATTTGATAACCTCGTGGGTGTGGGGTACTATTTGCTGCCCCAGATCCCCTCGTCTTCTGCAAAGCCGCCCATCTTTTCGGGTGAAGTCATCATCGAGCAAGATTGATGAGCTGTACGGGTGGATGAACTAACGTCAAGATCTCAGTCCAGTTATGCTGTTTCTACCTATATCAGAGGCAGTGCATTTCTTGAACATTTCAATCCATGGTATTCCGGTCCGTCAGAGCGGCGTTAAAGAGTTTTGAGTGCCACGCAACGAGAATGAAGATAGCTGTAGTCTAACCATTAGCACTTGGGCGCAAAATAGGCAGAGGTGACAGCTTTGTTGCAATTGGTGACTTTCAAAAGTGCCTCCTTCACGGCATTTAAAAGTGTGGCCGAATATCTGCCATGACCCAATACCACTACTCAAACCATGAAGCAATCCATCTCATTGCCCTACCTTGCTGTCCTCGCTTTTGCGTCGCTTTCCAGCGCCGCATCTGCTCAGGATCTTCCCGTTAGCCGAACGGCTGCGGTTCTTGACGTCAGTCTCCCGACTAACCGTACCACTCTTATATCTATTCCTTTGGTGACTATTGTTGCCAGCGGCTCGATCACAAGTGTCTCCGGAACCACACTCGGTGTTTCTGCTACCCTTGGAACTCTCTCCACGCCTCACGCGATCAAGATCACCAGTCGCAATGATCAGCGCGGCACTGGCGCTAATGCTCCTGCAGGCAGCAGCACAACTGCCTATG
>CAMBPS010000192.1 GCA_945869675.1 Prosthecobacter debontii | reverse complement strand
CTGTTGGGCATGCCACTGAGTCCTGAACAAAGGAACTATGAGGGCCTAGTCCGGCAGTCGGCCGAGTCACTGCTGACGATCCTCAATGACATCCTGGATTTCTCCAAGATCGAGGCTGGGAAGATGTCTCTGGATTTGCAAAAGTTTGATCCACGCGAGGCGATCTCAGGCACGGTGCAAAGCCTCGGGGTGCATGCTTCGGAAAAAGGCTTGGAGCTAGCCTGTGAGATTGATCCAGAGATCCCAGAGGTGCTGGTCGGTGATCAAGGACGGCTGCGGCAGATCCTCATGAACCTGGTGGGCAACGCGCTCAAATTTACCCATGTGGGTGAGGTGGTCGTCAGTGCTGAACAGGAGTCTCGCCAGGGTAATCGGATCGTGCTTCACTTTCAGGTGCGTGATACAGGGATCGGGATTGCGGCGGACAAGCATGACAAGATTTTCGAGGCTTTCACCCAGGCGGAAAGCTCGACGACGCGGCGCTATGGCGGCACGGGTTTAGGGTTGACGATTTGTCGTCAGCTGGTGGATCTCATGGGCGGTCAGATTTGGATGGAGAGCACGCCAGGCTTGGGCAGCAGTTTCCATTTCACCGCACAGTTCACCGTGGCCTCACGAGCCGGGAGATCCCGTGTGCTGATCCCTGCAAAAATGCGTGGTTTGTCTGTGCTGGTGGTGGATGATCATGCGACGAGCGGGAATATCCTGCAGCGTATGGTGGCGCATTGGGGACTGAAGCCGACGCTTGCTGCCAGCGGAGCGCAGGCCTTGCAAATCTTAAGGCAAAAACGATCTGTTCCTTTTAAATTGATTCTGTTGGATGTCATGATGCCGCAGATGGATGGGATCGAAGTGGCGCGCCGCTTGCATGAGGCCTTTGGCGCTAAGGCACCGCCAATCATGCTGCTCTCATCGGCGGGCGATTTTATGCAATTGGCGGATGCGCCTCCGCATCTCTTTTCTCGGGTCGTGACGAAGCCCATTAAGCCCAGTGATTTGCTTTCGGGAATGAAAGCCACGTTGGGCTTGCTGAAAGACTCTGAGGCAAAGCCAGATGACATTATCCTCACGGCAGCCCGGCCGCTGAAGATCTTGCTCGCTGAAGATGGGCGGGTGAATCAGATCGTGGCCTCGAAGCTACTGCAGCAGCGTGGGCATTTAGTCACGGTTGTGGACAACGGCTTAGCTGCTCTGAAGGCCGTGGATCGGGAGCGTTTTGATGCAGTGCTGATGGATGTGCACATGCCTGAGATGAGTGGTCTGGAGGCCACTCAAAAAATCCGTGAACAAGAACAGCAGACTGGTAAACATCTGCACATCATCGCGATGACAGCCAATGCTATGGTTGGCGACCGAGAGCGCTGTTTGGCTGCTGGGTTGGATGATTATCTTTCCAAGCCGGTGCGTTCGGCGGATCTGTTTCGGGCTGTTGAGTCTGGTTTCACGGGTCAAAAGTCCAGTGCTGGAGCCTCTGCTGCACGTAGTAAGGAAGCCATTTTTTCTGACACTGAATTCGCCCGCTGCACAGGCGATAAAGTCCTGATGTGTGAGCTGTTAGTCATCTTCTCTGAGGATGCCGGCGTCCTGCTAAGAGATGCGTCGGATGCGATGGCTCGCGGAGATGCCTCTCTTTTATATCAGGCTGCCCACTCGCTCAAAGGCATGATCGGAGCCTACGCCGCCCCGCAGGCTTTCCAGGCGGTGAGTCGTCTGGCGGAGTTGGCGCAGGAAGAGAAGATGTCCAAAGCCGCAGGAGCCTTTACCCGCGTGCGGCGCGAGATCCGGCGGCTGGAATCGGCCCTGACTGAGTTTGGCAGGACTTTGTAGATGTGGTTAGCTCTGCAAGGTTTCCACACGCATCCAGCTTGGCTCACTGCGCACGCATGTCAGAGCGCGCAGAGCGTTTAGAGCTTGGAGCATGTCACCGAGTTTGGCGTCATGAATCATGAGCACGAGATTGGTGCTGCCACTGGTGTCTTCCAGGTCTTCGGGTTGGATCATGGATGAGATCCCGATGTGACGCTTGCCGAGTTCAGCGGAAACTTGGGCCAGAACGCCAGGCACATCATCGACCGTGAGGCGCAGGTAGTAGTGGGAGATAGTTTCTTCAGCAGGCTTGCTCTTGCCATAAAGCCCATGAGGCACGAAGCCGGTGTGACGTGCCCCATAAACAATGACGGCAGCGGCCTCACAAAGGTCACTGATGACGCTGCTGCTGGTCGGGTCCTGACCAGCACCCCGCCCGTAAAACAAGGTTTCGCCGACGATATCACCATTCACCAGCACAGCATTGAAGCTGCCGCTGACATTGGCTAGGACGTGGGAAAGTGGCACCAGAGTCGGCTGTGTGCGCACTTCCACGAGTCCTTGTTCATCGGCCCGAATCACGGAAAGCAGTTTGATGGTGTAACCGAGACGCTTGGCAAATTTGAAATCGACAAGGTCGATCTTATCCACTCCTTCGACATGGACACAAGAGGTCGGTATCCAGAAACCGTAGCTGAGAGAGGCCAGAATGATGGCCTTATGCGCGGCATCCCAGCCGCTGACATCCAGAGTTGGATCAGCCTCGGCATAGCCTTTTTCCTGGGCTTCACCCAAGGCATCTGCATAGCTGAGCCCAGCCTGACTCATGCGGGTCAGAATGTAATTGCAGGTGCCATTGATGATGCCGTGGATGGACAGGATACGATTCCCCACCAGACCTTCCTGGAGCACTTGAATGATCGGGATGCCACCTGCGACAGCGGCTTCAAAGTAGATCGGAACACCGCACTGCTCGGCTAGTGCGAAGAGTTCTTGTCCGCGCTCGGCCAGCAGCGCTTTGTTTCCTGTGACGACGATCTTTTTAGCCCGAAGCGCCGCGCACACGAGGTCATAGGCCGTGGTTGTGCCGCCAATCAGTTCGACGATGACCTGGATCTCACTATCAGAAATCAAATCCTGCCAATCCGTGGTCACCATCTCGGCAGGCACCGCGACGTCGCGCGGACGGGACACATCGCGCACAACGACCCGTTTGACGCGGATATCGGCTCCCGTGCGCTGAAGGATCAGATCGCGGTTGGCATCGAGATTTTTATAAACCCCAGCGCCGACGTTGCCCAGCCCAGCTAGGCCGACGTGAATGGTGCAGGGGGAGGTGGAAGCGGACATGGGTTTCAAGAAAAGGGGAATGGGCTGCTAGAGATGCAGCGCCAGGCCCAAAGTTCAAAGCCAAATGTCAGATCGATGACGGATCTTTTTCGTCTCAACCCCCGTAGAAGCTGGCAATCTTTTCGTTCACCGTGCGCAGACGGCGGGCGATGGTTTTACCCACGCCGATGAGCAACCAAGCGGCAGCCCGCGGGTACTCGTTGATGTAGGATTCGAGGCTCTTGGAATCGATGCACCAGACCTGGCTGAATTCCACCGCTGTGACGGAGGCGCTGGCGGCAGATGGGTCGAGAAGATTGATCTCGCCCACGGTTTCACCGGTGCCGACGGCACCGAGCAACACTTTATGCCCTGAACGCATCGCGGTTGCGTGGAGCTTGCCACTGATGATGAAGTAGAGGCTGGTTTGCACACTGCCTTCTTCGATCAAATGGCTGCCTGGCTGCACGGGGCGGAATTCGCCGTAGCCGCTGAGGATATCGCGATCCTCATCACCGAGGGGTTCCATGATGCCAAGGGCTGGGATTTGGGGAGTTGAAAAGTCTGCGCTCATGTTTTTGTGGGGGATAATGAATTTTTTAGGTGACGGCACTGGGAATGGCAAGCTCACAGACAAACTTTTGCCAAAAATGATTTTCTGAGCTCTCGCAAAAGCTTGCTAACTGTGACGCGTCTTGAACGATAACTCTTCCCATGATCCTTACCCGCCATCTGCTACTTGTCTCCGTGTTATTCAGTTTGTCCGCATTGGCAGCCGAGCCTGATTTCCTCTTGGCACCAGCGGTGGAATGCAAAGCACGCCAGGGATTGCCCAATTTTCTGTCGAAGGTGAAGC
>CAMBPS010000191.1 GCA_945869675.1 Prosthecobacter debontii | reverse complement strand
AAAAAGGTGTTGGTGATTGGTTCCTCCACGGGCTACGGCCTGTCCTCCCGCATTGCTGCTGCTTTCGGGAGCCAGGCAGCTACCCTGGGAGTCTTCTTTGAGCGTCCGGGTGAGGTTGATCACTGTGCCACTGCTGGCTGGTCCAACACGGCTGCTTTTGAAAACGAAGCTCAAGCGGCCGGCCTGTATGCCCGTTCGATCAATGGTGATGCCTATTCTGCGGCCATCAAAGCTGAAACCATGGCTGCGATCCAAGCGGATCTTGGCCAGGTGGATTGTGTCATTTACAGCCTCGCTTCGCCCCGTCGCACGCACCCGACGGCTGGCGAAGTTTATGAGTCGGTGTTGAAGCCGATTGGTGATGTTTATACCCATAAAAACCTCAACACAGGGACCATTTTAACCTCTCGACTAACCCTGAAAATGATTGTAGCCATGCACCACAGAGACTTGATGGACGCAGAGATTCAGGGACTTGTGACGATTTTCGGATCGGAAAATGACTCACCCTCAAGGTGAGCGGGAAACTCTAAGTATTCCTTCTGTAAATGGTTGATCCTCTGTGTCCATCGAGCCTCTGTGGTTAATCTCATGGCTGAATTTAGACTCATTTGCCCTAGAGTTACGCGATGTTTCGCCCGCCATGGAGATATGATACTGTTCGTGAATCGAGTTTCTAATCACAGGATTAACAGGAAAACAGGATGAACAGGAATGGGTTCTGACCTGTGAATCCTGTCTTTCTGTTTTCCTGTAAAATCGAGTCTCCAATTGCTTGGTTGTCTCCGACTTGATTGCTGATTTGCATCCTTCATTGGCTCTGCCTTGGACATCAACTGCGACTGTTCCAGCGTGTGTATGTGTCTGTGGCTAGATGCAGGCTGGATTCAAACAGGTGTCGTCATTTTTTGGTGAAGTCCGGACGTCTTTAAGGTGCGTTTTTGAAGACTGGAGCAAGCACTTGCAATAGCGTGCTGCGGGCAATGTAGAAGACATCTGGATCGCCTTGGACTTGGCCAAAATAAAGAGTGGTGTCTTGTCCTGGCTGTGTTGGAGCAAAGTTAAGGATGGTATCCCGTGTGGGACCTGTGTTCTTGCCCGGTTCTCCAAGGGTGAGGACGATGCGCAAGGCTGGATTTTGCAGGGCAGTGATGGCTGCGGTGGGATCGCCAGACCAATCCTGAACGCTGAATCGTGCCAGGGCATTCGCGAGTTTATCGGCTTTCACTCGGTCGATCTGCTGGGTGATGTCTTGGTTGGCGCGCTCGCCTTTCCACTGGGCTGTGGTGGGGTCGTATTTGAGGATTGTGGCAGGTGCGGTGCCTGCGGTAAGGCTGATTTGACGCAGGGAAAACTGAGTGAAGCGCAGAACGCCCAGGCCTTTCCATTTAATGGCTTCTTGTGGAATGCTTGGCAGGATGGAGGCATCAATTCGAAAAACAGAGGGTTCGTGATCGTATTTGGCAAAGAAATCCGTGCTGGCTGTGTTGGTGCCAAAATGAAGCTTCATGGGCTTGTCTTTGCCTTCACTCCAACTGGCCGTGAGAAAGGGTTTATCGAGTCCGTATTCGGTCAGGTTGGAGGCGCTATCTGAGGTGAATTCGTAGATTTCAAAGGTGTTTAAAGCTTCGAAAAAGTGTGAAATGCGGTCGCCATTGGCTGGAACTAACCGCTGATGGCGCTGGATAAACCAGGATTGGTTTTTCTTTTCCAGATGAATGGGTAAGTGAAGTGTGCTCGAGATGTCAACCGAACTGACAGCTTCTACGTCGATGCGGGCGAGCATAAGATCTCGAAGGTCGTTTGGCTCTAACCACAGGTCGCTGATGGATTTGGAGAGAACTTTGAAGATGGGTTTGCGGTAGCTCGTTAGAACGCTGGTGTCAGGGGCGTCCTTAGCCGGGCGCGTTAGGGTCAGGTCAAAGGACTTGGTCTGACCTTTGACGAGGACGCTGACTTTAAGCTCTTGGCTGGCTATCGCGGTGGCGGCATCACCTGAATGTGGAGTGGGTTTGCTGCTGGTGCTGGGTTCGGCTGCTTCTTTGAGTGTGAGATTAATGAGGGTGGAGAGCAGTTCTCCAACGTGCTCGTTGCTGGCACGGGTGCTGAGTGGTTTAATCAGCATCCAAGGGGCTTTGGCATCTTTACGGGCCAGTTCGATCTGACCCCCTGATTGGATGAGTTTAACGTTAAGAATGGCATCAGTAGGCAGGCGAAGCAGTTTGCTGTCACGCCAGTCCTGCGGAGTGGTTTTGAGTAGGTCTGGCAGGGTGGTTTTGGCCACGTAATGGGCAATTTCGTCGCCCTTTTTAGCCGTCTTCAGGCTGAGATAGTGGCTTCCTTCAATCGGTGAAACTGCGGCCAGGCTGGCGACAAGGATGGTCTGGCTGCCAATGTTAAGCTTGACGGTATGGTGAGGTTTATCGAGCAGGGTTTTGGCCCAGCCTGCATCGTCGAATTCGGAGCGGTGGACGCGATTGATCCAGCCGATGGCGGTGAGTTCTGTGAGCAGTTTGGTGACTTTTTCTGGATCAGCTAGGTCGTTGAAGGGACTACGCACCCACCACTGCGCGCCGTCGGAGGCCAGGCTAACGCTGTCGCCTCCACTGGATTCGATCTCGATCTGCGTGATCTTGGTAGGATCAAAGCGGATGGGCCCTTTTTTCATTTCGGCCAGTTCACGAGTCGTGGGTAAGTAACGCTCAATGCCAAGAATGATGGCAGCGAGAGCCGCGACTAGGAGGAGGAGGAACAGGGTGGTGCGGGCGCGCATCGAGAGGAGAGGCGGTGAAAGTAAATGGGTCAGGCGGCTCTGCGGCTAGCCCAGACCATCATGCCAAAGCACAACACTATGGCGGGTAAAATGATCGTGGTGATCCAAAAGATGAGCTCTCCCTGACGTTGATTGAGCTGAATGCGATAGCTGTGCTTTAGCTTTGGGGTGATACCGATGAGATTTTCACGATTGGCGATCCAATTGAGGCTGGCGGAGACGAAGTCACGGTTCACGGCCAGTGCCGATTTTTTGTCTAACAGTGAGGAGTTTCCTACCACCACCATGCGGCAGCTTTCCAAGCGCTGCATCTCGTCCTGAACGCTACCGCGTTCGACCGAGGCAGCCAGGTAGATGGGTTGCTTGGTGTCTTCCTCATCGACGATGGGTAAGTCTTCCAGGTAGTTTCGTTCACCCCAGTAACGTTCGGTGGCCCCGATGAGTGGCTGAGCGATGATGTTTTGATTTTTCAGGTATTCGTCATCAAAGCGAACCTCGAGGGATTCGGACTGTCCCGGTAGAGTGGTGGTGCTGCCGAGAAGCGGGCGGGTGATGATTGACTCATCGTCAAAGAGGCCTTGGACAGAAAATTCCTTCCGTGTGCCGCTGCCTGTGCTTTCGGCATACAGGACACGATCACCTCGTGGAAGCACGCCTTGAAGGCCCAGAAAGGCATTGATTCGCGGTGTTTCACCTGTGGGGTCGAGTAAAAGGAGAATTCCAGCACGCTTACTTTCCCAGTAGTTTTTGAGCATGGCGATCTCTCTTTCGGATAAGTCGTAGCGCAGTCCGACGAGGATGAGGCCATCGGCATCTGCTGGGATTTGGCTGACTTCAGCCAGGTTGGTAGGAAGGAGTTGGAAGTTCTGCTGGCGGCCTAGTTCTCCAATAGCGACCATGGAATCGACCAGGGAAGACTCCGTGCGTGCACCTTTGCCCACGACGATGTAAAACTTCCGTCCTTCTCCTTCGACGACGTTGTTGATGGCTGAAGTGATGGCATCTTCTCCACGGAATTCTTTGATGCGGCGCTGAGTTTCCGTGCCCGTTTCACGGATCACAAGTTCCTCCTCGGTGATAAAGCGGGTGCGTTTGCCGACTCTGACGACGACACCGCTTTGATCCAGAGGCAGGCCTGTTTCAGCCTTCAGGGTCTCTGCTCGTTCAATATCCCGAACAGGGTCGATGGACCGGACTTTCACTCGCTCGCGGCCATTGAT
>CAMBPS010000190.1 GCA_945869675.1 Prosthecobacter debontii | reverse complement strand
CATTTAAGATCTCCTGCATCCATTGATAGCTACAATGTTATCGCCATCATAATCATGCTAGGCATCGTGATTGACTACTTTCGCACGACCACTAGCCGAGAGTACAACCTGTATCACTACAACAAATGGGGTTTTTCTTTCTTTGCGGCGGTTCAGCAGTGCATCACTCTCTTACTGATTTTAAGCCTCTACGTAACTATTGCCAAAGATCATGGTGTCTCCAGGATGTTTCTGATCTGGTTCTTGACGGGTCTCATCCCCGTTCTCACGTTCATCCACCGCCTATTGCCTCAGTGGCTAGCTGAGCACTTGTTTGCTGGGCGTTACAGATATGAGGCGGTGATTGTCTCAGGTGTCCAAGCTGGACAGGAAAGAGTCCGCGCGTGGCTCAGCAGGCAGGAATGCTACGGTGTCAATGCACAGGAAAGCATTTACCTTGAAGGTCTTGAGGCCGGTGATCACCGAGCTTCGGAAAAAGTCATGGAAACGCTCACTTTTGAGCTGCAAAAACGGAAGCCTGCCATGGTCATCATGCATCAGTTCCCAATTGATTCTGGCACCCTGTCGAAGCTAAAACAGCTTTGTGACCGCCTCGGTTGCCGTCTCATCATTGCCCTTGACATGGACGCTGAGCTTGCTGACGCAGTTTCCTTTCACAAGGATGGTGACATGCAATTGATCAGTATGCGGGAGGAGCCACTTGAGTGCCCAACCAACCGTCTCCTTAAGCGCGCATTGGACGTGCTGGTCGCTCTGCCTGTCGTCATGTTCATCCTGCCGCCTTTGAGTCTTTGGGTCTGGTGGCGTTTGCGCCGTCAGTCACCGGGGCCGTTGTTTCACCGTCAGATGCGCTCTGGCATGCAGAATGAGCACTTTGTTCTCTACAAATTTCGCTCCATGCACACTGGCCACGGCGCGGAGAGCCGCCAAGCCTCCAAAGACGATGACCGGGTCTTTCCTTTTGGCCGCTGGATGCGACGCAGCAGTGTGGATGAAATTCCCCAATTTATCAATGTGCTCGTGGGTGACATGAGCGTTGTCGGGCCGCGACCACACCTGCCGCAGCATGACGAAAAATTCGCCCAAATCGTGGATCACTACAATCTCCGCCAACTTGTCAAACCTGGCATTACAGGTCTGGCCCAAGTCAAGGGATTCCGTGGTGAAATTCTCGACGACTCACAGATCTCCGACAGGCTGCGCTCGGACGTGTTCTACATCGAGAACTGGTCGCTCAAAATGGAACTCGAAATCATTTTCAAGACTGCCCTACAGATGATTCGTAATCCGTTGACTGCCTACTGAAAGAAGGTTACTCTCAAAAGGTTGCTCTCCTTTTCCTCTCCTCCTCCTGCATAGTCCATCATTACCCCATACAAACACAATCCATGAAGCCTACCCTCCGCACTCTAACCCTCCTCCTGCTAGCCGGTGTTTTGCAGGTCAATGCAAAAACGCTCCTGCCCGTGGCGCTTGCTAGCAAAGGACAGTCCACGGTCTCGTCTGGGAGTTCCCCTAGTGCACCCGTCGTCTTGAAACAGCCATTGAGCGCAGGCTCCACCATCACGACCGATGCCGAAGGCCGTCTGGCTCTGGCTCTCGGACCAGGTCAAATGATCGTGCTCCACAAAGCTAGTCAGGTCGAAATTGTTTCTCCCTATGATGATGCCACTGGAAACGGCGCCGTGGTTCAATTGATCGCTGGCCAGGTCAGCTGCTCGATCGATCCAAAGTTCGGACATAGTGGCCCTGTTTTCAAACTGCTCGCAGGTCAGCAAACGATTCAGGCGAAAGGAACGGCTTGGCAGACTGGCATCGCAGCTAATGGTCAGGTGACCAATGTGGTGCTGAGTTCGACGGTCAACGTCGCCGTGGCAGGGGGTAACTTTTCTGCGAACGTATCAGCTGGCTCCGTGCTTATCAGTTCCTATACGAATGGTGGGCTAACTGGTGCCGTGCTCGTCAATCTTGTCACAGGCCAAACAACCAGCTACTCTAGCTCTGGCGAACCCGCTATCGCACTGGCTAGCACTGCACAACTAGCTACGGCCTCGGTAGCTTTACAGGCAGCTGTCAACGGCGCCTCAAGCGAAGGAGGAGGAGGCTCTGGATCCGCTGCGCTCAATAGCCTGATTGCATCGGTTAATGTGACTCTGAATGCCGCAGGAATTAGTGCGATCACCTCCCCCTCGAATACGGGTGCACCTGTGGGTCGCGACAGCACGGTTTCCCCCGAACAACCTTAGTCAAACAGCCGCTCATCAAATACCATTCTTTTGTCTTTTATCACTCTCTCGCTACCCCTCCTATGAAGATCAAGCCTCTATCCACTAACTGGACGTTCCTGACACTCGCCGTGCTTGCGACCACCTCGTCGCTGCCTCATCTGGGCGCCCAAGAATCAACTTTGGCCCGCCAGCTCAGTCAGGGAACGGCGGCCAACCCTTACGAAATCGCCGAGGGCGGTCAGGCTCGACGCCGAAATCGCGAGCAAGCACCCGTATCCCAAGGCATGGCCGCCAAACCAGGGGCCGGTGTCGATGCTTTGAAGGCTTGGTGGGCAGGTATGGAAGAAGTCGCTGAAGCGTCGATGAAGCCTAATGACTGGGTCTTCCACTACGGGCTAACCACAGCCTTTGAATACGATAGCAACTTCAACTTCGCCGCCGTCGATGAACGCGATACAAGCATCATCTCCGCCAGCCCTTACGGCGTGCTTACATACGGGCAGCAGGGAAGTGGCTTGGACTTTCAGCTCCGGTATTCCCCAGAGTTCCGCTGGTTTTCTGACGACAGCATTAGTAATGTCATCAATCAGAGCTTATCCTCGCAGCTGGGCTTCAATGGCAGTAAGAGCCGAATTGTTGCCAGTGCGAATTATTCACACAACGAAAGCGGCAACGTTGAAGTCGGCAATCTTGTTGGTTCAGACACCTACGGCGTTGGTATTGTTGGCTCCTACGATGTTTCCTCCAAAACATCCATTGGCGGTAGCTTGAACTATGCCATCAATAATTATGATGTTTTCAACAGTTTCTCTACCCCCGCGTTAGGGCTGTATGCGGATTACTCCATTACCCCAAAAACCCGACTGGGACTTGGTGTTGGTTACCAACACACCGAGCAGGAGAACAACCTCAGCGCCGACGCTCTGAATGCCAATCTGCGGGTTGCTTGGGCGGTGTCTCAAAAGGTGGGCCTCTCAGGAGCCTTTGGCATGGAAAAACGTTCGTTTGATGGCGGCGATACCATCAATGCCATGGTTGGTGATCTCGGGCTGACCTATGCTCTTAGCGACAAGTCCACCCTGCGTCTCAGCGCTTACCGCCGGGCCACCCCTTCGATCGGCCAAACCAATGCCATGTTTTATGCCACAGGCATGGCCATGACGGCTAGCGTGCCGGCTACCGAAAGGCTCATGCTCAGCCTGACCACGGGTTATGAAAACGCTACTTATGAGTCCACTGGCGGCCCTGGGTTCACTTCACGCGAAGACAATTACGCTTTCATCCGCCCTAGCCTAGCCTTCAACATTTCAGAGCATTGGAACATGAACCTTTTTTATCAATTCTCTGACAATAGCTCCAGCCTAGAAAATTCCTCGTTTAACCGCAGCTCAGTAGGCACTAGTTTCACTTTGGCTTATTAGACAAGGAGCAAAAATCAGGTTAAATTCAGGCTATCATTATGGTTCAGTTAAAACGACTCGGATTCCAGCGGCATTTTTTGTTCCTCTCGATCCTCATTCCTTGGGTCGATACAATCACTCTAGGCCAAAATTCTACGGCCTCGATGCCTTCCCGTGCCGTTTCGGCTGACATTTCCGAAAGATCGCCCATCAATGTGGTGGGCGGGGATTACGTCCTCCGTCCCAATGATGTGATCTCTGTCACTGTCTTTGGTGAGTCTGATTTGAACCGTGAGGATCGACTGGTGTCGGACGGCACCGTCATGCTGCCTCTAGTCGGGCGCATTCGAGTGGCAGGGCAGACTTCCGTGCAAGCTGCGGAAACCATC
>CAMBPS010000189.1 GCA_945869675.1 Prosthecobacter debontii | reverse complement strand
AGGAGCAAAAATCAGGTTAAATTCAGGCTATCATTATGGTTCAGCTAAAACGACTCGGATTTCAGCGGCATTTTTTGTTCTTATCGATCCTCATTCCTTGGGTCGATACGATCACTCTAGGCCAAAATCCGAATGCCTCGGTGCCCTCCCGCGCCGTTTCGGCTGACATCCCCGAAAGATCGCCCATCAATGTGGTGGGTGGGGATTACATCCTCCGTCCCAATGATGTGATCTCTGTCACTGTCTTTGGCGAGTCTGATCTTAACCGTGAGGATCGACTGGTCTCGGACGGCACCGTCATGTTGCCTCTGGTCGGGCGCATTCGAGTGGCAGGGCAGACTTCCGTGCAAGCTGCTGAAACCATCCGTGCTGCGCTCGCCAAAGATTACTTGGTCAATCCTCAGGTTTCTGTGTCCATCACGGAAACGGTGAAAGAGACGTTTACGATTATTGGCCAAGTTTCGGCTCCAGGCTCTTACCCACTGCCTCCGGGGGGACGAATGTCGCTTCTGCAAGCCATCGGTTCCGCCGGAGGTTTCAAGCCCTCTGCAAGCACTGGCAAGATTACCGTGAAACGTAAGGAAGGCGGTCGCGAAACCGTCTTTAAAGTGGATGGAAAAAGCCAGGTCAGCAATTCAAGCGACCAGAGCTTTGAAGTGCGAGCCGGAGACGTGATCAACGTTCCTGAAAGACTCTTCTAAATCCAGTTCCGCAGCTTCAGTTTTATTCAGTCCTCCCCCACTCTCATTCATGTCGTCAACTAACTTTCAGGAACCTCAGAAGCTGAATCTACCAGGCAACCGGGCATCCGGCGCGCATGCTGAAAATGACGAAGAAGGGGGACTTGATTGGAGACCTATTGTCATCGCTATTCGTGAAAAGCTTTGGCTGGTGATCCTCTTGCCTCTTCTTGGACTTGCCATTTCGTGGGGGTATTTGCAGCAGGCCAAACCGGTCTTTTCCTCATCTTCGACCCTTGAAGTGGAAGATAAAAAAACGGTCGTCAAAGTGGAGGAAGTCACCAATATAAACTTGGAGAACACCAACACAATCAACACCCTGGCTGCCACCATCCGCTCCACCACCTTCTTGGCCAGGCTAGTTAACCGTGAGAAACTGAACCTGCGGCCTGAACTCTTCGGTGGCAGCATTCCCAGCGGCGACACCGTTCAGGCAGCGGTAGGAATCCTCGCCGGATCTTTGTCGGCCACGCCCCGCGCTGGCACACGTCTGCTGGACATCACCGCTCGACACGGCAGCGCCATCATGGCACGGGACATCGCCATCGCAGCCGCTAATGGCGTCATGAAGTGGGACCTGGAACAACGTGCTGAAAGTGTCGGCATAGCCAATGACTTTCTGGCCCAGGAGTCCGAGCGCCTGAGTAAAAAACTGCAGGACTCAGAACAGGGCCTGCAGAAATATCGCGTGGAAAACAACGCTGTGTCACTGGAAGAGGACCAGAACCTCGTGGTCGCCAAACTCAAAGACCTTAGCGGCAAGTTGAGCCAGCAAACGACTGAGCGTGTCCGCCTGGAAACCGAATACGCAGCTCTGATGCAAATGAAATCTCATCCTGATCAAGCCATCAACCTGCAGATCGTTTCCAGCCACCCAACCCTCGGGGGACTCAGCAAGGCCGTAGCGGAAAAAAAATCCGAATTCGCAGCCCTGCAAAGCCGCTACAAATCCAAGCATCCGCGCTACATTGCCCTCCAGGCAGATATCGTCAATCTTGAGAGCCGCTTTAAAGATGCCCTTCCCGAGGTAGCCAAAAGTCTCGAGGCATCCCTCCTGGCTTCACTGGAAGGAGCCAGAGTCAACGAGGTTAAATTCCAAGAAGCCCTCAGCGAGCAAGAAAAAAAATCTTTCGAGCTGGACCGCATGTCCATTGAATACAACGTCCGCAAACGAGACCTCGAATCCGACAAGGCGCTTTATGAGTCTGTCCTTGGGCGCATGAAGGAGGTTGACCTCACGAAAGGCAGCGATCAGAGCAAACTTAAACTCCACGAGTTGCCTTCGGCACCTGGTGGCCAAGTCTGGCCGCGCCCATCTTCGATCCTCATGGGTGGTTTTGGTGGTGGTCTTGCTCTGGCGCTTGGCCTGGCTTATCTGCTGCATCTTCTGGATCGCTCGATTAAGACGGTGGATCAGGCAGAGAAAACCTTTCATTTGCCCGTTCTGGCTGCCATTCCCAAGGCTAAAATCACTGACACTGAGGCGGGTGCCGTCCTACGGCATAAGGCAAGCAGCCCGGTGGCTGAATCCTTCCGATCCCTCAGAGTCATGACCAACCTGCTCGGTAAACAGGAGGACCGCCGCACGTTCCTTGTCACCAGCGCCATTCCTTCAGAGGGTAAAACGTTCTGCTCTAGCAATTTCGCCGTCAGCCTTGCCCAGCAGAATCTCAAAACGCTGTTGATCGACGCCGACCTGCGCAAGCCCAGAGTCTCCATGACCTTTTTCGGGGAACAACGCAAGCCAGGTTTGGCGGAATTATTGTTAGGTCAACTGGCATTCGCAGACGCTCTTCACCACACTGATTTCGAGAATCTAACGGTCCTTCTTGCCGGCTCCCGCTCCCCCAATCCCGCAGAGCTTCTCGCCAGTGCGGCCTTCCCTCAGGTAATCGAGCTCGCCCTCAAGTACTTTGATCGCATCGTCATTGACACCGCGCCCATCGTGGCCGTGAGCGACACGCTGGTCATCGCCCCGCGTGTGCAGACCGTGCTCCTGGTCATCGAGTGGAACAAAACCCCGAGCACTGTCACCAAACGCGCACTGAATCTGTTGCGTGACGCTGGCAAATCCCCCTCAGGGTTGATCATCAACCGTTTGCCGAGCCATACAAGAGGCTATTATTACTATTACAGTCCCGGATACTATGGCAGTAAAGGGGTCTATGGCGCGGATGCCTAGAACACTCTGTTCTTCCCCATTGCTTTGAACCCTCTCGACTAACTTGCCCTAGAGTTACGCGATGTTTCGCCCGCCATGGATGATACTGTTCGTGATTCGAGTAGCTACACAATCCGCCTGAACCCGATCTGGATTGGCAAAATGAACCTCGAAGAGCTTCCGACGCATGGAGACACCTGAATTGTGGAATTTATGTGGCGCTCATAACTGCACAAATACTTGCAGTATGTGCAATGATTTGTAGAGTCCCATTGTGCAACCCATCAAGCATCTCATGCAGGCTCTCAGTTCGATGGCTGACCACGATCATTGCCTTTTTGCACCTGCTGACTTGGCCGCAGCCGTGCCTGACTGCAGCCAGTTGGCGGTGCTCCTGTCGCGGGCTACGAAGGCCGGTCTGCTGAAGAGGATCTGCCGAGGCATCTACCTTTATCCTGTGCCGCATTATCCCGCCGGAAACCTGCTGTTTCATGCGGCAGCACGGCTACGTGCTGGAGAGTTCAATTATATCAGCCTAGAAACCGTGTTCAGCGATGCTGGCATCATCTCTCAGGTGCCGATGAATTGGATCACGTTAATGTCATCGGGTCGCAGCCACATCGTGAACTGTGGAGACTACGGTCACATTGAGTTCGTTCATACCGAGCAGCACCCCGAGGATTTGGTTGGCAAGCTAACCTATGACGCGGACAGGCATCTGTGGCGTGCCTCCATAAAGCAGGCTTTACGTGATATGAAAGCTACGAGACGAAGCATGGACCTTGTGGATCAGGAGGTGGCTGATGAGCTTGCTTAATCAACTGGTGAATGAAGCGCTCAAGTCACGCAGCGACCTCACCATCCTTAGGCCGGTGGTGGAAAAAGAATTGCTTCATCATGACATCCTGCGAGAGATGAGCGAGTCTGGTCTGTTGACGGGATTGACCTTCATTGGCGGAACCTGCCTGCGCGCCTGCTACGGGTCTGCACAACTCAGCGAGGATCTGGATTTCACCGGTGGTCATGGCTTCAAGCACAGGGACCTTGCGAAGCTAGGCGGAGTGCTCACCGAAAGGCTTCAGACGCGCTACGGGCTGCCAGTCAACGTCAGTGATCCAGTTAAAACCGGCGGTAAGGTTTCGACCTGGAAACTCACCATCGAGACGCGAGGGAATAAAAAGCATCTACCTGCACAGCGTATCCATCTGGATATTTGCGCCATCCCCAGCCACGACCCGCGCCCGATGATG
>CAMBPS010000188.1 GCA_945869675.1 Prosthecobacter debontii | reverse complement strand
GCTGACCGCCGATTTGCATCCGTCATTGATTCCACAAGGCTTTTCACCTCTCGGGCGGTGTCACCCAAGACACAGCCGCTTCGAGTCGAAGAAGCCTTGTGAAACCAAGCCCTGGCGCAACTCAACGATCTTCCATTCCCGGATCTAGGCTAAAGATTACGACCTCGGCTGCGAGATCCTAGGGTCCGACGTCAGAGTTATGAGCGGGAGATGGTTGTATCTTTGGAAGGAGCTTTCATTCAATGCTCAACCTGTCTCGCTGGAAATCTTCTCCGCCACGTTGTTAACATCCGCCCGACATGGGTCACCAAGGTAACGCCAAGCCGTAAAGGCGCTGGAAAAACAGTCGTTGCATCCCAACCTGAGGCAGGGTGGGTGCCTCATGTCTGAGCCCGTCTCTCACCATCTCCCGTGCAGTCGCCATCATATCTAGGCCCATGAGCAGTCGCTCTTCGGGTGTCTTGCACATCATCGCGGCGAAGAGCCGCTGGTTAATCTCCGGCGGCGTGTCCTTCACGGCAAAACCCGTGTCAGCATATCTGTCAGGTTCAATTTGGCTGACCATTCACGCAGATACTCCGTATTGCAGCCTGTCGCAATCAAGTTCTCCACATCCGCGAGTTGACGCTCGGAGAGGGATTCTTTGGCCCAGTGCAATTTGGAAAGAATGAGGTCTTCTTTGCTTACCACCCACAGATCAATGCCTGCCACCTTTAAGCGCACTCGCCGCGTAAATTCATGCAGCCTATAGTCCTCAAGTTTCCGCACCATGAAGTCCACTTTGATCAGGGTTCGCTCATGGATTGCATTAAAGCTGGACTGATGCAGCACAGCCTCCCTCGCCGCTTCTTCGGATACATAATACTCGGGTCCTAGCACGTTTGTGATTCGGTCGACATCTTTTAAAAAGAAGGCCACCACTAGATGAATGTCACGAGTCATTCGTGGTTGCGCATAGCTATTGAGCGCCACTGAACCCGTGAGCATGTAGTCGATCCCTGCCTCCTCTAGTCGGGTGGCGATGTCGCACAGCACTTGCAGTTCTTCGGTCATGGGTGGTGCCTCCTTAGGTTGGTCTCACGGTTCATCTCTACAAGGTTGAACCACATCTGCCGCACGGCGATCATTTTTGTAGCATGGCTGATTTTCCGACTCAAAAAGTTTGGGTAAACGCGAGTCTCAGCCTTGATGAGGGGACTTCTTTTCCACATTAACTTCCAGATTACGAACCCTTGTAACAGAGAAATGCGAAAAGGTGGCGTATTATCCAACGCTCATGAAGTTGGTTCTCTCATTTTTTACTCTGATCTCTGCCACTGCGGTGAAGGCGGAGGTGTCCTACAATCAGGACATCCGCCCCATCCTGGCGGAGAATTGTTTCTATTGTCACGGTCAGGACCCGAACAAACGGAAGGCGGATCTGCGGCTGGATTTGCGAGAGGCGGCGGTGGAGTTTGGGGCCTTTGTTCCGGGCAAGCCCAATGAGAGTGAGTTGGTCGCGCGGCTTTTCTCCCATGATGTGGATGAACTGATGCCGCCGGCGAAGTCGAATCGGAAGCTTTCGGACAAACAAAAGTCGCTGCTGAAACAGTGGATCGCTGAAGGGGCGAAGTATGAGAAGCATTGGGCCTTCACGGCACCTGTGAAAGCGCCGCTGCCTGAGGTGAAGAACCTAGGCTGGGTGCGCAACGAGATGGATCGGTTTGTCTTGGCCAAGCTTGAGGGTACGAAACTCCAGCCAGCACCTGAGGCTGATAAAGCGACGCTGATTCGTCGGCTGTCGCTGGATCTGGTCGGCCTGCCGCCAACGCCTGCGGAGGTGGATGCCTTTGAAGCGGATACCTCACCAGAGGCTTATGAGAAACTGGTGGAGCGATTGCTGAAATCAGAGCACTACGGCGAGCGCATGGCGCTGCCTTGGCTGGATGCTGCGCGTTATGCGGATAGCAATGGGTTCCAGCAAGATGGCGATACCTTCCAGTGGGTGTGGCGTGATTGGGTGGTGAAGGCACTGAATGCAGACATGCCGTTCAGTCAATTTTCCATCGAGCAACTCGCGGGTGATTTATTGCCGAAAGCGACCCAAGATCAAATCATTGCCACGGCCTTTAATCGGAATCACCTGCTGAATGGCGAAGGCGGTGCCATTCCCGAGGAACAACGGTTTAACATTTTGTTTGATCGCGTGGATACGACTGCCACGACGTGGCTGGGCCTGACCATGGCCTGCGCGCAGTGTCATGATCACAAGTATGATCCCATGACTCAGCGAGACTACTACAGCCTGATGTCGATCTTTAATCAAGTCTCTGAAGATGGTCGTGCCGGCAGTGGTGGTGGCGTGAAGCGAGTCGCTGCGCCGTTTCTGGAAATGGTGACCGAAGAGAGCAAACATCACATCGCTGATCTCGAAGCTAAGCGTTCGAAGGTGGAAATCGACGGCCAAGTGAAGATCAAAAAAGATCTGGCCTTTGCGGCTTGGGAGGCTGCGGTGACGCCTGAAACCAGGGCTGGGCGGTTGGATCGTCCCTTACAACCGAATATCACGACGCTGCTGCGTATACCAGTCGATAAGCGCACGGAAGTGCAAAAGAAGGAACTGAAAAACAATCTGCGAGGCGCATTTGAAAGAGATGTTTGGCCAAAGATCTCAGCAAGTGATGCGCCCTCCAAACAAGTGGAGGATTTAAAGACGGAACTGACGACTTACAAAAATGAGGGTATCCCAAGAGTGATGGTCATGCGTGACGATAAGCCCCGTGAGACTTTCATTTTAGATCGTGGCGAATATCTCAAACCCAAGGAGAAAGTCACGGGTGCGACGCCTGCCTTTCTGCTGCCAGCAGCCAAAGGATCCGCGCCGAATCGACTGGGTTTTGCGCAGTGGCTATTCCAGCCTGATCATCCACTGACAGCGCGTGTGCAAGTAAATCGCATGTGGCAAACGTTGTTCGGCATCGGCATTGTCAAGACAGTGGAAGATTTGGGTGTGCAAAGTGAGGTGCCCGTGCATGGAGCCCTGCTCGATTGGCTGGCGGTCGAGTTCCGCGAGCATGGATGGAGCATGAAGCATCTGCATCGGTTGATCGTCACCAGTGCGACGTATCGCCAAAGCAGTAAGGTAAGTCGTGAGCTGGCGCTAAATGATCCGGAAAATCGGCTCTTGGCGCGAGGAGCCCGCTTCCGTATGCCATCCATGCTGCTACGTGACATGGCGCTGGGAGCCAGTGGCCTGCTGGATGATCGGATCGGTGGTGCGCCGGTTTATCCGTATCAGCCGGATCAGATTTGGGAAACCTTGGCCATCACAAAAGAGCGTGATTTCTCTTACCCGACCTCCCACGGCAGGGATCTATATCGTCGCAGTCTTTACACCTTCTGGCGGCGAACAGTGGGCCCAGCAAACATGTTCGATGCGGCGAACCGACAAGTCTGCAAGGTCCGGCAAAATATCACCAACACACCGCTTCATGCATTGACTACGCTGAATGATCCGACCTGGGCGGAGGCGGCCCGCGTCCTAGCGGCACGCAGCATCGAGTCAGCTAGCGACACCGATGCGCGCTTAAGTTTTGCTGCGCGCCGAGTTCTCGGTCGACAACCTCAGGAACGAGATCGTGCGCTATTGCGTCAGGCCTTTGATAAGCAGCTCGCCATCTACCAAGCCGATTCCAAGGCTGCTGCTGAGGTCATTTCGATCGGATCAGCACCCAAGAACGAAAAACTCAATCCCACAGAGCATGCGGCCCTCACGGCTGTGTGCCTCTTGCTTCTGAATCTCGACGAAACGCTGACTCGCGAATAGTCTCTTCATTTGAACGTCATGAATCACGAACTTCTCCTCAATCAACAACGTGTGACCCGCCGCCAACTCTTTGGCAATACGGCGCAAGGCATTGGCGGCATCGCGCTGGCTTCGTTGCTAGGTCAACAATCGGCGAATGCAGGTGTTTCTGGGCTGTCAGGCTTGCCGCACTTTGCGCCTAAGGCCAAACGTGTTGTCTGTCTGTGGCAGGGTGGCGGTCCATCGCATGTGGATCTCTATGACCCGAAACCGATGCTGCAAAAGATGGCCATGCAGGACATCCCGGCAAGCGTTCGCGGTGCAACGAGACTTTCCACGATGTCGGCAAGCTATGCCAAATGGCCCATCA
>CAMBPS010000187.1 GCA_945869675.1 Prosthecobacter debontii | reverse complement strand
ATAAGGGGAGTCCCGTGAATCTTAGCTTGGCATTGTTTGTGAGAGATCCCGTTGCGGGCTGCGGATCAAGATCAAGGATCATGGCTGGCGAGACTGGTCGGAGGTACCTTGCGCCACGGACGTTGAGCGTATGCAAGGGGATGCCTGATTTATAGGTTCGAGTCGTGCTGGTGGGTGGTTGGGGAGATTTCAACCAATCCATCGTCCCATCCACAAGACCTGAATCTAAAGCAATCGTGCTCCACCCTTGAACGCTGCCTGTGTTTAAGTAGAGCATGGAGTGAAAGGAAGTCTCCCCCATGGGACCAAGTGTCGTGCTTCCTGTGAGCGTCGTGGCATCTGCCAGTTTGCCAGCCCAGGTCACGATTCCTGTCGTGCCGACCGTCATCTTCACGTGGCCATGTCCCTGCGGATAGGCTGCATCGAGGGCTAGAGCTTCGGGAACTTCCAGTGCAGCGTTTAAGGCTGTGGTTGCCTGAACGGGTTTCGTTGTTGCCGACCATGGATTCCGAAAGGCTTCCAAACTCGCCGTGTTGGAACCATCCGAGATCGTGCCCGAGAGCCTACCGGTGCTGAGATTCAAAAGGAGGTTGCCCATCAGAGGTGTAAGAACTCTGCCTCGTGAAATGGCAAAGGGAGTTGTAGGGTTGGCATTGTTAAGCAGGGCATCAATACGGCTGGCCCAAGAGTATGTCTTGGCACCTAAAGTGATGGTCCCACTGTAAGTGCCTGCATTGGAGATGGTTAGTTTAACGCGCCCGCCAAAACCTGTGTTCAGACCGCTATCACGCTGCACGATTCCCGTCCATGTGCCGCGTGCCGACAAGGGAAAGTCCTCGATGACCCATTGAAACTCCACGGGTGGGCTAGAGCCAGCTAGATTGGTCGCCGTGACTTTGATTTTATAGGTTCCAAGTCTTCCAGGGCGACCCGTCAGTAGGCCGGAGGGGCTGATGCTCACTCCAGGCGGCAATCCTGTGGCGGTGAATCCTGTGCTGCCATTAATCGCTGAAATCTGCTCATTCACGGCACCGCTGACAATGCCAGCATCAATGCTTCGTGGCGTAACCATAGGTTTGTAGCGAAGTTCGACCGTCAGAGGTAGCGTCTCAATCGCATCAGCGACGCCAGAGCGCCGCACCACGCAGGTGTAGGGCCCCGTATCCTCAGGCTGCATGTTTGTGATGGACAGCGTCTTGGTATCCATGCCTGAAATTTTGCCACCTTTGGGAATCGTCATTCCATTGAGCTTCCATTGGTAAGTGAGGCCTTCGCCCGCGGCTTGCACGGTAACGCTTCCGTTGGCTCCTACATTAAGGATCGTGGATGGAAGAGTGCGATTGACCACACTGACATCAACCATGTCGGAGATGTCGCTTCCGGTCAGGTTGCTGACTTTGACTTGATAGCGCCCTGCATGGCTGAGGCCTGTATCAGGGATTTGAAGCGTCTTGGTGGTGGCGATCTGTTTGAGGTTTTGTAGCCATGAATGAATGAACGTTCCATCTCCAGTTAAGGTGGTATCCAGAGTCAGTGGCTGTCCTGTGGCTAAAAACTGGGGCCCGCTGGTCTGTGCAGTGATCGCAATGGGCGCGAAGTTCGTGCCGTAAAGGCTAAGCGTGGCTGATTCAAAGGTTCCCGTCGTGAGGGGGTCGATGTCTTTGATGTTGAGTATCCATTTGCCTTGCGCCGATTCGCCCCAATGACGCACACTGCTAAAATCCCAGTCGAAGTAATCTAAGCCATCATCTGCTCCTTCCTTGGTGGCCAAGGTGCTGACCGTGCCGGAAGGTGAGGTGAGCTTGATCTCTAAGTCGCCCCGATAACGGTGAAACACGTTTAAGTTGAGCTTAGCGTGCTCAACCCGCATCGGATTCGTTGTGCTAAAATCAAATACAATCGAAATGCCCTTCGCATTGTTATCCGGAATGGAGGCGGATGCATTCGAGGTCCGAGAGTCCTGGATCATGGGTCCTAGAGGGGGCCATGTTTCAGCCAGGGTCACAGCGGCTTGAACGTTGATTTGGCCTCCGCCAAAGGATGGGTGATGTTTGATGCTTGGCAAGGTGCTGTCGCCACCCTGACGGGAAACCCAGGCTGGATCACCTGGCAACAGTTGCGTGGATGAGCGCAGCAGGATCTCTTTTACATCACGCCAGTTCAACTCCGGATTGGCTTCAAGCATCAGCGCCACCGCGCCGGAGACCGCAGGTGCTGAGGAGGAGGTGCCGCCAAAATCATTCGTGTAGTCTAGATCAGCCGCCTCACCTTGAGCAGTTCCTCGTTCATTGTAGCCTTGGTCTCCTGCCAGATCGGTCGTGAAAATAGCTGCGCTGCCGCCACTGCTGGGAGCTGAGACGACGAGATGCGCTCCTGTAATACTGTAATCGCTGAGTTCGCCTTGATTGTTCGTCGCTCCGACGGCTGTGACATACATGGAGTTCGTGAATCCGTCCTTTTGGCCCTGTTCTCCCAAGTCACGCCCATTGCCTGCCGACCACACAAAAATCGTGCCTTTGCCTTCACGTCCCGTCTCGGTTGCCTTTTGACGGGCAGATTCCATGAGCTCCCCTGCAGGACTCAGAGCCCCCGCAGCGCTAGCACCCCAGCTGTTGTTTTTGATCTGAATGATGTCCTTTCCTCGATCCATGGCTTCCGCATCGTCAAGATCTGAGGTCGGTGAAGAAATGAGCCTGAAGCCGATTAGAGTAGCCTCGGGGGCGACGCCAGAGACGCCAAGGGTGTTATTGCCGCGAGCAGCCGCCACACCACCAACCGAAGTTCCATGAAAATCCTCAGCGAAGTTCTTTGGCGCGGGATCGGTATCGTTTGGGAAGTCATTCCAATCATAATGATTCGCCCTGTCGGCATTCGGGGCTAAATCAGGATGCAGAATTTGCAGCCCGTCATCGACGATGGCGATGTAGATGCCCTGGCCTTTGTAGGTATTCCAGACGGAGGTGACATTCATGTCTGCGCCGACTTTGCCACCACCTTGGCCGGTGTTTTTTAAATGCCACTGAGAGCTGAACAGAGCGTCATTTGGCTTGGAGTGCTTTTGCCTCTGCCGCAGGAGTAGCGGTCCGATGGATCGAATGGAAGGTTCTCCGCTCAGCTGTTCTAGGGCTTTGAGGGCCGCCTCTGGGCCACCTTGGATCGGTTCGACAATGAGGCTGTCGGGCGAGTAATCGGGCTCGCTGATCAGCTTGAGCCCGTGAGTTTTTAATAGAGCGATCGTTTTTCCATGGTCCGTGGTTTGCAGGTGAATCCGCTTGTGCAGGATTTGCCGAAAGGCAATTTCATCTGCATGCCCTTCAGGATAGATGACCCAACCTGTCGTCTCAGGATTCAGCTCCTTGGCTGCCTGGATGAGTGCCTGAGCATTGGCTTGAGGAGTGAGCTTTTGAAAACGTTTGTCCGTCGCTGCTGTGGTGAGATAAAGCTCCGATAAAGAAAGCGTGAAGCGCTGCGCTCGTCCATCCACCGATAGGACAAACGGGCGACCTGCCATCAAATCATGCCAGGCCTGCGCCTGAGCCTCAGGATTGGCTCTCACCTTTTGGATCGAATTCAGGCTTCGAAGTTGTTTGCGTGGATTGACCTCCATGGCAGATGCCCGGGCCGGCTCCTGCTGGATTTCCAGAACCGCTTCTTGCATGACCCACATCACCAGAACCAAGCTGGCAAGCCCGCCAAGGATTTTGAAAAAGGTGTTGGTTGGCATGGTGCAGGCGGTCACGAAACCCCAGCATTATCCCTGCCGTGCTCACAAATCACAAATGAAACTTATCCATGGATCAACCGTAAGCTGGTCTAGTCTTTCGACCAGCGGTTCGGAGCGTGTATAGTGAGGTAATTTGACCGAGGACATAGGTTGCAGTGGGAACGGAGTTCTATGCCTTGGGCTCCTGAACTCGCCGGTGGTGCCGTTATCTGGGTCTTCTACAGTCCGCCGTGGTTGAATTGGTATCCACCACCCCGTGCAGCTTAGGCACCTACGGCGACAGCCGCACCGTTTCCTGCACCGCACGGTCACCCGTGATCGTCAGCAAGATCTGGCCATTGGCAGAGACCACCTGAGCTAAGCCTCTGCCGCCAACCCCGCTCGCATCCACAGCAGGCTTCAACGACAGGCTGCGGATCAGGTCGCCATTGGTCACCTCTGTGCGGTAGCGCTCGCCTTTTTGCAGGCGCAGTTTCGGCAGGCGCTGGAACTGATTCGTCGTATTGTCGCCCAGCCTGGTCTGGCCAGACCAGAGCGCTTGGTTCGCGGTGATGGCGGCTCCGGTCAGACTGCCGAGGATGGCGTAGTGGCCGTTGATCGGGTCCACGTCGATAGCCTGGAGCGCGGCCACCTTGACCCTGCTCAAGCCGATGCCCGGCGCGGCATCGCCGGTGCGGAGGAGGATCAAGAAGTTCTCATCCGACTGCCGCAA
>CAMBPS010000186.1 GCA_945869675.1 Prosthecobacter debontii | reverse complement strand
CTGCATCGTCTTTGAGGAGGGGCAGTATGAATTTAAACCCACAAAGCCACTCATCATCACCGTCGCCAATCCAGAAGTCTCCTGGGTCGTAGCTCAAGTTCAGTCTGCGGTTCTCCAGCAGACGACCGAATTTGGACTAGAACTTCAGCGGCCTGGCGTGGATCAACCTTGGCGGGTCGTCGGCTTGAACCTCTCGGAGATTCTCAGTTCATTTGCCGCATCTACCTCGAAAATGGGTGTACCATACACTCCCATCATCACGAACCCAGCAGGAGGCGAATCGCTTGCGCTCTACTTTGAATACGATCAAGCCACACTGCATCCTCGCGCTCAAAAGCAGTTAGACATCGTCGCTGGGTTATTAAAATCCGACCCAAATAAAAAGCTCAAAATCGCTGGTCATACGGATGATAAAGGCACCGATGATTACAATCTGAATCTATCTCGTGCTCGCGCAGAAACCGTCAAGGTTCAACTGGTGGCACTCGGCGTTCCTGAAGCCCAACTCATTACCACCGCTCTCGGTAAAGCCCAGCCCCTCAGCCCTAACCAAAAAGCCGATGGTTCTGACGATCCAAATGGCAGATCAAAAAATCGCCGGGCTGAAATCTTTCTAGATTTTTAATCGAGTAGAATCGAAAGTACTCCATTACTGCGCACTATCCTTTGCCTGCTGCTGACTCGTCGCATCTAGCTTACTCATGGCGTACGGAATCTCTTGTGCGTTGGCTGGCAGGCGAAGAATGACGTTTTCACCTTCCAAGCGCACAAATCCCGCCTTAATCTTCTTTCCTTCAAAATTGGTCCAAGTCATAATCGGCGGCAGGTTTTTCTTAGCCAATCCCGCTGTTGGGGTCATTTTGGGAGCGTCTTTGGTTAAGCCTGCTCCTTCAGTAATCCACTCACGCATTGTTTCTATTTCACGACTGGAAAGATTGTCCTTCGGTGGCATATGCGCCTCATGCTCTGCGTCTGCCACGACGATAAAGAGATGACTTTCAGCAGGATTTCCAGGCACGATTGCCCCTTTTGGATAGATGTCTTTTTGAAACGTCTCTAGATCATCAAAGACATAACCAGCCTTCTTTTTTCCCGCCTTTTCACTGTGACATTCATAGCAATGCTTTTCCAAAATAGGTTGGATGTCTTTTTTGAAATCAGCCGCTAAAGTGCTGCTGGTAATGAAAAGAAGGGCTGTGAAAAATTTCATGAGAGGTGTCCATCAAACGTGCAAGTCACTATGAGCTTAGATTTTGTCTTTTTCACATCCTTCTTTGCGCTTGCCCCAGCTTAGCCCAATATCCCCATCGTGTTAGAAGTCGTCGACAGCTTTATCCTCCACCTTGCTACCGAACGCGGCCTGTCCACGAACTACCAGATCTTAGTTCGTGGCGTGCTTGAGGCTTTTGCCTCTTGGAGTAAAGAAGATCAAAAGCTGGAAGATGTGGCTACCGTTACCACACAGACCCTCTCCGACTACCTCGCCCGCCGCAAGCGTGACGGCATTGCGGCCTCTAGCGCTCGTATTGAGCTAGTAGCCCTAAAGATTTTCTTCCGCTGGCTGGCCGCTCGAGGCAAACGCGCCGGTGATCCAGCTGAACCGATCCTGCCGCCTCGACAGGAAAAGCATCTACCAGGCACTCTCAATGAGCAAGATGCGCGAACCCTCGTAGAGTCCATCACGGGAAACAGCGCCTTAGATCGCCGAGATCGCGCCATTTTAGAGCTCTTCTATGCTAGCGGCCTGCGCCTTTCTGAACTGGTTAATGCGCGATTAGAAAATCTCAGTCTCGAAGAAGGCTGGATCCGAGTGACAGGGAAAGGCAATAAAACAAGACTTTCACCCGTCGGCGGTGCAGCACGCGACGCCCTGCAAGCTTATCTGGATCATGGCCGGCCTGATTTGGTCGGGAAAAAAACTCAAAGTCACATCTTTCTCTCCATCCGCGGCACCGCGCTGACTCGGATGCGCGTTTATCAGATCGTCCAAGAACGGGCTAAAACAGCCGGACTTGAGAATCGCGTCCACCCTCACTTGCTCCGGCACAGCTTTGCCACGCATCTGCTGAATAATGGGGCTGATCTTCGGGTGATCCAAGAAATGTTAGGGCACGCCGACATCTCGACGACCCAGATTTACACCCATGTGGATCAGAATCGGCTGAAACAGGTCCATCGTCAGTTTCATCCGCGCGCTTAGCGTAATTTTTTTCAAATGATTGAACAACTCATCAACTGACGTTGACTGAGAGTTCGTTATGCTTGCTCGACTTACCCACTTCTTCATGGCTCTGCTTATGGCAGTCCCCATGTGCTTGTGTGACGTAGCTCAGGCAAAAGAGGAAACAGGGTCATGCATGGCCTGTCACAAGTTCCTGCTTCCTGAGGACAAACCTGCGGATCAGCCGACGCATCAATCTGACATGCCCTGCTGCCAGGGCACACTCGAACGAAACCTTTCCCCTGACACGACTGCCACACCCCGACTGGTCTTGGTCGATTTACAGCCATGGCTGTGGCAGCGTGCCGAGGAGAGCTTTTTACCCGAAACGGGACACGAACTAAGCCTTAGCCAGCTCATCAAAAATCACGGACCGCCACGTTTGCAGGTCCCTCTGTATTACCTGCACAGCGCTCTGCTCATTTGAGTCGGACAGGCGAACTGCCCTGGCTGTCAGCGACGAAACTGTTCGTGCGAAAGAGCACCTCAGTCCGCCATTGTGGCGCGTCTCTCATCACGCCTATGGGCAGGCCAACTCCTTCATGTTAAATGGCTTAAAGTAACTAAACTCAATTCAAATTCAAAATATCTACGACTATGAAAACGATTCTATCTATCCTCACCCTCGCTGCCCTTTCCACCTCAGCTTTCTCGGTTGAAGCCTGCAGCAAGTGCTGCTCTGACAAAGGTAAATCCTGCGCAGAGTGCTGCAAAGATGCCGGTAAGACCTGTGGCAAAGACTGCTGCAAAGAAAAGAAATAAGCCGCCAATCGAGCACCTCAGTGCTGAACACAATAACTGCCGTCATCTGAATCTCAGGTGGCGGCGATTTTATAGAAGTATTCACACAGAATCTACCGACTGAGCTCCAACATTCTCAAAATCGGCTTTTCAGCCCGTGCGCGGAGATCTTCAGGCATCTCCACCTGGGGCGTCAGGTCTCTGAGAGCATCGCGCAGCTTTTGCAGGGTATTCAGCTTCATATAACGGCAATCCGCACAGGCGCAGTGACCTGTCGGACCTGGGATGAACCGCTTGTTCGGCACCTCTCTCTCCAGCCTGTGCAGCATCCCGCTTTCAGTCACGATGATGAAGGTGTTTGAGGCGCTATTTTTGCAGTAACCCACCATCTTTTCGGTCGAACAAACTTCATCTGCCAGCATTCGCACCGCATAAGTACACTCTGGATGAGCCACGACTTTGGCATCAGGATAGTCGTCTTTGATCGCCTGAATGCTGTCACGGGTGAACTCCACATGCACATAGCAAGAGCCCTTCCAAAGATCCATCTTACGGCCCGTTTGCTCCATCACCCATGAGCCCAGATTCTGATCCGGCACAAAAAGGATCGGACGGTCTTTGGGCGCGGCATCCACGATTTTGACCGCATTGCCACTCGTGCAGATGCAGTCGCTCAGCGCCTTCACATGACCGCTGCAATTGATGTAAGCAATCACATAATAGTTTTTCTCTGCATTCGCTTTCAGGAAAGACTCCAGCTGCGGCCCAGGGCAGCTTTGCTCCAAGGAACAACCCGCATCCCGATCTGGCAAAATCACGGTCTTCGTCGGATTGACGATTTTTGCGGTTTCGGCCATGAAATGCACGCCGCAAAAAGCGATCACATCTGCCTGTGTTTCTTTAGCCTTATAGGCCAATCCCAGGGAATCCCCCACAAAATCAGCGATTTCCTGAATGTCTTGAGTTTGGTAATTATGCGCAAGAATCAATGCATTGCGCTCCTTTTTCAGGCGGCGGATATCTTCAATGAGGCTGGGTGTGGCAGTAGCGACCATGGCTAAGCTTTAGCGGAGACTTGCGCCCCCTCAAGAGACAATACGAGGCACATTTTATCTCTTGTCGATGAACAACCCAGCACACACTCTCGTCTCAGTTCACGTCCGCATTTTAAAATCTTATGAAAACAAGCCTCTACCTTCAATTCGCGAGCGTGTTAACTTTAGGCCTTTCTGCCTGCAAACCCGCAGCCAATACCGCCGCCGATGAAGAAGTGCGCCGCCAGATGGAGGTAACCCGCGCTGCGTATGAGCAACAAGCGGCCGACATGCAAAGCCGTAGTGAAACCCTGCAAAAGCAGCTCGCGGACCTGGAACGCAGCATCAAGGACAAGGAAAATGCGGATCTCAGAGCCAAGGTGGATGCCATTTCTACCGAAAACCAAAAGCTCATGGCTGATGCTGCCTCGGCACGCAAAAAAAGTGAAGACCTGCGCGATCAACTGGCCAGCAACCGCTACACGCCACCCGCC
>CAMBPS010000185.1 GCA_945869675.1 Prosthecobacter debontii | reverse complement strand
CTGCAGCCAAGCCTGGAACATGAGGATGTCCCAGAGGTAGAAGTGCCAGTTGCGGGTGCCGCTGAGGTGCTCCTGCCATTTTTGGCGGATCGGGGCGGGATGGAAGTAGCCCTCGCGCCGCAGACGGGATTCACTGAGCAGATCCTCGGCCCAATCGCGCAGTTCTCCGCGCAGCCAGTGCTCCATGGGAACCCCGAAGCCGCGCTTGGGCCGGTCGATCAGGTGTTTGGGAACGTGGCGGTAGAGGGTTTCTCGCATCAGCCATTTGCCGCGACCTTGGCGGACTTTCATGGAGTAGGGAACGGTCCAGGCGAACTCGATGAGGTTGGTGTCAAGCAGGGGGATGCGGCCCTCTAGGCTAACGCCCATGGCGGCGCGATCCACTTTGGTGAGGATGTCGCCAGGGAGGTAGGTCTCCATGTCCAGGTGCATCATGCGGTGGGTGAAGTCGCTAACCTGCGGCCAGCCTGCGGTGTCGGAGATGCTGCTCTGGAGATCCTGACCGCCAATGACGATCTGCTCTGGTTGCTTCCAGTGAGACATGAGGGTGAGATAGAGTGACTCTAGGCCAGGCGCGGCGATGACTTCGGCTAGCTTATGCAGCTTATCTCCTAGAGCTGCTTTTTTGAAGCGCTGCGGCAAAAGTGGGCGGGCGAGTCTGCCTAACGAATTAAGCACCGAAGGTGGCAGTGCGGACAGGGTGCCAGCGGTCAGTTTTTTTAAAGCAGGTGGCATCCAGGCAAATTTGTCCCACAAACTACGCCCCATGAAGTAGCGCTCATAGCCGCCAAAGAGTTCGTCTCCAGCATCACCACTGAGAGCAACCGTGACATGCTGACGCGCCATTTGGCAGACGAGGTAGGTGGGGATTTGGGATTGATCGGAGAAGGGCTCGTCGTAAAGCGTCGGCATGAGCGGGATGGTCGCTAGCGCGTCTTTACCGGTGACATACATCTCGGTGTGATCGGTGCCGAGGTGGGTCGCCACTTCTTGGGCAAACTTGGCTTCGTTGTAGTCAGCGACGTCGAAACCAATGGTGAAGGTGCGCACGGGGCGGGCACTCTGCTTCTGCATCATGGCGACGATGAGCGAGGAATCGACACCACCCGAGAGGAAGGCTCCGAGGGGGACATCGGAGATCATTCGCATGCCGACAGCATCTTGAAGCATGGTCTCAAAGGTATCGATGGCCTGGGTTTCGTTGCCGGTGAATGGGTGGGCGAGCCCGTGTTCGATGACGTGACGAAGGGACCAGTAAAGCTGGGGTGTGGGTTGATCTGAAGGCGAGCGTAGGCTGATGAGTGAAGCGGGCGGGAGCTTATGAAAGCCCTGATAGATGCAGTAGGGATCGGGGATGTAGCTGAAGCGGATTTGCGAGCAAAGAGCGTCCCGATTGATGGCGCTCGCAAAGCCTGGGAATTGGCGGACGGCTTTTAACTCAGAGCCAAAGACAAAGCTGTCTCTTACCCAGCCATAGTAGAGGGGTTTTTCTCCCAAACGATCCCGTCCTAGGTGGAGGACGCGGTCTTGTTTGTCCCAGAGGGCAAAGGCGAACATGCCATTGAAACGGCGCGTGGCCTCTAGCACGCCCCATTGAAGAAAGGCAGCCAGCATGATCTCGGTGTCAGAGTGGCCGCGCCAGCTGTGACCGAGGGCTTCGAGTTCGATGCGCAGTGGCTGGAAGTTATAAATTTCGCCATTGAAGACGATGATGAAGCGTCCGTCAGCACTGGTCATCGGTTGATGGCCGAGAGGGGAGAGATCGAGGATCGACAAACGTCGATGTCCCAGCGCAATGCCGGTTTCCGCATCGACCCATGCGCCGCCGTCATCAGGACCACGGTGAGTGATGGCATCGGTCATGCGATTGACCTCTGTGGTCATCTGTTCGGATGAGCGAGAGCGGGGAAGGGTGAAGTAGCCGGAGATGCCGCACATAGAAGATGGTTCTTAGTTCTTGGTGCTTGGTTGAAGCAGATCTCCGAATTGCTTGAGCACACTACCGAGAGTAAAGTGATCGGTAATGCGCTGGCGACCTGCTTGGCCGAGTTGGCGGCGCTGGTCTGCGGACAGTTTCAGGATTTTAATGCAGGCTTTGGCTAAGGCTTGAGGGTCACTGGCAGGGACGAGGCTGCCATTTTCTCCCACGACCCAAGCGGTGTCTCCAATGTCCGTGGCGACGATGGGAATGCCGCAGGCCATGGCTTCTCCGATAACATTGGGGAATCCTTCTCCAAAGGCAGAGGATGAAACGACTAGATCAAGGTTGGCTGTAAGTTCCGGCAGATCTTCACGCTCACCCAGAAGATGAACACAGTCATCTAAGGATAACCGACTGATGCGCTCAGTGAGCTCGCTATTTGCTGGGTCAACGTCAGTGCCAACGAGTAGAAATTGGGCATCGGGAAGTTCCTGGGTGATGAGTGCGGCGGCTTCGAGAAAGGTGGGATAGTCTTTCATGGCCGTGTAGCGTCCAAAGCGGCCGATGTTGAATGAAGTCGAACCGCTTTTCTTGGTTCTTGCTTCTGCTGGTAGCGGGGCCCATTTGTCTAAATCAAAACCATTGGGGATTAATGTTGTCTGGCTTTGCGGATAACCAAGAGCTTCATGCTGGCGAGCACTGAGTTCAGAATTGTAGGTGATGGCTTCACTGCAAAATGCCAGTTTTGCGAGAGTCTTAATGACGAGCGCACTGCCGCGTTTTTCATGAGAAAAATCATAAAGTGACTGGCGTACATTCCAGATGACTCGCCCACGACCGAGGCGGAAGGCTTTGACCATGACGGCAGCTAAGCAGCCGTGATACATCCAGCCCATGATGGTGTCAGGCTTGATCTGCCAGGCAAGTCTGAAAAGTCGCCGTAAAGCGGTGAGGGTCGGTTTTCCAGCAGGCATGTCCAGAGTATGGACGGTGGCGCCTGTGGCACGGATGGGTTCAATGTATTTCCCCCCAATGGTGAGAGAGATGACGGTGTGCTGGTAGCCTTGTAATCCTGTGATGAGTTGGGTAAGCATCCGCTCGGCTCCGCCTGTTCCTAGCCCAGTGGTGATCCAGAGAATCTGATGACGAGTTCGGATGAGTTTCACGGTTCGTTCGACCATCTGATCGACTGTGAAGTTGTCTTCGATGCGCTGGCGGTTGGCGTGACTGAGTTGCTGGCGTTCGTCAGGCTTCATGGCTAAAAAGCGTTGCATTTGCTGGGCTAAACACGCATAATCGGAGGAAGGAAAGGTCCATTCTGGCGCATTGAGCAGGCTGGCGGAGTCGCCAACATCGCTGGTAATGCAGGGCAGGCCACAGGCCATGGCTTCGCCAATGACGTTGGAAAAGCCTTCACCGTAAGCTGAGGTGGAAACGAGAGCGTCAAAAGTGGGGTAGAGGCTGGAAAGGTCATTCTGTGCTGGTTGCCACTGAAGGCGGTCTGAAAGATCCAGAGAATCTGCCAGTGCATGCATCTCTGCAGCATAGGCAGCGTCACCATTGCCAATGATGACAGCTTTAGCTTCTGGTGTCAGAGTCAGTGCACGTAAAAAGGTCGCGTGATCCTTCATGGGGTGCAGGCGGCCGATCAGAGCAAAGGTGTTGCCATGGGGGCGTGATTGAGGTTGCAATCGTTGTGAGTCGATTCCGTTGGGTATCACGGCGAAATGGGACTCTGGGTAACCCTGGCGAAGGTAATAGGCGCGCCCGGCTTCTGAATTGGCGATGACTTGATCTGCCCATCCCGACAGAAGGCAGTTTAGGCGGAAGCTCACTTTGCCCAGTAGTCCCCAAGTATCTGCATCGGTCTGTGAGTCACGAATGCCCCAGATGACTTTTGGGAAGCCGCAAAAGGGCTTCAGGAAAAGCGCCATCAAATTGGACTCATGCAAGTAGCTATGTATCACCTGCGGGCGCAGACGGCGAAAGGTGGTGAGCAGTCTTCCGAAAAAGCCAAGGAGATCCCAGCGGTGCTTTTTACCCACACAGATGGTTTTGACGCCTGCCTGCTTCAAATCTTGCTCAAAAGAGCCTGGATAAAAATGCACGACCACGACGTCGAACTCCGCTTGGCCGGCAAGAGCCGATGCCAAAGTGACCAATTGCCGCTGGGCTCCGCCGTGACCAAGGTCACGGATGAGAAAAGCTAGACGATATGGCGGTCTGCATGCGGGCATCTCCTCAAACTATAATCTCCATAATTACGATCTGTAAATCAACGATTGTTAATAGTTTAGATCCTAAGAGGAGTGTTTTACAGGATAGTTGGCAGGAACGAAGTCGATATTCCACCGGATTCTGTCTTTACTCTGGGATGGATTCCCGATTAAATCTGGAAATTCAGCGGATTTAAAGATCTGCCATCCTCATCCCTATTCCATCATTCCGAGTTATGAAATCTAGCCGAACCCGCATCGCTTTCCTAGCGCTCCTCTGCGGAACCTCCTTTGTGAAAGCCGACATCCTGATGCTCAAAAATGGCAATAAGGTGGAAGGTAACATCCTTGAGCAAACGGCTCAGGGCGTGCGCATGAAGTACCGCCTGACGCCGAAGATCATGGACGACAAAG
>CAMBPS010000184.1 GCA_945869675.1 Prosthecobacter debontii | reverse complement strand
ACTCACATTGCCACTCACATTGCCACTCACATTGCCACTCACATTGCCACTCACATTGCCACTCACATTGCCACTCACATTGCCGTTGAAGGTGCCGGTGGTGATCCCGCCAAGTGTTAGTCCAGCGGCAAGATGTGAACTGTTCACCGTGCCTGCGGCAATCTGGGTGCTGGTGATCGTAGAGTCCGTGAATGCGACCGTCTTGCGCGAGGGACTGGCGCTGTTGTTGGTAATGAAAACATTCGTACCATCGAACTCGACAGCACCGAAGGTCGGAGTGGTGAGATTGGTGCCGGTTTGAAACATGAGCGGGGCGGCGGTAGCGCTACCTGCAGGCAAGCTAACGCTGCCAGTGAAGGTAGGCGAAGCGAGCGGGGCCTTCAGGGTGGTATTGCCATTCAGTTTGTTGATCGCACTCAGGATGGAGTCAGTCGCCGCAACTGTGCCTGCGCCGGAGGTGAAACCCGTGAGCAGCTTCCCCGTCACCGTGGCATCGGCGATGGTTGTGGCAGATTGCGAACCTGTGACATCACCAGCAAGCGTTCCGGTGAAGTTGGTGGCGCTGATTGCAGTGGTGGCTGTGGCGGCATTGCCATTCAGCGCTGCGGTGATGGTCCCTGCAGTAAACCCGCCATTGGCATCGCGAGCGACGATGGCTCCGGCGGTCCCTGCGCTGGTGGCGTTGCTACCGAGGGTGATAGAGCCAGTGCCTGCATCGACACTGATGCCGCCACCGCCCGTGAGGGATAGCACGCCCGCATTGCTGAGGCTGACTGTGCCACCAAGCGAGACAAGTCCACCGCCGCCCAACCCTGTGCCTGCGTTGATAGTGAGGCCAGAGTTGGCGAGTTGAGTATTCCCCACAGCTCCCGTGGCGAGGTTAGCCGTCTGCACAACGCCAGTCGCCAGCTTTTCTGAAGTGACCGCACCATCGGCAATCTTCGCTGTGGTGATAGCCCCATCACTGACGCTGTCTGCCATCATCGCATACCCCACGGCAGCAATGCGGCGGTCCGGAGCGAGTTGCTGAAAACCGTTCAGGCCATCGCTGAACCAGACACGCAGGTGGACATCGCCATTCGTGAAGACCGTGGCTGGAACGATGGACATGTGCGACAGAGTCGCATCGCCGAGCAAGATGGAATACAACCCCTTGCTGACCGGCAGGGTGATGGCCGTTCCCGGCTCGTTGCCAGCCCTGCTGGAGCCGTCATTGCTCCAGTAAGTGGTCGTGCCAGCTGCATTGACAAAAGCGAACTTGAACTGCCCCGAGCCATCGAAATTGACACCATCGACGCCAACACGTCCTTGGTAGCTGATGAGCTGAGGTACTTGGGCGTGGAGCAAGCTGGTAAGCGTGAGAAAAAAACAGGCCGTGCGAATCAGAAGCTTTTTCATGGGTGCCGAAGGTTTGAACTGAGAGTATGGCGGGTCTTTCTAAGATAGGCAAGGTTGATAAGCACTCGTTGCCATCTAAGAAAGCACCAAGGTGCGCAGCAAGAGTTGCAAGGATGAGAGGTAAGAGGCGCAGAATGCGAATGCCTCCGTCTTCAGGCTTCAGACGCTGAAGATCAACGTGGCCGAGCCAGTGCTCAGAACAAGATCACGCCTCCCGGCTAACTTGCTGTGCAGTTAGGCGCTGTTTCGCACACCATGAATGGCAAAAGACTGTTCGTGATTCGAGTTTCTAACCACAGGATTCACAGGAAAACAGGAATGGGTTCTGACCTGTAAATCCTGTCTTTCTGTTTTCCTGTAAAATTGAGTCTCCAGTTGCTTTGTTTTTGTCTCCGCCACGGTCCGCTGCCTCGATTAAATCCAGCGCCTTATCGTCGAGAAATTCGGTGCGCGTCTTCATGTAATCAAGTATGTCCGCGCCACGGCGTGCTGGCAGTGCATCGCTCCATACCGCACGGCGCACCACATCTGACCAACTTTCACTCTCAGAGGTGCGGGCAGATGACAGACGCGCGAAGGCATCGGGCTCAAGAGTGATTGGGATCGCTGTCATGCGTCAAGGATGCTGGACTGAGAGGCTTTAGTCAACTTGCTAGTCTAGACCTGATCTGCGCCCAAAAGAGGATCCTGATGATTACCCTTGATTACCTTAAATTTTAATAGATATTAAAAACATGAATTGTCCGCATTGTTCTAGCCTCATCACTTCTGCGCAGCCTGTCTGCCCGCAGTGTGGCTTTTCGGCAGCGGCGATTCGTGGCTATCTGGGATCTGACTGGGTGAGGCTCGCTCGCATCACGGACAATGCTCAGCTGCTAAGCCTCAAACATTCTCGGCATCTGGAAACCGTGCTGGATGATTTTGAGCGGCGTTTCCCCCAATGCTTCATGGCCGCCTACGTCGGTGCTCTTCCTGACAACCTGACATTGCCGGACCTTGGTTTTTGGCTGATCAACCACGGGGCCTTTCACACGCATCAGATTTCACGCAGGAATGATTTTGGTATTGTCCTGATCATGGATCCCGTCCGCCAACAAGCCAGCTTCACCTTAGGCTATGGCCTTGAATCCATTCTCAAAGAAACCTTCCTGACCCAAATCCTCAAGAAGCTGCAGCCATTGCTTAGGAAGGGATCCTTCGCCTCCGCGATTGAGACCGCCGTCACGCTGATCGAGAAAGAACTGCGAAGCGCTGCCCGCCGCGAACCAAGGCAACTGGATCAGCCACCTTCCATCATTGGCGATGCCTCCGATCTCGGCCTGCATACGCTACGACAGCCCACACGCCCCCTTTTGCATGCACCGAAAGCTCACTGATCTCCGAGCGCTGAGCTACCTCATGCTGACACTCCTCGCCAGCAGTGCATCAGTGGCTTTCAGTCAAGACATCGACGAATTGCTGCCCCTGCCCCGCTGGGAAAACGAGGCCCCTGCGCAACCGATGGCAGAAGAGCCCGGCAGTCAGTTCAATTCCCTGCTGCCGAGCGATCCCTTTGTCGAGGATTCTCTGGAACTCCCTCCCAGCGGTCCACGACTCTCGGATGCTCCACCCACTTTGATGGCAGGTTACAGCGAATTAGGCCCCACAGATCTCTCCCTCTTTCTGCATGGCAGCATGCTGCAATCGGACAATCCAACAGCAGCCATGCCGCGCCCCACACCCGTCATGGATCTCAAAGACCTGCCGGCTGAAATTTTCCAAGGTCTCCAAGATGCGCCTGCCAACGAGTATGTCATGGACCCACAAAACCTCATCCCTGAGATGACGCGCACCGACTTGGATCGGCTGCTCGAATTCCATGCCAAAGATTGCCAGATCCCCTTCTATCTCTTGGTGATCGATACCAACCAACAGTTACCCACGAGCGCCACCCTAGATCACCTGGCCCACGGCGCACTAACCCGCCAAAAAGCCTGCCTGGCCGTGTATCCGTTGGGCGAACCCTGGCGTGCACGCCTCCTTCTCAGTCCAAGACTGCGTGGCACGGTCAGCGAAACCGCCCTAACGGAGCTAGCCGCCGATTGCATCCAGGACGCCCATCAGGTGCAGCAAAGCAGCCTGCAACTCCAGCGTTATGCCGTGCGACTTTCCACTCGTCTCTTTTGGTTAGAAAAGACCCTTCCTTCATCCAGCACTGTCACCAGCACCACATCACCTCCAGAAATCGCAGACGCGACCAAACCCATCTCCAACCCTCTCTTTCCGTCCACTTGGCTCGTGCCGAGTCTCATCGCCATGGCCGTTTTGCTGACTGCTATTTGGCTCACTCAACTCTTGGCTAAAAAGCGCTCACCCCAACTCATGACCGAACCCACCCACGTCTGGGTTTTACCAGACATTGAGGTCAGCCCCCGACTGGGTGGAGCCTTCTCGGGTGGCTCATCCATCACGGTTTCGTTCAAATCGTAAGAACAGCGATTTTGTTCTCGCTTCACAAGATAAGCGTCTGTTAGAACGTTGAAGAGTCCCTTCCCAACAACCTGGGAACCTTTCCAATGTCTAAAAATCTCAGCGCTCTCTCCTTCCGCAAAGGTGTCGAAAAAAATGTCTTCGAACGCATGGTCGATGCCGCCGACAAAGCAGGCACCGCGGAGACCCATGAGACCGTTCACCGCATGGGTGCCGATCATCTTTTTGGCGATGCGGTCACGCTTGGGGCGGTGAGCTTCTACGACTTCCTGAAGAAAGAAAACGAGGGTAAAAAAGTCTTCGTTTGCAATGGCAGCGCCTGTCTTTGCGCCGGCACTCAAGAGAATCTGCATCACACTCTAGAGAAGCATTTTAACCAAGACGAGATCGGCCACATCTGCTGCCTAGGCCGCTGCCATGAAGGCGCAGCCCTGCAGTATCAAGGCAAAAACTACTCGGGTCAAAACGAGGACGCCCTCAGTGATCTCTTCCAAACCGGCAGCGGCGACAGCGAAGACCGCTACGCTGTCGTCTCCCACCTCCAGCCTCCACAACTCACCGCGCCGTTCCCAGGAATCGACGCCTATTACGCCCCGTTTAAGCAACTCATCATTGGCGGTGATCGAGATGCCCTCGGCATCGAACTGAAGGAAAGCGGCCTGCGAGGTCGCGGTGGCGCGGGCTTCCCGCTGCACTTCAAATGGTCCAGCTGCCGAGCCGCCGAGGGCTCGGTCAAATACATCGTCTGCAATGCGGATGAAGGCGATCCAGGGGCCTACATCGACAAATACCTGATGGAGAAACAGCCCCACAGCGTGCTGCTTGGGATGATGGTCG
>CAMBPS010000183.1 GCA_945869675.1 Prosthecobacter debontii | reverse complement strand
TGGAATACAGCAGCGAGCTGGCGCTGGATCTCGGCGACATTCAACCAAGCGTGGCTGGTCCTAAGCGTCCGCAGGATCGCATCACCGTGGCTGATTTGAAGACCAGCTGGAATGACATTTTGACCAAGCCAACCCCTGGCGGTTACGGCAAGACGCCTGAGCTTGGCTCCACCGAAGCTCCCGAAGTTCCATCCACACTCGATGGCGTCTCGGATGCATCTGCCTTCTCCAAAATCCTAGGTGCGCAGGAAGGTGTCGTCACGGAAAGCAGCCACGAAGCCGCCTATCCGCTCTACGAAGTCACGGTGGACAGCAAGGAAGGTGAAAAAGACGTGATCACTCACGGTAGCGTTCTGATCGCTGCGATCACCAGCTGCACCAACACCAGCAACCCCAGCGTTATGCTTGCCGCAGGTCTGTTGGCCAAGAAAGCCAACGCACTCGGCCTGACCGTGAAGCCAGCGGTGAAAACCAGCCTTGGCCCAGGCAGCCGTGTCGTGACCGATTACCTGAACAAAACCAACCTCCAGGTCGAGCTTGATAAGCTGGGTTTCCAAACTGTGGGTTATGGTTGCACCACCTGCATCGGTAACTCGGGTCCGCTGGATGCCGGGATTGAAGATGTGGTGAAGGCTGAAGACATCGTCGCCGCCAGCGTGCTTTCTGGAAACCGCAACTTTGAAGCCCGTGTGCATCAAAGCATCAAGGCGAACTTCCTCATGAGCCCGCCACTTGTCGTCGCCTACGCCATCGCTGGCACGGTCGATATTGACTTGAGCCAAGATGAAATCGTCGCTGGTAGCGGTGTCTTCTTGAAGGACATCTGGCCAAGCCTGCAAGAGATCCAAGACGCACTCAAGTCCGCGCTGTCTCCGGACGTCTTCCGCGCGCTCTACACGGATTTTGCCAGCCAGAATCCGAAGTGGAACGAGATCCCCGGTTCGACCGGACTGGTCTATGACTGGAACGAAAAGAGCACTTACATTCAGCATCCGCCCTTCTTTGAGGACTTCAGCATGGAGCCACGCGACATCGTGGAAATCGTCGGTGCTCGTCCGCTCGGTATCTTTGGCGACAGCGTCACGACGGATCACATCAGCCCAGCCGGTGCCATTAAAAAGGCTAGCCCAGCAGGTCGCTTCCTCGGTGACAAAGGTGTGGCCCAGTCTGACTTCAACAGCTACGGTAGCCGTCGTGGCAATGACCGCATCATGACGCGCGGCACCTTTGCCAACGTCCGTATCAAGAACCTCATGCTCGGTGGTAAAGAAGGTGGCGACACCCTCCTGCAACCAGCCGGCACCGAGTTGAGCATCTACGATGCTGCGGAGGCCTATATGGCGGCTGGCACACCAAGCATCATCATCGGTGGTGAAGATTACGGCATGGGCAGCAGCCGCGACTGGGCCGCTAAAGGCACACGACTTCTCGGAGTCAAAGCCGTGGTCACCAAGTCCTTCGAGCGTATTCATCGCAGCAACCTCGTCGGCATGGGCGTTCTGCCCCTGAACTTCAAGGATAAAGCTGACTACGACAAAGTGAAGGATCTCGGTGATGCCACCTTTGACCTGCTTGGTCTGTCGAACGACTTCAAGCCCCAAGGCGAAGCCTCTCTCCGCGTCCACAAGGCCGACGGCAGCAGCTTCGACATCCCGCTGGTTGTCCGCATCGACACCCCTGTCGAGATCGACTACTACCGCGCCGGTGGCATCCTGCCGTATGTGCTTGCCCAGATTCTTCGGGCGAATGCTTGAGCGGCTCAGCTTCCGGAACTTTACTCTTCTGACTCCCTCTAGTCGTGTGAGTCAGGAGGGTTATCGTAGTTCGTTGAGGTGACTTAGTAGATCGGCGACTTCTTGGGCGGTGAAGGATTGCAGGAGACCTTCAGGCATGAGGGAGGTTGGGAGTGGGGTCAGGCTGAGGGTTTCGGCGCTGGGCAGGGTGATGGATTGGCCGGTGGCTAGCTTGAGGGTAGCTTCTTGTTTGGATTGGTTGAGCAAGAATCCCACTTGCTGACTGCCATCCTTCAAACTGGCGGTATAGGCGGCGTAACCAGTGGCGATGACTTTGGAGGGATGCAGCAGGCTTTCGAGTAACTGTTCTTTCGTCAATCGTGCGCCGACTTGAGAGAGATCGGGACCAAAGTCGCGGCCAGTACCTTTGACGATGTGGCAGGCTTGGCAGGAGGCAGCACGACCTGTGGGTGACAAGAGGGCGGCTCCACGTTTGGCATCGCCTGTGAGGCTGAGGAGTTGTGGGATGTCTGGGGTGAGGCCGAGAGTCTTGCGTCGCTGTTCGGGCGGGAGGAATCGCTCAAACAAGGGTGCGAGGTTTGGGTCGGTGGTGGTGAGGCTGCGGCTGAGTTGCTGCTGCTGATCGTGGGTGAAGTGGGATTGCTGAGAAAGCAGGGTTAATGCTTTTGGCACGGTGTCGATGGGAGCCTCTGGTGTGAGCTGGGCAGAGCTGATGTCTGCGGGTAGGGGATGCTTGACTGGCACTGCTGGTTGGCGTTTGCCAAGGTCTTCAATCCAGCTCCAGAGCAGTTCAAAGGCCTGTTGATCCACTTCCTGAGATCCGATGATAGGCATGCGACCGGAGCCTGTCCGGCCAATGCGGGGGAGTAGGGCGCTGTGCGCAGGAACACCAGGGGCGATGAGCCGCGCCTCGTAAATGCCCATGTCACCACGCAGGGGTTTTTCACCCAGCAACTCGGTTTCGATGAGTGGTAGATCGATGTTCACTTTCAGCGCGACGGAACCACCGCCGTTTTTACGATGGCAATGCGCGCAGTTGGCGTGCAGCCAGGAGCGGGCACGACTGTCGAGGTTGGCCTTGTTGTCATGACTGGAAACGAGGCGGGCCGTGCTGGTTTCAAAAAAGGTTTCATTGACCAAACCAAGCTGGAGAGCGGCTTCACGCGCTGATTGACCACTGATGCTGCTGAGTTGCTGTGGCTGGAATCCGAGGGCAAAGCCTGTCCATGGGGTATGGCAGCGGATGCATTCAGCACGGGCATGAAAGCGGTGCTGGATGGGATCTGCGGCCTTGACTTGAACTTGGGCTTCTGCGCCGTTGGCTGGGACCAGTTCGGCCTCTGTCTGAGCATCGTTCCAGCGGTAACTGTAGCCGGTCCAGGTCTCGCCATCGTTGTGCAGAATCTGGGTCTCAATGAGGCGCGCGCTGGCATCTGGCGTGGTGAGCGTTTTGACCAAGACAGCATTCTTTGGCCAGAGGACTTTTTCGCCGCCTTTGCTGCCATCTTTTTTGAGCCAGATGGAGGCTTCGATCTTGGTGTCTCCAGGCAGGGCAATGAAGCGCCTAGCGTTGAGGCGATCCTGCCACATGGGCTCGGCAACGCTGAATTCATAGACACCTGCGGCAGGTTCTTGAGCGGAGATATTTTTGAAGAGTCCGGTCTGACTGAGTTGGCGCGGGAAGTGGGCCGTTTGTCCCCTGGCTGGATTGCGCACGAGTCGATGAAGGGAACTCGGTTTTCCCCAGTGAGCATAGACGATCTCGCCATCAGCGAGTTGGCCAAAGGTCACGATCTTATGCGGGGTATCGGCGATCTCTTCATGGCGGGTAATTTTGCCGCCGTCATGCCAGAGCGCCCAGATTTTACCGGTCTCGTAATCGCCATAGATGTAGGCTCCATTCAGTTCAGGGAGAGCTTTACCATGATAAACGTAGCCGCCTGTGATGCTGGCAGCCTCGGTGTGTGGATGGGCGATGACGGGAGGTGTGATGGGGGCCAGCGGGCTGAGCAGTTCGGGCTTCACCGACTGGGTGGCCTCGGTCACGCTCCAGCCGTGGTTGCTGCCTTTTTCGACGAGATGGATCATCTCCCAGAGTTCCCAGCCGACGTCGCCACACCAGAGACGGCCTTTAGCATCGAAGCTGATTTTCCAGGGGTTACGGAAGCCAAAGGCCCAGATCTCGTGACAAACCTTGGGCTTGCCCAGAAAGGGATTGTCAGCAGGGACGGCGTAGTTTTTGCCTTCGTCTTTTTTGTCCACATCAATGCGCAGGATGCAGCAGAGGAGGTCGCTGTTATCCTGTCCGGTATTGCGCGGATCAGGAGGAGAGGGCACCTCGGCATCGCCGGTCGAAATGTAGAGCATGCCATCTAGTCCGAACTGGAGATGCGCGCCGTTGTGCCCGCCAGAGAGCCAGGTAAGCAGGCTCTTTTCACTGGTTGGATCGATCACCAGAGGGCTAATGGAGCTGAGTTTAAATCGTGAGAGCTTGGTGCCGTCATCAATCCCTGAACCGAGGGTGTAGGTGATGAAGACCTCTTTGTTTTCACGCCACTTCGGGTGAAAGGCGATGCCATAGGCATGATCAAGCTGAGGGTGCTTGGCTTTGAGATCGATCACGAGATCTTTCGTGCTTGCTGACAGGTCTGTTGGCAGGCTCCAGATCTTTCCCGCGTTTTCGATGATCACGATTTGTTCCGCTAGCCCCACGATTTCTAGGGCCTCGGTGAAGTTGTGCTGAGTCAGGATCGTCTCCGCGATGAAGGGTTTCGCTGGCTCGGGCGAGCCTTGAATTCTGGAGGTCGTCCAAGGAACGCGTGCTACGACGGTGAAGGCGGTTAGAAGAAGAGGAAGTAGCCGTAACAACATAAATGCGTGGTTTTATCATCGCCGTCACGAATAGTCGCGCTCAAAAGGTGAAGGATGTCAGGATGCGTAACGTATTCTGCCAGCATGCCCTCCGTTCTCGCCCTCTT
>CAMBPS010000182.1 GCA_945869675.1 Prosthecobacter debontii | reverse complement strand
CCGAGTCTGACATTGATGGTGATGACCTCAACGACGACAATTCCTCCGAAGATGACATCGACGGCGATGGCAAAAAAGACGACGATTCCAGCGAAGACGACATCGACGGTGATGGCAAATCCGACGACAGCGCTTCAGAACTCGACATCGATGGTGACGGCCGTTCTGACGACAGCCCTTCCGAGTCTGACATCGACGGTGACAGCAAAAGTGACGACTCCATCGACGAGTCTGACATCGACGGCGATAGCAAAAGTGATGACTCTAACGATGAAGATGATATTGACGGCGACAATCGCCGCGACGATTCCTCTCTAGAACTCGACATCGACGGTGACGGCAGGCTGGACGACAGCCCTTCCGAATCCGACATCGACGGCGACAGCCTGGATGACAATAGCCCGAGCGAAGACGACATCGACGGTGACGGCCGCCGCAATGGTGACGCCGACGAAGACGATGCCGATGGTGACGGCCGCCGCCGTGGCCGTGGCCGTGGCCGCGATACCGATGACGACAGAGACGGCATCCTCAATGTCGATGACGACCATGACGATATCGGCCCAGGTCTCCCTGGCGCTGTGGTGGGTGATGGCAACGCGCCAGTTTCCCTCACCGGCCTGACCTACCTTGTCAGTGAAGCTGGTCTGCAACTCCCAGAGCGTATCAGCTTCTTGACCAGCACCACTGGTAGACAGACAGATCCGCTGCCGCCTCTGGACGTGGATCCCTTCAGCTACACCTACACGCCGAACGGCAGCACAGCGACCCTGCGTCTGCAGTTTAAAACGGACAAGTGGGACAGCTACACGCTGAACTTTGCCGCAGGCACCTTCACCCGTGAAGAATTCGACAAAAACGTGAAAAAGGACACCGACACCGGCACTTTTGCCCTGCCGACGCTCTAATTTCTAGTGGTTTAATCCTCCATCATGACGAGCCGCAGGAGTCTTCTTCTGCGGCTCGTTCTCTCTCCCGATGCAACCCCGCGCCCAAACTCTCTGCTGGCTTCTTGTTCTTCTCCTTAGTCATCTCGGCTGGTGGTGGCACAGTGCTGGGAAAACTGACTCTGAAGTGCAGCCTCAGACCGTGGCGCGTGTTAGCCCTCAGGATGTCAGCGCGACCAAAGCTGCTCCGTCTGCCCGAGCGGACCTTTCAGGCATCCTCGAAAGCTTGGATGCTGTTCAGCGCCGGACAGACCTGATCAGCCATGCTGCCGCCGCCGCGCAAAACGATCCCAAAACAGCTTTTTCACAGCTCAGTAACATCCCTGGCTTGGCCGACAAGCAGGCCTATCTGAAGCAATTGCTCAGCACCTGGGCTGCCACTGATCCTGAAGCCGCAATAGGCGCCTGTGCGGGTCTGCCGCCCGGTGAATTGCGTGCTTCCGCCTATGCTGCTGCCACTGCCGCTTGGGCCGTGAAAGCTCCCAAGGAAGCCGCCGATTGGGCGTCTGCCAAGCTTAGCGGTAGCGCCCGCAGTGCTTCCATAGAGGCGATTGCTCAGACTTGGGCTCAAAACGATCCCGACGCTGCGGCCAAGTGGGCTTTGGAAAAGGCCTCCAGCAAAGCAGGCACCACTGCCATTCGGGTGGTCATGGAGCATTGGGCCAACACGGCGCCCGACGAAGGTGCTGCCTGGGCCAGCAAACTGCCTGCAGGTGAATTTCGAGATGCTGCCCTGCGCTCTGTGCTGGCAGAATGGGCCGACCAGTATCCCTCGGCTGCCGCCTCTTGGATGGATGCCAACCCTGATACCAGTAACCTCTCCAGCATCATCGCCAATGCCTGGACGGAGAGCGACCCCACTGCCGCTGCCGCTTGGGCCACTAAACTCAGCGACCCTGCTCAGCGGAGCACGGCGACCGGCACGGTCATTTCCTCTTGGTCGGCTGCCGATCCAGATCAGGCGCTGGAGTGGATCAGCCGCCTGCCAGACGCGGCTCTGCGCAGTGAGTTGACGGCTCGAACCCTCGGCACTTGGGCGGTGGATGATCCCAATCAAGCTCTGAATCATGCCAACTCACTGCAACAGCCCGAAGAGCGTGCGGCCATGCAGGATCAGGTCCTTTCCTCCTGGGCTAGCAGTGCTCCAGATCAGCTCGCAGACTGGATCAATAGCCATCCGAATCTGCAAAGCAGCGACACGGCTCGCCAGCACCTGACGACGGCTTGGGCGGAAAGCCGCCCTGAGACGGCAATCACTGTCGCCAATGGCATCCGCCAGCCGGAACTGCGCCTCCAGATGATGCAGACGGTGCTGGCGGACTGGCAGGAGAAAAATCCCGCAGCCACTGCTGCCTACCTCAAGAAGTTCCCGCAATTGGCTCCGCTGCTGAGTCCCTGAGGTGACTGGCTGATTTCTGCATGGGTCGAAAGGTTTTGCCGATGAGGCAAAGAGTGCGAGCATTGGGTTCTTTTATGCGTGTCCTTCTCGTTTCTGAGCCTGGTGTCGATGGTGTATTCCGCCATGTCGAGGCTTTGGCGGCTTTTTTGTTAGCGCGTGGGCATGGGGTGGATCTGGCTTACTCAGATGTCAGAGGATCAGACCGGCTCAAACAACTGGTGATAGCTCTTGAGGCTGCTGGTGGTCAGACGCTGAATTTACGGGTGGGCAATGGCCCAAGCCTGCGGGATTTGAGGGCGCTGATGAGCCTGCAGGCTTGGGTGAAGAAAACGCGGCCGGAGGTCATTCATGCCCATAGCTCAAAGGCGGGAGCGTTGGTTCGTGCCTTGCGTTTTCTGGGAGCGCCCCAGCCGATTTTTTACACGCCTCATGCCTACTTTGGCTTAGCTTGTCAGGGGGGTCTGAAGTCGCTGCTGTTTAATGGCGTGGAGGTTTGTTTGGGACGGATCGGCACCACGATGAACTTATCGGAGGGTGAGATGGCGTTTGCGCGTGAAGTGCTGCATGTGCCACAGAGCGCTCTTCGTTTGGTGGCGAATCCTGTGGATACGCAGCACTTTTTTCCAGCGCAGGCGCAGCGTCAGCGTGAACTCAAATGTGCCTTAAGGGTGCCCGAGGATGCCTTATTGTTAGGTTCGGTGGGGCGGTTGGCTTTCCAGAAAGATCCACTGACGATGTATCGGGCGTTTGCGCTAGCTTTGAAACAGTGTCCGCAGCTTTGGCTTTATCATTTAGGGGAGGGTGAGCTGACGACTGAATGTGAGGCTTTGGCCGCCAAGCTTGGCGTGGCCCATCGGATCGTCAGGCAACGTTATTTGAGTGAGCCTCTCGCTTTTTATCAGGCGCTGGATGGAATGATTCTGACCTCAAGGTATGAGGGGCTTTCGTTGGCGGTGTTGGAGGCGTTGGCCTGTGATCTGCCCTTGATCCTCACGGAGGTGCCAGGGAATTTAGATTTTGTGCAGATGGGGCTTTCTCACTGCTGGTCGGCCGGGAAGGAGGACTCTGCCGAGATAGGAAGCGCCATTCAAAGCTGGGTGCAGGATCGGGCCGCTGCGCGCCCATGCAATCACCGTGAAACTGCCGAGAGACGCTTCAGTCAGTCGGCCTGTTTTGGGGCGCTTGTGCTGGAGTATGAGGCTGCGTTGAAGCGCGATTGAGAATGATCCGGTAGCGGTTGGGCCAGAGAATCAGTGCCGCTGTGCTGATGGCTAAGAGGAAATGGGGTGCTTCGATGCGACCCTGTCCTGCAGGGGTGTAGGCAATCATGGCAAAGAGAAGATAGCCAGCTCTTCCTCCCATCATGAGGCTGCGGAGGCAGAGGATTCCGAGGGTGCCGACGAAGAGCACAAGACCTGGGATGCCTAATTCTAACCAAAGGGACACGTATTCATTGTGGGGAGCCCAAAGGGCCCCAGAAACGCCGGTGCCATAGCCCAAAAAGGGTTTTTTTAACACGGCTTCCATGGCATCTGCCAGGTCTTTAGCGCGCTCAGGCGACTTGAGTTTATCCAAGTCCAGATTGAGGATAGCTTCCAAGCGGTCCGTTGTGTCTTTGTTCTTGAGGATGCCCTGTTGGGTCTGACTCTGAAGAACGGCGACGCCGATGCCTAGTAGGGGAATCGTGATGGCTGCGCCCAAGATCAGAAAGTTTAAATGTCTGCGCGCATTCGCAAGAATGTAGAAGCCAGACATCAGCGTCAGGACAATGAAGCCACTTCGCCCATAGGTGAGTCCGACACCCACATAAGCCGTGGCGATCAGCAGGCAGTTGAAGCGGAAACTTTTGCCTAGTGCAAAGGCGATGCCAAGCATTTCACAAAGCAAGACAGGTGGGAAATTGGGGTGGCCATTGAAGCCGGAAAAGCGTCCGGGAACTTCGGTGAATTGAGCGAAGCCGAGCATTTCAACGATTTCTGAACCGGTGGTGAGAAAGATGGAAAGGATGGCTGCTCCGAGGGCGATTTTCAGGCCTTTGTCCGTGGTCAAAACAACTAAAATAGTGATGAGGACAATGATCATTCGCAGCATGTCCATTTCAGTCTGGCCTGCATATGTCACTTCTGCGCGCTTCAGAACCACGGCATCAAAGACCCGCACCAGAGGTAGGAGTAACACCAAGAAAACGACGGGATTGAATCGTGGATTGTTCAGCAGCGAGGACGCGAGGGTCACCACAACGGCTAGAAGGGTGAACAGGATGGGCTTCAAGGGCGATAGCCCCGCATTAAACATGCCCATGACCACATCCGCACTCAACAACCCGATGAGTCCGATGCCGGCCCATAGATGCAGACTGCTGAGGCGGCTTCTGAAGGGTGTTTGCAGAGGGG
>CAMBPS010000181.1 GCA_945869675.1 Prosthecobacter debontii | reverse complement strand
CCTCCAAATCGGCCGAAGAGCAGCAAAAACTCTTCCACCTGCCAGAAGGCTATGAGATCGAACTTGTCGTGCAAGAGAGCGAAGGGTTGGGCAAATTTGTTAGCGTTTACTTTGATCAACGCGGGCGGATGTGGACGCAGACGGCCATGGAGTATCCTTTGGATGCCAATGAAAACCCAGCCGCAGCGGAAGCCGTGTATGCGAGCAAGGCCAAAGACAAAGTGATCTACTACTCGCGCGAAGCCATCAGTGGGCCGATGCCTGCTGGTGGACTCAAAAATCCAACCATCTTTGCCGACGGACTGGCCATCCCCACCGGCATCCTGCCCTGGGGCAATGGCGATACCTGCTACGTTCAGCACGGTCATGATTTAAAGCTCTTCAAAGACAGCAACGGCGATGGCAAAGCGGACACGTTTGAGGTGATCCTCACGGGCTTTGGTGTGCAGGATAGCCATCTCTTTCCTCATCAACTCACTCGTGCTCCAGGCGGCTGGATCTGGATGGCGCAGGGTCTCTTTAACAATAGCAAAGTCCACAAACCGGGCAGCGATCTCATCATCGATTACCCCAAGTGCGGTATGGCCCGCATGAGACCTGATGGCAGCGAATTTGAAGTCACCAGTGTCGGTCCGAACAACATCTGGGGCCTCGTCATCACACGTGAGGGCGAAACCTTCATCCAGGAGGCGAACGACTATGGTTACCCGGTCATGCCTTTCCATGAATACGCCTATTATCCAGGAGGCATGGATGCCCTCAAAAAGAGCTACCAGCCTGATTTCCCCCCGCAGGCAGAGTTCCGCATGGGCGGCACCGGCTTGAGTGGATTAGCGCTCATCGAAAGCGGTGCGTTGAAGGACCCACAGGCCACGCATACCATGGCTGTTGCCAATCCCATCATCTCCAAGATCCAAACCATCGCCATGCATCGTGACGGTGCGTATTGGAAGCTCGCCCAACTTCCCGATCTCATCACTTGCGACGATCCCTTCTTCCGCCCCGTCGCCCTCACCAATGGCCCCGATGGCTGCATCTACATCGTCGATTGGTATAACAAGATTATCTCCCACAACGAGGTGCCACGGGTGCATCCGGATCGCGATAAGACACGGGGTCGCATCTGGCGGGTAAAGCCAAAAGGCGCGAAAGCCGAAGTGGCTGATTTCACCAAGCTGAGCATCCCCGAGCTGATGTCGTTGCTTGGCAAAGAGCCCGTCGCAAAGGCGCATCTCGCTTGGCAGGAGCTTGCTGACCGTCAACAAATCCCAGACACCCATTTTGCCGCTCAAGAGTATCTCGCCAGCAGTTCATTTGGTCAGATCCATCAAATCGGTCGGCAGCTTTCTGATCAAAACATCCCTGGTTTGCTCGCTTTCGCCAAACCCAGCCTCCCCAACGGCCCCAGCATTCAATCCTCTCGTGGTGCCAAGCAAATTCCTGTGCGCGAGGCCTATGACCGCGAGTTCGAACGCTTCCTTGTCCGCATGTTCCTGGAGCGTCAGCCGGATGTCGTCGCGAAGTTCCTCGATTCCGAAGCCTCTGCGCAACTGCCCGTCGAGGCCCGTGTGCTTGCTTCGCTTGCCTTGGAACCGAAGGCCAGCGCTTCCCGCGTGGCCAAATTGCTGCCGCAGCTCGATCGCGCCCCGAATGATGAGGAACTCCTCCGCCTCGCCCAGTTCCCCGCCGAAGCCGGTGTGGGTGAAGCTCTCCAAGCACTGCTTACTCAGGAGAAATCCCGCGCGGCTGTTGCTGAGATGTTGCTGGCTCAGCGCACCAAACTTGATGCCCATCAGATCGCGCCGCTGCTCACGGAAACCGCACGCCACATGCTTGGCAATGCGGACCTAGCGATTCGGATTCTCGCCTTGCAGTTGATTGGTGGTTTCCAACTCCTCGAGCTCGAGCAAGACGTGGTTTCACAGATCGTTGCCTGCCGAGCGCAGGAGTTGGGCGGGCAAGTTGCCGAGCGCGAGCGCATGCTTGCCTTGCTGCTTGCACTCCGCGAGTTGCGCACACAGCACGCGCCGTTGTTGGTGAGCATTGCTGAAACGAAAGATGCGCAGATTCGTTCCGCCGCGCTTGAAGCTCTCGCCGCTTCACGTGCGCCCGATGCCGCAGCGAAGCTCCTCGCGCTTTATCCTTCCCTTCAGTCGGCGCAGCGCCGCAGCGCTCTCAATGCGCTTTCCAGTAGCAAGGCCGGTGCTAAGACCATCGTCACCGCTTTGCTCGACAAAACGCTCCCTCAGGCTGATCTCGATGGTCCGACGGTCGAGCGACTCGCCACTGTGCTGGGAGATGATCCCGCCATCGCCAAGCTCCAGCAGCAGCTCGGCGGCATCTTCCGCGAGGTCCTACTGCTCGACGGCCAAGACAGTGCTTGGGTCGATTCCAAGATCACGCTCGACGGTCCCTTTACCCTTGAGGCCTGGGTGCGTCTTGCGCCCGGCATCGGCAACGAGGACGGCCTGCTCGGCGTGGGTGGTGGCGTGGACATGAATTTCTTTGGCGGCAAATTCCGCGTCTATGCAGGCTCTGAACTGCGTGACGTCGTGGTGGCCACAAAACCCATGACGCCCGACCTTTGGACGCACCTTGTCGTCACTCGCGATGCTCAGGGCATTCTGCGGATCTATCAAAACGGCGAGCTCGACGCCGAAGGTAGCAAGCCTGCGCCGACGAAGTGGGAGAACTGCCGCATTGGCTGGAGCGGCCCGGGCAAAGGCACCGAAGGCGCCATGATGGAGTTCCGTGTTTGGAAAACTGCCCGCAGCGCCCAAGAGATCCGTGGCTCATTCGATCGGTCCTTTGCGTCGCATGAATTCCATCAGACTTATCTCAAGGCAGGCGACAAATTCGGGAAAGGGGCCCGCCTCGCTAAAACCATCGACACTCCGCCATTGCTCAGCGAGGAGCAAGCCAAGGCTCTGGATGCCAAGTTTGCCAAGCTCACTGCGCTGGCACCGAAGGGGAATGCCGCCAATGGCAAAGCCCTCTCCGCTCTCTGCATGGCCTGCCATCAGATCGGTGCGGCTGGCGGTCAGGTCGGCCCGAACCTCAGTGGTGTCGGTTCCATGGGGCTGGAGGCCATCCTGCGCAATATCCTCACGCCCAACGCTGCCATGGAGCCGGGCTACCGCATCTACCGTGTCGAAATGAAAAACGGCGATCTCATCGACGCCTTTTATATCAGTGAAGACAAGCAAGCTACAGTGATCCGTCAGCCGGGTTTCCCGGACCGTCGGTTGGATAAAAAAGACATCCGCAGCAGCAAGTTCATCCGTCGTTCCCTCATGCCCGAAGGCTTATTGGATTCGTTGCCTGATCAAAGTACCGCCGACTTGTTAGCCTACCTCATGACGTTGAAAGGCTAGGGCCAAATAGCTACCGTTGCGGTGTGCTTCTTCCAATCCTGCACTTGGCAAGATCCACTCCTTGGCATACAGCCATCTTTGCCCATGCAGATAGCCACTCCCGAACCAACTCCCAAATCCGCCGCTCCGGTGGATTTGGAGATCAAAGATGCGCAGCTCATTTTTAACCATGTCTGGAAGCAACTGGAGGCAGACTACGGCCGGGAAAATCTGCGTTTTCCGAAAGAACTGATCCTGCTGGGTGGCGCTCCTGGAGCGGGTAAGGGCACCAATACGGACTTCATCCGCGAGCTGCGTGGCATCACCGCCGAGCCCATCGTGGTCAGTGCGCTTCTGGACAGTCCCGAGGCGCAGAAGCTGAAGTCTCAGGGCGGCATGGTCGGTGATCGCGAGGTCGTCGGGATTCTGATCCGTAAGCTGCTGGAACCTGAGCAACAAAATGGAGCCATTCTGGACGGCTTTCCACGCACCCAAGTTCAGGTCGAGTGTTTGAAGATGCTCTTTGATGAAATGATGCGCTTGCGCCGTGACTTTGCGCACACGCCAGAGGCCGCTCATTTTAAGCAGCCCATCTTCCACATCATGGTTCTCTTTGTCGATGAATCGGAAAGCATCGCCCGACAGATCAAACGCGGCCAAGAGGTCATGGCGCACAATTCAGAAGTCCGCAGTTCAGGCCTTGGCGACCTCTGGGAAGAACGCGCCACTGACTTTGATGCGCGACTGGCGCGGAATCGCTACAAGGTTTTCAAAGAGAAGACCTATGATGCGCTGGTCTCCCTGAAAGAGATTTTTCATTACCACTTCATCAATGCCCAGGCCCCACTGGAACTGGTGCAGGAAAACATCGTACGCGAGCTCGAGTATCAAAGCTCTCTGGAGCTCGATCCCCGCACCTTTGATCTGCTGCGGAAGCTGCCCCTCGCCAGTGAAATCGTCCGCCACGCCCGTCAGGATCTGGTGCGGCGTCTGGATGGCTACAAAGTCGAGAAGCCCGAGATGATGGCTGCTGTGGTCGATTTCATCGAAGTGAAGATGATGCCCATCGTCCTGCGCCATGCCATTTCAGGCCGGGCCGACATCAACTCGGAAAACAAGCTCTTCCATGAGCCCGAAGCCATTGCCATGCTCATCGATATTTTCTCAGAGCGCGGTTTCCACGCCACTGTGGACCTGCATCGCATCGAGATTCCTGAGCGCTTTGACCTGACGACCGGCGAGATCCACTGCAGGAAAAAGAAAGTCTTCCGCTTCAACGTCCGCTTCAAAGGCTCCGAGATCCGTCGCGGTTAACCTAGATTCAGGAATGGCTGACCGCCGATTTGCATCCGTCATTGATTCCACAAGGCTTTTCGCCTCTCGGGCAGTGTCACCCAAGACACAGCCGCTTCGAGTCGAAGAAGCCTTGTGA
>CAMBPS010000180.1 GCA_945869675.1 Prosthecobacter debontii | reverse complement strand
GATGCGGGATCATCGTGGCCATCCGTGCCGATCGAATTCGGCACGTTGTAGTGGAAAAGTTTGCCGATGCGCGCGGCGAAGTAACCCGCCTGCCGAAATGATTGAGATAGGCTGACTTGAGCCGGGATGGTCTGCCGAAAAATCTGCGCGTTGGTGAGGATGCCAGTGCTGTTGGGATACAAGCCGGTGAGCATCGAGTTTCGGCTTGGACCACAGAGAGGGAAGGCGCAATAGGAACGCTCAAATTTCACGCCGCGTGCAGCCAGCTTGTCGATGTTTGGCGTCTTCGCCCGCGGATCACCGTAGCAGCCGAGATAGTTGTTCAAGTCATCGGCAATGAGGAAGAGGACATTCGACTGCGCTGAAAAGCTGGAGTGAGTGCCGATGAATGACGAGAAAAGAATCGACAGGAGGAAAATGTTTTTCATGGGAATGGCGACTTACTTTTTCTTCTTCTTGGCTTCCCACTGAGGCTCCCACTCTGCGAGCGGAGTCCGCGCGGTTTTGAGGTAGGCACTGATCTTGGTGGCGATGTCGGGATGCTGATCAGCAACATTGGTTTGCTCTGCGATATCGTTTTTCTGATCGAAAAGTTGCACAGGGGCATCAGGGCCACCGCTGCGGATGCCTTTCCAACGACCTTGGTAAAGGGCGGCTTGCTTGAAGCCGCCTTCGTGGAATTCCCAGTATAGGAATTCGTGCTTGGGTTGCTTCCTTCCAAAAAGAGTGGGGGCGAGGCTGATGCCATCGGTTTTCTCTGGTGATGGTGCTCCGGCCAGTTCCGCCGCTGTGGGCAGCCAGTCGGCGAAGTAGCCGACGTGATCAGATTCTCCAGGGTGCACCTTGCCTGGCCACCAGGCGATGAAGGGAACGCGGATGCCGCCGTCGGTGAGGGTGCGCTTGATGCCCGTGTAGGGGCCGGAAGGATTGAATCGTGTGAGGTCGTGTTTGCTCTCGTTATGCGGGCCATTGTCGCTGGTGAAAATGATCAGCGTTTGATCCGAGATGCCGAGGTCTTTGAGGTGTGCCATCATGCGTCCGATGTAGCTGTCGAGACGGGAGATCATTGCGGCCTGGCCTTTGTCTTGTTTTGGCCAGTCTTTGTCTGCATAGGTCCCATAGTCGGGCACATGTGCGCCATCACCCAGTGCTTTAGCGCGTTCGTTGTTCGCATGGGGAATGACCATGCTCCAGTATAGAAAGAAGGGAGCTGATTTGTTTTCGGTCACAAACTTGAGTGCATCCTCGGTGAAGAGATCATCCGCGTAGTGGATCGCCTCCGTGGCATAACCTGCACCGTCTTCGCCAATGGGGACAATGACATTTGAGAGAGGTTCCTTGCTTTCATTGCGCCAAAGGTAGTCGGGGAAGTGATTGTGCGCGTGGTGCTGGCTCAGGAAACCATAGAAGTAGTCGAAGCCGTGCTTGCGAGGTAGGCCCGATTCAGCCTCGCCGACATTTCCAAGACCCCATTTTCCGATGAGCGCTGTTTTGTATCCCGCTTTTTTCAGCACGTCTGCGACAGTGACATCTCCTTCCTTAAGGCATTGAGCGGAGGGTTTTCCGTTGCCTCGCACACGAGTGTGGCCGTGATGGAGTCCTGTCATCAAAACGGAACGTGACGGAGCGCAAACGGTGGCACCCGAGTAGAAGTGAGTGAAGCGCAGGCCTTCCTTAGCCATACGGTCCAAGTTTGGTGTGGTGATGACTTTTTGACCGTAGCACCCGAGATCTGCATAGCCGAGATCGTCGGCCAATATCCAGATGAGATTAGGTCGGGCAGAAAAGGCGGAATGCGATACCAGGAAAATAGAGACGAGAGCGATGAGACGGAAAAGATGCATGGAGGGGGATGCAACGATTTGGGGTTGCCTCATCTTCCATTCAATCCAACTCGTAAAGACGCATCCACCAAGCGAGTCTTTCGGCATCGGTGGGCTCCGTTTTGCCGAGGCGTTTTTTCCACGTGCGCTGATAGTCGGCTCGCTTTTCTTTTTGAATCTGCTCAATAGCGGGCTCAGTCGCCGGATCCCCCGCTACTCCGCGATCACCACTGGACTGGATCCAAGAGTCGAGTTGAGTGCGCATTTGAGTGATGGTCGGTGCATGATCGGGATGGGCGGCGAGATTGTTGAGGCCCCGTGGGTCTGTCTTAAGGTCATAAAACTCAATCTCGGGGCGATCAGTCTTCAACCACTGTGATTGAAAGGTGTTGAGTCCGCCGGTTTCATTCAAGACTCGGAGCAGAGGCATTCCGGGATAACTGGCTTCCTTGTAACCGGACCAGTTTAAGCGTGAAAGACTAGGGTTAAAGTTTTGAACAAGCCAAGAATCACGGCGGATCACGGCGCGGATGCGATCCATGGCATCCCCACATCGGTCGCGGGCAGCGAACAGGTGATCTCGCTCTGGAAACTCAGGGCCAAAGATCGCCTTTCCCTGCATCCAGGATGGGACGGGAAGTCCGGCGACTTGCAGCATGGAAGGCGCGAGGTCGATGAGGCTTACGAGACGTTCTTCGACACGCATGGCGCCAATCTGCGGTCCACGAACGATCAGTGGCACTTGAAGGCCTTCAACAGTAAGCCATTGTTTTCCCCAAGGCATAGGCCTGCCGTGATCGGCAAAAAACATGACGATGGTGTTATCGAGAACGCCCTCGGTTTGCAGTTGATCCAGAATCACGCCGACGCGCTGGTCCACGACTTCTACACTGCGCTGGTAGGCATACCAATCGCGGCGCGCGAGTGGATGATCTGGATAGTTGGGCGGAAGCTCAATCGCGCGGAGTTTTTCTTCATCAAAACTTTCCGGGATGGGAAAATCTCGATGGGGTTCAGTGATCTGGAATTGCGCAAAGAACGGCTGCTCTGGCTTTCGCTTACGCCAGTCGTCCCCATCATACATTTTGGCGGGATCATGAGCGAAGTTGTAGTGTGTCTTGCCCTTCTTGATGGCCTTTCCGCCGCGTTGCGCGCCAGGTGCGGCGGCATTGGTCACGAACCAACCTGCCTCTCGAAGAAGCCCGGGGAGATGCTGATAGGGAGCTGGCAGCGGCTGAGGATTCTCGACATCATGCGGGTGCAGTCCTGTGGTTGTTTGATAGCAACCGAGAATGAATGCTGAGCGCGAAGAGCTACAAACCGGAGCCGTGGAATAGGCTCTGGTGTAGCGCCGCCCTTCTGCTGCAAGGCGATCCAGATTTGGCGTTACCACCTGTTTCAATCCATAGGCGGCAATATCGGGAGACATGTCATCAGCGATGATCCAGACGTAGTTTGGAGTCGCCGCGAAAAGTGACGATGCCAAGAGGAAAAAACAGCCCGACGCAAATCTCACTTTTTCTTTTTGTTGTTCAGTTTCTTGGCTTTTCCGGGAGGTAACGGCAGGTCATCGTCCGGTTGATCGGAGAATCGGTAAGGATCTTCCAGGCGGCGCATCTCGCTCAGGAGGAGTGCCTGCATCTCTTTGAGCTTCTCGCTGTGCTTAGGATCTTTAGCGAGGTTGGGCTTGCCATGTTCAGGGAGCAGTTCGTCAGGATTTTCGGCCAGATTGAAGAGCTGCGTTTCATTCACGCCGCGTTCAACTGACTCATAGCGGATAAGCTTCCAATCGCCCTGCTTTACGGTGCGCATGCCCGGCTTTCCTCCGCCACTGTAAGCGCCATAGACGACGTCACGCATGAGCTGCTTTTGGCCTTGGAGCACAGGTCTAAAGCTGAGGCCTTCACTGGTCTCGGGTGCTTTGACATCCGCTAGATCACACAGCGTGGAGAGCACATCGAGCAAGTAGATGTTCCCTTCCACCCGCGAGCCCGCTTTGATGCCGGGACCCTTGACGATGAAAGGCACGCGCCAAGTGTGCTGATAGAGGTTCTGCTTGCCCATCAGTCCATGGCGTCCGATCGACATGCCGTGGTCCGCCGTGTAGATGATGTAGGTGTTCTCAATTTCGCCCATTTCCTCGAGTTTCTTCAAGACACGACCGATCTGGATGTCGATGTTCTCACTGCACGCATACTGGCGACCAATCTCGTTGCGGATGCTTGCCTCATCGCGGCGCTTCCATACACCACTGACGGCCACCTCATCACGCACGCCTGAGTCGGTGGTATCAAAGGGGTGCTTCAGCAGATGATTAGCTGGCAAAGGTGGCTGAAGGGAATGCAGTGAAGGTGGGTTGTTTGGATCAAGGTGATTCGTGGCTCCATATTTCGCCAGTAGTTCGGGTCTGCCATCGCGCTCGTCATGCGGGTGAGAGAAGCCATAGTAAATGAGGAACGGTTTTTCGTTCTGGGTGGACTCGCGCTCGGCGAGGTAGTTCATGACCTGGTCACCATGCCAAGTGCTGCCGCTTTCATCGGTTCCGCCGCGCTTCGTTGCGTCTTTGCGTACGGTGAAGAGCTTGTTTGCCGCCTCATAACTGTTGCCCATTTTGCAGGTCCGCATGGTCGCATATCCGGCGCGATTGAAGACAGCGGGAATGGTCTGTTGCTCCAGCGCGGGTGGGCTGGTCTTTGCGCCCCAAGGCGCGGGCGGCAAATGCCAGACGGTGCGCCCGCTCATGATCATGTGCCGTGATGGCATGCAAACGGCACCACTGAATGATCCCATGTGATAGGCTCCCTCAAAGACCATGCCTTGCGCAGCGAGTTTATCGAGGTGGGGAGTCTGAAGGGTTGATTGGGGATTGTACATCTTCAAATCCTCTGGCGACTGGTCATCGACGAGAATGAAAAGGAGATTGGGCTTTGCTGATAGTGCTGAGCCCGGCGCTACAATGATCGCCAGCAGTGCGATGAGTTGGAGTATCTTTTGCATGGTGGT
>CAMBPS010000179.1 GCA_945869675.1 Prosthecobacter debontii | reverse complement strand
CGAAGATCTCAAGCTCAATGGCATCACGCTGGATCGACTGGAGGATCGTCGCTCGCTGCTGGATGGCTTTGATCACTTCCGCCGTGAAATCGATGCCAGCGGGCTGCTGAGCAGCATGGATGCTTTTAATCAACAGGCGCTCAATGTGCTGACATCGAACAAGCTGCTGGCGGCCTTAGATCTGAGTCAAGAAAGTGTCAAAACCCGTGAACGTTACGGCAAAGGCGATCCCAAGAATTACGGTGATGGTGCGCCACTGAACTTAGAGCACTTTCTCCTGGCCCGCCGACTTGTCGAGGCGGGTGCCCGCGTCGTTACGCTGAACTTCGGACGCTGGGATTTCCATGACAATAACTACCCGCAGCTCTTGCGTCATCTACCGCTCTTTGATCAGGGCATGAGTGCGCTCGTGGAAGATCTTCATGAGCGTGGACTGGATAAAGATGTCGCCGTCGTCGCCTGGGGTGAGTTTGGCCGCACACCGATCGTGAACAAAGACGGTGGCCGCGATCACTGGCCAAGGGTTGGTGGTGCTCTGCTCGCAGGTGGCGGTCTGAAGACGGGGCAAGTCATCGGCGCTACGGATAAGCTGGGCGGTGAGCCGACGGACCGACCCGTGCATTTTGGGGAGGTCTTTGCCACGCTGTATCGCCACATGGGAATCGATACGGTGAAAACCACGCTCAATGACCTCACGGGTCGCCCCCAGTATGTCGTCGATGGTTGGCAGCCGATGCCTGAGTTGATCTGACCCAACGCCCAAAACTCATGAAGCTCACGAATCGGAATCTACAGCACCCCGTTTCCCGTCGTGACGTGATCCAGGCCGGTGCCGTAGGGCTGCTCGGACTGGGCATGAATCACCTCAGCGCTCTTCAGGCCATGACTGCGGCAACGCAACCCGCGCGGGCGAAATCGGTGATTTACATCTTCCTCAGTGGCGGATTGGCGCAGCAGGAGAGCTTCGACATGAAGCCGGATGCGCCGATGGAATATCGGGGTGATTTTAAACCCATCCGCACGCGCACTCCCGGCCTGCACATCTGCGAGCATTTGCCGAACCTGGCACGGATTTCAAACAAGTGGTCCCTCGTGCGCTCACTCACCCACGGCAGCAGTGATCACTCGCTGGGACATCACATCATGCTTACTGGCAGTAGTGAGACACCGCTAGGCTTCAGTCCTTCAAAGCCCCAGAAGTCGGATCACCCCAGCATCGCAGCCTTGGCCACGGCTTTGCTGCCAAAGCGGAAAGATAATCTCCCTCCGGCCATTGTGATGCCGGACAAGCTCGTCCATCGGGAAGGGCGTACGCTTGCAGGTCAGTTTGCAGGCACACTAGGGGCTCAGCATGACCCCTGGTTCCTGGAGATGTCTCCGTATCATCCCAAACATTATGGCGCTTATCCAGGCTACCTGTTTCATCACGAGCGCGGCTTTGAAAAGGAAGACACACTCCGCTTTCAGGCCCCGCATCTCTCGCTGCCTCAGGGCCTGTCGCTAGACCGTGTGCTGGATCGGGTCTCCCTAAGAGATGCTATCGAACAGCAACATGAAGATCTCACCAAGCTCGCGGGTGATGAAGCCTTCGATAGCACGCGCCAGGCAGCCATTGGCCTGCTGAGCAATCGCAAGGTGCATGATGCCTTTAGCCTGGAGAAGGTCGATCCCAAGCTCCTCGATCGCTACGGTCGCCATAGCTTCGGCTGGTCGCTGCTTATGGCGAAAAATCTTGTGCAGAGTGGGGTCCGACTGGTGCAGGTGAACCTCGGTAACAACGAGACCTGGGACACGCATCAAGCCGCCTGGCCCAATCTGAAGAACTTCCTGCTGCCACCCATGGATCAGGCTGTCAGTGCTCTGATTGAGGATCTCGATGCCAGTGGACAGCTCGATGAAACACTGATCGTGATGGGAGGTGAGTTTGGCCGCACTCCGAAAATCAAAAGCATCACCGCCACCGCTTTGCCTGGTCGTGATCACTGGGGCCATGCCCAAAGCATTCTGCTGGCTGGAGGCGGCATTCAAGGCGGCCGTGTCATCGGTGCGACCGATAAAATTGGGGGTTATCCCATCAGCGATGCGCAAACACCCGAAAACTTTGCCGCCACCATTTACGAAGCCCTCGGTCTGCCGCGGGAGACGATCTGGAAAGACTTCACGGGGCGTCCTCATACCCTTTACATGGGCTCACCCATCGGTGGGCTGACCTAGAGGCGCGCGAGCCATCGTTTTAAATCCATCGATTTTTCAACTCACTAACTTACTCCAACCATGCTCTCCATTTATTCCAAATCCAGCGGCGGCTTTTGCGATGGTGTTTCACGTCGAAACTTTCTCAAAGTTGGTGGACTCGCCATGGGCGGCATTTCACTGAACGATGTGCTGCGCGCAGAAGCCGCCCAGAAATCGGGCAAATCGCACAAAGCAGTGATCATGGTCTTCCTGCCTGGCGGCCCTTCCCATCAAGACATGTTTGATATGAAGCCAGATGCGCCGAGTGAGATCCGCGGTGAATTCAAACCGATCCCGACCAATGTCGCCGGCATCCAGATCTGCGAGCACTTGCCCCGCTTGGCCAAAATGATGGACAAGTGTACGCTCATCCGCTCTTTGGCTGATTGCGACAGCGGTCACGATGCCTTTCAATGCCTGACAGGCCGAAGCGCCAAACGTCAACCTCCCGGTGGCTGGCCTTCGATGGGGTCCATCGTCTCCAAGCTCCAAGGCAGCGTTAGTCCTGCGATGCCCGCGTTCGTCGGTCTCGCACCGAAAATGGGACACATGCCATGGGCACGCACGGGCGAGCCGGGTTACCTCGGAGTCGCCCATGCTCCTTTTCAGCCGAATCGCGGCAGCGGCACGGGGGACATGGAGCTCAATGGGATCACGCTAGATCGACTGGGGGATCGCAAAACGCTGCTCGCCAGCTTTGACGGTCTGCGCCGCGATCTGGATGCTACGGGCCTGATGGGCGGCATCGATGTTTTTAATCAACAGGCGCTCAATGTGCTCACCAGCCCGAAATTGCTTCACGCGCTCGATTTAAGTCGAGAGGACGCACGCAATGTCGAGCGCTATGGCCATGGCGAAAATCGCAATCGTGACGATGGCGGTCCACGCCTCACCAGCCACTTTCTGATGGCCCGCAGACTCGTCGAAGCAGGTGCACGCGTGGTCACTCTAGCCTTCAGCCGCTGGGATTATCATTCCGACAACTTTGGCCAACTCCGTGAAGATCTGCCATTGCTGGATGCCGGTCTCACAGCGCTGATCACGGATCTTCATGAGCGTGGGCTCGACCAGGATGTCTCCGTCGTTGTATGGGGTGAGTTTGGCCGCACGCCTTTGATCAATCCGAAAGGTGGGCGCGATCACTGGCCGCGTGTCGCCTCTGCGTTACTTGCCTGCGGTGGCATGCGCCATGGACAAGTCATTGGCGCCACGGACAAACATGCCGGCGAACCCACGGACCGACCGGTGGCCTTTGGGGAAGTCTTTGCCACACTCTACCGACAAATGGGGATCGATGTCACCAAGGCCGTGCTCAACGACCTGAGCGGTAGGCCGCAGTATCTGGTAGACGGCTATTTGCCGATGCCAGAGCTCGTTTAAAGCGGATGCTGCAAGCTCGACTTCCACCGACAAGATTCTCAGACTCAGCCCGTAGTTTCTCTCTATCATGACCCTGCAAAGTCTCACACTTATCGTCGCGCTTGCGTCCTTTTCGGCTTTGGCAGCTGAGGCACCGCGCACGCTGAATTTTACCAATGACATCGTTCCTATCCTGACCAAGAGCGGCTGCAATTCTGGCGGCTGCCACGGTAAATCAGGTGGCCAAAATGGCTTCAAGCTCTCGCTGCTTGGCTTCGAAGCTGAGGAAGATTACGAGCACATTGTCAAGGAAGCCCGCGGTCGCCGCCTCTTTCCAGCTTCTCCTGAACAGAGCCTGCTCTTGACCAAAGGCACGGCGCAACTGCCCCACGGTGGCGGCAAAAAGCTAGAGGCCACCTCTGAAGACTACGCAGACATTGTCCGCTGGATCCGGCAAGGCATGCCCTATGGCAAAGCGAGCGATCCAACCCTCGCACGCATCAGTGTGGACCCCGCAAAGCTCACCATGCCATTGAAAGGCGCGCAACAGCTCAAGGTCACCGCCCATTACACAGACGGCAGCACGCGCGATGTAACCAAACGCGCTCTTTATGAAGCGAACGAGAAAGCCATGGCAGAGACCTCTGAGGGCGGACAAGTGCAGCTCTTTGATCTGCCAGGCGATGTTGCCGTCATGGTGCGTTATCAGGGTAAAGTTTCCACCTTCCGGGCCACGGTGCCGTTGGGGGCTCCGGTGGATAAGCTTCCACCCATCAGTAACTTTGTGGATGACCTCGTCTTTGCCAAACTGAAGACCATCGGTATGCCACCTTCTGCGATCTCCGATGACGGCACCTTCATCCGCCGTGTCACTCTCGATCTCACGGGCCGTCTGCCCACCGCCGAAGAGATGAAGGACTTCCTTGCTTCCAAAGACATCAGCAAGCGTACTGCCCTCACCGACCGCCTGCTCGACAGCCCAGAATACGCCGAATATTTTGCGAATAAATGGAGCGCTCTCCTGCGGAACCAGCGGACACAGCCCACGTATGCGCGTGGCAGTTACCTCTTTCATTCATGGATCCGCGATAGCTTGGCGGATAACAAACCTTATGACCAGTTCGTGCACCAAGTCGTCGCAGCAGCGGGTGATCTAGAGCAGAATCCACCCGTGGCCTGGTATCGACAGGTCAAAGAAATGAAGCAGCAGATGGAGGACGTCGCTCAGCTCTTTCTCGGCACCCGCATGCAGTGTGCCCAGTGCCATCATCATCCCTTTGAAAA
>CAMBPS010000178.1 GCA_945869675.1 Prosthecobacter debontii | reverse complement strand
CTTTGTATTTCACTTTGCCCTGTTTCACCGGCCCGCCGAAGTAGTAATCGGCCTTCACCTTCACCTCGAAGCTGTCGCCCAGCGCTACCGGTTTCTCAGGCGCTTCCACCTTCACTTCAAACTCGGGTTTCTTGTATTCTTCGACACGGAATTGGTGCTGCCCAAGATGCTCGTCTTCCTTGAGCGTGCGCTGCCAAACAAACTGGAGGCTGTATTGTCCGAGCGTGGCTTCATCGCCTAGCATCAGGACATCATGGATCGCTCCTGAATCATCGGCCTTGTAGGTTTTCTTCAGTAACTCTTCGCCCTTGGGATCTCTGATCGTGACTTGGATCGATGCGTTAGCAAACTTGTGGGTGTTCAACTTGGGGTCATAGCCGACGACGCGTGCCCAGGCCTTCCACTTCACTTCCTGATGGGGGCGATAAACGGGTCGATCCGTGATGGAGTAGAGGCGTGTCTGATCACCGAAACTCTCGCGGTTATCATTGAAATAAAGACCTTCAAAGCCCATGAAAGCCAGTCGGCCATCGGTGGTGCTGGCACGGATGAGCCACTGGTATTCATTTACTTTGCTGTCCGTGATGTTGACCACGCCATGCTCGTCGGTGGTAGCTTGGATGCTATTGAATTGGTAGAGCATCTTCTCGCTATTGAGGATACCTGGACGGCCCCATTCATGCTTGTAGCCAAAGAAGTTCACCGTGGCTCCAGCGACAGGTGCCCCCGTAACCGCATCCGCCACGAAGTAATGCACCGCGTTTGTTTGCATCGTTTTCACGATCACCAAGCCCTCTAGCCAGACAAGCGCCCGTGTTTTACTGCCACCTTCAAAGGTGCCTTCGACGAGATAAGCCCCGGCATCTTTGAGTGGCGTGGCGACTTCGACGCGCTTGTCCCAGTGATTGGCCCGATGCTCGAGATCCTGCGACCACTCAGCGATGGGTTTGCTGAGATACTTCTCACCATCCTTTTCTAAAAGCCGCTGACCGATGGCGCCGATGTTCAGTCGTTGCCAATCCTGTTGCTGCGGTTCGCTTCGCAGATAAGCCTCCGTGTCCGCCAACAGCTTCGTGACATCTACCTTACGCGCTGCGAGGTTGATCTTCTTGGCATTGCGGAAGACCAATTGAAGTTTGGCTTCTTGGCCGGCAGGGATGGCTCCCTGTGTCTCGAAGCGGCCCCAGTTGCCGGTGATTTGGTCGAGCTGGGCTTGCAGTGACTTTTTCTGATCAGCATCCCCTTGTAGATCGATAGCCTTGCTTAGCGCTTCGGCAGCACGCGCATACTGGCGGCGGTCTTTGAGTTCGTCGGAGATCTCCTGCCATGCTTTCAGGCGCATCGCAGTAGGCGCTTTTGTATCGTCCGCTAGCGCTTGAAAGAGGCGGAGAAAATCAGCCTCCTCTGGCAGGTTGAAGCGCTTCGGACCCGTGGCGAGCTTGGCCACGGTTTCGTCGTCCTTCAGCGCATGCAGCGTGGCGATGCCGTTCTTTATGGCAGCTTCATCTTCGCCTGCATCAAAGCGGAATCCATAATCAGCCAGAGTCTGCACAGAGAACCAGGTCTTTGCCAGAAGAGCCAACGCAGCGCGTGCTTCGCGATCTTGTTCAGGTCCTAGCTTAGTTTGCGTTTGGAAGATCCACAACAGGCGCTCGCCATCATTCTTGGCACTCTCCCAGCTTTCAGCAGCTCTGAAGAAGATAGGATTGCCCTGCGTATCCACGGGGTAGCCGCTAGCAGGTTCATCGAGACCGCTTTCATCATCGTAGTCAGGCAGGGCCGTTAGGTCCGTGAGGTGCAGTAGGCTCCAGGCACTGGCGAAATCATCCTCATGAAAGTTCAGAGCTTCCGCCAAAGCCGAGAGAACGTTATGACGCAAAGCGTTGTCGGCCTCTGCTGGCAGTGACTTCCAGGCAGCTTCGATGAGTTGTGCCGAACGCACGCGGTCTTTCAGTTCTGTGCCTTTGCGGTTGTTATAGTCAGAAGTCCGACCGCGAACGAAGACGCCATCCACCAGGGTGCCCGTATGCTGGAGAAAAAGATAAGCTTTTCCTGCAGCGAGCAGCATCTCTGGCTTCTTCGCATGAGCCTGCGCCGCCGCCTCAATGACCTCCGTCTGCTCTTGGTCCGCCGTGCCGAGTTGGCGCAGAGACTGCAGGGTCGCATCCAGCAGTTCCCCTGTCGCTGCTGGCTTTTTGAGCCCAGCTTTGCCGAGGTCCGCAGCCTCTCGGTGATTCCCTTGTTGGCTGAGTGCCTGAATGGCATCGGCTGTCTGGGCTCCAGATTGAGTTGGCATGAAGGTGAGGAGAAGAATGGAGAACCAAAAGAGATGTTTCATAGCCATGAGCTGGTTTAATCGAAGGACGGATGGCAGACAAGGCTGGTGTCCTTTGTGTTCGTAGATTTACCCCGGAAAATCCTGGCCACTGGAAGGCTCGGGCAAATAAATCGAAAACCGAAACTTTTTTGAAACTCTGGGAATGGAGTTGCGTTACAGGAGTCGCACAGGGATTTGGATTCCGCCAAAGCCCCAAGCTTAAACCAAACTAGATACCTACCGAAACTATCATGAAAGCGATCACCACGATCCTCTCCGTCCTGGCCCTGGCCAGCTTTGTTAACGCTGCTGAAGGCGACGCCAAAAAAGATAAGCCAAAGATGGACCCAGCTAAGGCCTTCGCCAAGATGGACGCCAACAGCGACGGCTCTGTCAGCAAGGAAGAATTCATGGCCACCCCACAGGCCAAGAAAGACGCTGCCAAGGCTGAAAAAGGCTTTGCTGGTAAAGACAAAGACGGTGACGGCAAAATCACCAAGGAAGAATTCACCGCTCCTGGCAAAAAGAAGAAAAAGTAATTTCCACTTTTGAGTTCGGCGACCCAACCCGCTGACTCAGAAACGCGAGCCGCATCTGGTAACAGGTGCGGCTTTTTTGTGACTATGCCCTGGTGGTGTTTCTTTGTCCCACACCCGTTCACCCAGTTGGCTCAGCGAGGCTGCTTTAAGTAAGCAATCAAATCCGCCAGCGACTGAGGTGTCAGCGCGGCTTCGAGGCCTTCGGGCATCAAGGATGTGCCAGCGCTCTTGAGGGATTCCACATCGCTTCGCAGGACGGATTTGGTGATGTTTCCGGCCATCTTTAGCGTCAGGCTCGCGCTCGTTTCGGTGGCGATGACGCCGTAGAACTGCTCGCCGCTCTTCAGGGTGCAATGGTAGGCCATGAAACCAGGCTCGATGATCGCGCTGGGGTCGAGGATGGAGTTGAGCAGCTTCTCCGCATCGTGCTGAGCCACGCTGCGCAGATCCGGCCCGAGTTCGAGGCCCACGCCGTCGAGTTTGTGGCAACTGATGCAGACGCTCGCGAAAACGGTCTTCCCGCGTGCCACGTCGCCTTGCAGCTTCAGAGCTGGTTTGAGCTTCTCCACCACCGCCGCCCGCGTGGCGCTTGTCGAGTCCGCGAAGACCTTCTCCGCCAGTGTAGCGATATTTTTCTTCGGATGCTTCATCAACCGCGCCCGCGTCGCCGCATCCGCGGATTTGGCTTCGGGCCGTTTCAGAAGCGCCAGCGTCCAGGCATCGTTCGAGAGCAGTGTTTCGAGGATCTGCACGCGCAGCGCCGGCGTGTGCTGGTCCCAGCCTTCGAGCAAAAACCGCTCGCCACCCTGTGGTTGCAGCTTGGAGACAAGTCGCAGCACCTCCGCATTGCCCGTCTTCGCCCAAAGCTCCGGCAGCAGCGCCTTCACCCGTTCCCGATGCTCGCGATCCGAGGCCAGCAAGGTCAGCGATTCCATCGTCGGAGCCGTTTGGATCGAGTCTGCGGCCTGTTGCAGCCTCGCCGCCATTTTTTCGACCGCTTCACGCGCCTTGGCATCCATGACCTGTTTCGCGAAAGCCGCCAGCGAGAGGTTTTTCTCATCCAAAACGGCCAGAAACTCTTCGAAGTGCATTTTGGCTTCAACTTGTGAGAGCAGAGCCGAAATGGCCTTTTCGTTTTTTGTCGCCAAAGCACAGCGGAAGAGCATCGCGAACGATTGGGTGTCCGCACGCTTACAAACCCTCTCCAGATGCGGCAGCACCGAACTCAACGCCGCCCCTTGCAACGGCGAACCCGGCTCCGCGCTATTCAGTACTTCCGCGAGCAAATCTCCCGCCCACTTGAACTTCAGTTCACCAAGCGTGCAGGCCAGTTGGAGACGCACTTTGGCATTCTTGTCGTTCACGAGTTTTGCGAGGGCCTCATGGAGCGCGGACGCCTCGTCTGCTTTCCATTCGAGTTTTTCGGCCATTTGAAGGGCTTGTTCGCGGACATTCACAGACTCATCTTCGAGGAGCTTCAAGCAGTCGGAAGTCTTCAGCTTGCCCTTAATGTGAAGCGTCCATGCTTTTTGAGCTTTGATGTTGGCTGCGCCGGTGATCGAAGCATCACCGACTCTGCTCCATAAAGTTTTCATCTGCGCTTTATCTCTGAGCCAGCCATTGGAAGAATCAAGGTTAATAGGGAGGTTGTCCCATTCGAAGACTGGTTGTGATCCAAAAGAGTCTTTAACAACCCTCCAAATCCTACCCTTGTCGTCCCCTTCGCGGTAATGCGGCAAAAGCTCCTCTTTCCCATTCTGTGGCAGCCACTGCGGGTGCTCGATCATGTAGCGATACATGTCGGCGATCCAGAGTGCGCCGTCGGGGCCGGTGCGGACCATGACGGGGCGGCACCATCGATCTTCGCTGGCGAGGAAGTCCATCTTCGACTCGGCGGGATCTCGCACGGCTTTGAAGGTGACTCCATCTTCTTTGAGGAGGTGATGCTGCACGACGTTGTGGAAGGGCTCGCAGGTGAAGGCATGCGTTTTGCCGTCTTTGAAAAGCACCTGATCGCGATACACCTCGATGCCGCAGGCGCTGGTGAATCGTCCGGCTTGGTCAAAGCTATGAAAACGCTTCTCGCTGCTGCTGGCGGGATAGACAGGCGGATTCCGCGGGAAGAGCTGATGGATCGGGTCCGGCGGGATGACGTGCGGATTGCGGCGCAGGTAGTGATCCTGCAAAACGTAATGCCAGAGCGGGAAACTGTTCTGCACGCCGAACCAGTTGCCCCAGTCATCGCGGGCGCGGCCGAACTGCGAGGGGCCGGTTTGCGGATCAAACTCGCCGGTGTCC
>CAMBPS010000177.1 GCA_945869675.1 Prosthecobacter debontii | reverse complement strand
TGGGAAGTTTTGGAAGCGTAGGAACACCACCGCAAGATCCGCCGTGTCCAGCGCCTCGATTCCCGGCATGTTTGATTTGTCACCACCGACGATCTCACCGGACTCAGGATCAATGCCAAACAGCACCGTGCATTTAAAACCATGATGCTTGGCCAAGATGCGAGCCAGTGCCGGCAGCGACTCCTCCGAGCGATACTCATGGTCATCTGCCATGAAGACGATGTGCTTGCCTTTGCCCGGGCCTTCGGCGCCTTCATAGACAAGAGGTGCGGCTGTCGCAAAGGTGGCGAGCGAGAGCAGAGCGAGGAGGGTGTGTTTCATGCGGTTGGTGGACTGGAAAAATAGATGATGAGTAGTCGTTACAAAAATCTACTTCTTGCGCTTCTTTTCAACTTGTCCCTTCGCGGGCGGAGTCCAGTCAGCAGAAGATGGAATGGCGATTTTGAGTGCGGCAGTGTCACCGCTTTGCTGCATTTCTTTTTCTAGGGCGTAGGTGAGTTCGGCGACCTTAGCCTTGTTCTCGGGTTTGTTGGCGAGGTTGATGATTTCAAAGGGATCAGCTTGCAGATCGAAGAGCTGAGTGCGGTCCACCTGCGGATAGCGGATGAGCTTCCATCGACCATCCGTGAAGGCTCGTTGCAGGTTCTTATAGGCAAACATTAATTGGCTGCGGGCGGGTTTTGCTGAATCATCAAGCGTGGCGCTGAAGTCGATACCAGCACTGGTTTTGGGGGCGGTGACGCCGCAGAGTTTGCCGATGCTGGGCAGAACGTCGAATAGATAGCACATGGCCTCGGTGCGCTTGTTTTCTGGAATACCCGGGCCGGCGATGATGAGCGGCACGCGAATGGAGTGCTCATAAAGGTTTTGTTTGCCGATCAGACCATGGCTACCGCGGGCGACGCCGCTGTCGGCAGAGAAAACGATGATCGTATTCTTCGCATGTGGTGAGGCTTCCAGTGCGGCGATCACACGACCGATCTGCACGTCGAGAAAGGAGATGTAGCGGTAGTATTCGGCCAGGAATGAGCGCACGTCTTGCCCCGAACGCGGCCACGGTAGAAGTTGTTCATCGCGAATGCTCATTTCGCCGTTGTTAAAGGGGTGCTGCGGCAGGAAATTTGGCGGTAGCGGGATTTGGTCGGGTGTGTAGCGGATGGGGAAATCGTCTGGCACGATGTGCGGATCATGCGGGCCATCAAAGGGTACATAGGCGAAGAAGGGGCCGGTGGATTGCTCTTGAATGAAGCGGATCGCTTCATCGGCAAAGACTTCGCAGGCGTGCTTCTTGCTTGACTTTGCTGGGCCGACTTTGCCGTTGATTACGTCGCTTAACTTGGCTTCCATGGGATTTGTCATGCCGCCGGTGAACATGGAGCGTGCGAATTGAAACACACGTGGTAGGGAGGTGTTGCCGTTATGCCATTTGCCGCTGGCAAAGGTGCTGTAGCCAGCTTTCGCGAAGGATTCCGGCCACGTCTCGTTGCGCATGAGCTTCTCATCGATGTGAAACAGGTTTTGTCCCGAGAGCAGCATCGCCCGTGATGGCACACAGGTGGCTCCTCCCATGCCTCCCTGCATGTAAGCTCTGTTGAAAACGACGCCACGATGGGTAAGGCGATCAAGATTCGGCGTCTTGATCACCGGGTTGCCAAGCGCGGAGATGGTGTCTGCGCGCTGATCATCGGCGAAGAAGAAGAGGATGTTGGGCTTGGAGTTGAGTTCGGCGCCGGCGAGTGATGCGATTCCGCAAAGTATGATAATGATAAGGAGAGGTTTCATTCTTGAGATGGTGGGGTGGTTACTCATGCTTCCAGATTTTCATGTCATCGATCGATGCGGTTTTGCCGATGTTGAGCCGGATCTCTTTTTTGGTTGGATGTGCAATTCCTTTGCTGGCGAAATTCCCGATTTCTTTTCCATCTACGTTAGCGCTCAGAGTATCCCCTTTCACCGTGAGACTTAGGGTATGCCAGTCGTCTGGACTAAGTTTGATGGGAAACGATTGGGTTTTTGTCTTGAGCAGTGCAATGAGTTCGGGGTCGTTCTTCTCAGCGGAACGGCGTTCTCTTATTTTGAGATCCATGCCGCCGGTCTTCATGTCGGTCAGAGTGAGGCGTCCCTTACCTATCGTGAGGCCGCAGAGATGACCTGCATGGACACTTTTACAATCAGCATCGGCAAACTCAATCCCGATACTTTCCTCAGCCGGTAGTTTAAAGCGAAACTCGACACTGCCATGGGTTAAGGCGGCGGGATGAAAGAGAACAAGGGCGTGATTAGCGCTGGGATCTGTGCCTACGACGAGTATGCCATCTTGGAGATCTGCCTGTTTCTTGCCGGGTGCTCGCCAGCCACTATTGGTGGTCCAACCGTTGCCGATGTTTTCTTTGTGTGGATCCGTTTCATCCCGACTGAAGTCATCAGAAAAAAGAAGAGTTCCTGAGGTTTCCGCGTGGAGGCTACCGGCCAGGATGAAGATGGCGATGAAACGGCGCATGAAAGAATTAGGCGAGGATTTCCGGGTGTGATTATTTTTGTGAGATAGGATAATCCTGCCAGAGCCACTCTAGGGCTTGTGGCAAAATCTGGGGCTTGGCCGGACCGATGCCGTGGCCTGTGTTTAGGCAGTAGAGATATTGGTAGTGATAGCCTTTGGCTTTGAGCACTTTGGCCATGCGATGATTCGCCTCGACCCAGTCGTGCATTCCATCACGCATGATGTTGGGATTAAAGTTGTCGCGATCGCCAACGGCCATCCAGATGCGCAGCGGTTTGACTGGGCTCTCGGGGATGAGTTTGTTATGAAAACCCCAGGCACCATCGGGTGTCTCGGGATTGAAGGGCCATTGCTGATTCACAAAGGTGCCTGAAAAGGTAAGCACGCGATGGTATAACTCAGGATGATACCAGGCCATGATGAGGGCTGCTGAGCCACCAGAGCTGTTGCCCATCGTGGCGCGACCCTCAGGATCTTGGGTGAGTTTGACACTGCAATTCTGCTCCACCAGTGGTAGGATTTCGTGTTCGATGAATTCGGCATACAGGCCGGACATGGTGTCATATTCACGCCCACGTTCATGACCCTGGGCATCACCGCCTCCACTGGAAATGGAGATGGCAATCATAGGGGGGACACGTTTTTGAGCGATGAGGTTGTCCAGCACGTGAGCCAGATTCATGTCAGGTTTGCCCATGCCAGGACCATCATGAGCGACGATGAATGGGGCCGAACTGCCTTTTACATATTGAGCCGGAACATACACGCTGATCGTGCGCTTGTAGTCGATTGGGTGAGTCTCGACGATGAGCGTTTTTGGGTTGTTCGGATCGACCGTGCCGAAGACGTCTCGTGCAATGCCTGGATTGAAGAGCTTGCAGTCTTTGGAGTCGATCTGGAATTGCTGCACTTTTCCTTGGGGGACGCCTTCAACGACTTTGGTCTCAGGTGCCGCGGCATAGTCTGGACCAATCAAGAAATCACCATCCACATCCACAGGCGGGTTTACGCCGGGCTTGCCATCGAGTCGAGTGAACTTTGGAGCCCCCGGTGAATCAAAGGGGCGTGTCGGCGGAGTTGGCTTGATTGGCTTTTTCTCTTTAGTGGCACTTAAGGCAATTGGCGAAAGCGTCAACGAAAGCGCGATGCAGAGAAGAAGGGATGGATGGAGAAATGTCATGGCTTAATGAAGCTAAGACAACGTCTCAAAAGAACGCTCCTGTCCAAGAAGATGATTTAAACTTTAACGCACCTTCCAAATCTTCACGTCGTCAACCCAGACGGTGTTGTTCACCAAGAAACTAAACCAGCGCTTCATCGGATGCGCGAAACCTTCAGAGTGATGTTTTGCCAATAGCTTTCCATCCATGCTCAAACGCATCTCATCGCCTTCGGTAACGAGGACGAGTTCGTGCCAGTCGGTGTCGGCTTTGTAAGGAACGCTGATGTTTTTGGTTTTCAGTAGGGCTTCCAGATCAGCGGGAATTTTCTCTTTCTTCGCCACCGCGTCGTCACGACGTTTGCGATTCTCCAGATTCATGATCCCTGTTTTGTGATCGGTTAGGGTGATGCTGCTTTGCGAAAGGATGCCGTAACAAAGATGTCCGGCGTGAACGCCCGTGGTTGTTTCTCGATCCACGTAGCCAAGTTGCAGTGTCTCCGCTTTGTTGAGACCTGGAAAGCGAAAGCGAACCACTGCACCACCATCCGCAAAACCTGCTTCATGGTGGATGTGTGCCGCATGTTTAGCCTCGACGGAGGCACTGGCGATTTTCAGGATGCCTTCATCCAAATCTGCCATCTTGATGTGTGGCACACGATCCGCCGTGGCGCTGTTCCAGCCATTGCCGATGGCTTTGGCGAGGTTACCGTTCTCTTCACGCTCGAAGGCATCATGAAAGATCAGCGTGCCCTTCTCGCGAAGCCAAGTGGCGTCGGTTTGCGCGGAGGCAACAAGGCTAATGGCGAATGCGTGAAGGCAAATAAGGCTGGTTTTCATGGTCAGGGATTTAGCGGAACGAACTGGAAAGCTCAGTCTAGATTACTTGGTCATCTGGAGAAACTTATCGGCAAACCGTTTACCAATCTCGTTTTGCGCGGTGGTGTCGAAGTGAACGTTGTCGCCGATGTGGGTCTTTAAATCACGCGCATCGACGCAGTCGGTGTGCGGGACAGTTTTGGGCAAGGCGAGCTGAATGTCGTTCATCGCTTTGAGATCACTCAGGCGCGGCTCGGGCTGCATTTCGCCGATGGTGCAGGCGATGAAGGGCAGATCGGGTTGGGCGAGGTCGGTGCGGAAGGCTTCGATCATCGCGCGGAGCCGCTCGGCATGTCGGGGGAGTTCTTCGGCTTTCGCGTTGGCCTCGCCTTGCAGCCAGAGGATGCCACGAAGACGGGCTTTGACCAACGCGGTGGTTTGCAGGGCGAGTTTGGTGCGGCGGAGGGCCTCTTCGTAAAGCTTCGCGCCTTTCTGCCAGAGATTGATGGAGGATCCGCCGACCGCGCAGGGCACGAGGCCGATGGCGACGGTTTTGTCCTGCGCGACGAGCACTTCGGCAAAGGCCAGCCCAGGACCGACGCCGGCGTTGTCGTGGCCTTGGAAGGTCTTCGCGTCGCCCGTGAGATGCAGCGGATGCCGCGCGAGATACCACTGGTCGTCCATCTTATGCATCATGACGATGCGCGGG
>CAMBPS010000176.1 GCA_945869675.1 Prosthecobacter debontii | reverse complement strand
ACAGCGTAGATTTCATCAAAGTAGAACTTATTGGCAAAAAGCTTGATATTCAGAGGATCACTGTCCTTCCCCTTGTAGAGGAAAAAGCCAACACCTGAGCCTATGATCAATGCCGCAATCGAAGCAATCATGACCGTGGGATGTCCTTCTGCATGATTTGGAATCATCGCAGCCAATAAGCGATTGAACGACTCAAAGGTTGAAAGCACGGTCAGCGCTGCCAAAACAACCAGTGGCAGAACCATGATGATCGGAGCTTCAACAGAATGATGGGCATTTTCAGTCCTTGGCTTACCCAAAAAGGTAATGACAAACATCCGGGTCATGTAAAAAGCGGTTAACATGGCTGTGAAGACACCGACCCAAAAGAGCGGACGACAAGCTTCAAAGCCAACTCCGAGTATGGACTCCTTACTCCAAAAGCCGCTAGTGATGAAAGGCACACCCATGAGAGAAGCCGTGCCAATTGCAAAGGTGGCAAAGGTTACAGGCATGTGTTTCATCAGGCCACCCATTTTCCAAATGTTCTGTTCATGATGGCAGGCATAGATAATGGCACCAGAACCCAAGAAGAGCATCGCCTTAAAGAAGGCATGTGTGTAAAGATGGAACATGGCTGGATGGCCAGGTCCTGCTTCATGGTGACTCACACTTACCTGAATGGCTAATAAGCCGACCGCCATAACCATGTAACCAAGTTGAGAAAGGGTGGAATAGGCCAGCACGCGCTTGATGTCATTTTGCTGGGTCGCCATTAAGGCAGCCATCAAAGCAGTGAGACCACCGATCCAGGCTATAATCGTCGCAGCGTCAGGCGAGGCCTCGATGACAAAGCTGCAACGAACAAGCATGAACACGCCCGCAGCCACCATAGTTGCCGCATGAATGAGAGCCGAAACAGGTGTCGGGCCTTCCATAGCGTCTGGCAGCCAAACATGGAGAGGAAATTGTGCACTTTTACCCACAGCACCCATAAAAACACCAAGAGCCGCCAACATCATGAAAGTCGTGTGTGTTTGGGTCATCTCATGCAGCGGACCTTCGGCAAAGCCACTCTTCAGGCCGATGAAACTTACGTCCCCATGATTAGCCATGAAGAGCATGAGAATACCAATCATGAATCCGAAATCGCCGATGCGATTGGTTAGGAAGGCTTTCTTACAAGCCTCAGCTGCTGATGGCTTCTCAAACCAATGACCGATGAGAAGGTAAGAGCTAAGACCGACCAACTCCCAGAAGATAAACATCATGAACAAATTGCCCGCCAAGACGATGCCGGTCATGGAAAACATAAACAGGGAGAGCGAGCCAAAGAAGCGCACCTTACCCTCATCATCCTTCATGTAGCCTACGGAGAAAAGATGCACAAGCAGGCCAATCGAGGTGACGATAAACATCATGCCTCGGCTCTGCTGATCAATGAGAGCGTCCAAAGCGATGCGGAACTTGCCGATTTCAATGAAGGGTAGCAGGATCGGAGCGGAGTCGCGTGCATCCAGCAGCATCAAGCTAATGATAAAACAAAGAGCAGCCGAAGCAATGGATAGGAAAACACTGGCTCCTTTTAGCAATTTGTGACCTAGCAGAATGGATAGCGCCGTTAAAAACGGCAACAACAACAGCAGAGTCGGAAGGGATGCGGAAGTTTCCTGAGCGGGGGGCGTCATGAGGAGTAAGGGTTTAGCCTTGAAGCTTGGTCACAGATTCGACCTCAACACTTTGTTTCGAGCGATAGAGAGCTACGATGATCGCCAAACCGACAGCCACTTCGGCTGCGGCGACGGTAATGGTGAAGAATACCAACGCTTGGGCTGAATAATCAGGCAGACCTGCCAAAACGTGGAAACGTGAGAAAGCGACCAAGGTTAGATTCGCAGCGCTGAGCATCATTTCCAAGCACATGTAAATGATGATGATGTTTCGACGCGCCACGACACCCGCTAGGCCAAGCGCAAAAAGCAATCCACTAACTATCAGATAATGACTCAGTGTGATCATCGTGCCACCTCCTTATCGCGTTTGGAGAGAACCACCACACCCACCGTGCCGACCATGAGCAGCAGGCCCATGACTTGCAGGTGAAATCCATATTGTTGAAAAAGGGCCAATCCCATGAGTTTAGTGTCAGGCAGGATACCTACTTTGAGATCCTTGGAGATGGTGGGAAGATCCGTCTTTGTTGCGGCCATTTGGTTGCCAGCTGCGACTAAATTCAAAGCCGCATCATTCACGCTCAGGTCACTCTGATGATGTGCCGCACTTACCGTCGCAATCTGCACTGCCAAGACTGCCCCGAGAACGATGGCTCCGACAATAGCTGCCACATTGGTCTTACGATCTGATTCTGCTTTAATATCTAACAGCATGATGATGAAGAGGAAGAGAACCATCACAGCACCTGCATAGACCAGAATTTGAATCGTGCCGATGAAGAAAGCATCCAAACTGATGAACAGTGCCGCCAATCCGACAAAGCTCATGGCTAGCGATAACGCACTTGTTACTGGGTTGCGCGCTAGGACCACCATCAGGCCAAAGCCCAAGGTGATCAGTGCAAAAAGATAAAAAAGGAGTGCGGGCATTTCGACTATTTCAATTCATTCCATTTATTCACCAAGCCGACACGCTTGCCACCGATTTGATAAAGTTTGGCTTTGTCATGCATCAGCTCAGCGCGGGATTCACCTGTAATCGCGTAATCTTTGCGCAAATAAATCGCCTGCTCAGGGCAAACTTCCTCGCACATGCCGCAGTAGATGCAGCGGGTCATGTCGATATCGAATTCCTTCGGACGCTTCTCCACCTTGGCCCATGGGTCATCACTGGGGATTTCTCCGGGAGTGATTCGAATGGCTTTAGGCGGACAAATGAACTCGCAAAGCTGGCAACTGACGCAGCGCTCACGATCCTGTTCATCGGTCACTAGGGCTGGCGCACCACGATAATACTCCGGCAGATGTTTATCCCACTTTTGTTCGGGATACTCCATGGTCACTTTTTCTTTCTTTCCGGTGATTTCCAGAAAGGTCTTCAAAGCATGACCAAGAGTGATTTTTAGGCCTTTAGCAAAGGTGGAAAGGAACCAACTTTCGTGCCAGGCGAGTTTAGGGCGTTTTACAAAGATCGTTGCCATAAAGGGGAGTTACTTCAACGGGATCAACCACATCAGGAGAGCTGTCAGCAGAACATTAAATAAGGCTAATTCAAACATGACCATCCAGCCAAGTTTCATCAATTGGTCGAAGCGGAAGCGAGGCAGAGTCCAGCGAATAAGGATGAAGAACAGAATGAAGGCGACAATCTTCACCAGAAACACACCGATGTGGAGCAGTCCTAGCCAAAGGGGCGTATCGCCAGCGGAGTAGCCCAGGCCGATAAGTGGACCGAATGGGATGCTCCAGCCTCCCAAGAAAAGGGTCACGGCAAGACCCGAACCGATGATCATGGCCGCGTATTCGCCGAGGAAGAAAAGGGCAAATTTCATCGAGCTGTACTCGGTATGATAACCCGCCACCAGTTCTGTTTCACATTCGGCCATGTCGAATGGCAGACGATTGGTTTCAGCAAACATGGCCACCACAAAAATGCAGAAAGACAACCCCATGGGAATCCAAAGTGCCCAACGAGCCCAGCTTAGGCCTTCGCCCCAGAGCGGCAGTAGCAGCCAGCCATTGGCATCTTGATAGATGGACATTTTGGCTAGGTTCAGCTCACCAAAAACCATCAGGACCGGAATAATTGAAAGGCCAAGAGACAATTCATAGCTGATCATCTGAGCCGAAGCACGCACGCCACCCAAAAAAGGGTATTTAGAATTCGATGCCCAACCAGCGATCACGATCCCATAAACACCAAGCGAAGCGATTGCGAAAGTGTAGAGTGGGCCAACACTCAAGTCAGCGATGACTGAAGGAACCGGCACCGCGGAAAAGCCAGGCAAGCCTACCCAGCTAAGCAGCCCATTGAGATCAGACAGACGCAACTCAGAGCCGAACGGTAGAACCACGCAGGTCATCAGTGCCGGAACCATGGTCAGGCAGGGAGCCAACCAATAATAGAAAGCATTGACGGACTTGGGCGTGAAGTCTTCCTTGAGAAGAAATTTAATGCCATCTGCCATTGGTTGAGTCAGACCACCGATTCCTAGAATCTGGATATCTTTTTTGAAGCCAAAAAGCGTCAGTGGAATGCCCGTCCGGTTTGGTCCCACACGATCTTGAATGACCGCCGAGAACCTGCGTTCAGCATAGACGCTGTACGCCACCATGGGCAGAATGACCAAAAAGGTCAGAAAAACAATCTTCACCACCGAAGCGATGAGGAAGGTAAGGTCAATGTTAGCAAGTAGGTGTCCCATGAGGCCTCAGCATTATCAGGAAGGCTTTACGAGCGGCAACTCGTATTTGTGAAAAATTTCACAAGCTCACCTTTTCGGAGGGCTTTTCATCCATTTTTGAGAGGTTTTAAGCTCTTGACAGGGGCTTTTAAATTCCTGCGGCCGAGAATCATACCCGCAAAGGCAGTCCAAGTCGCTTTCAGATTGCCACATCCTCAGGAGGATGCATCAATGCGGCCCCTCATGATCAAGCTTCTTCTTTACCTTTCCCTGCCATTGTTTTTCCTCGATCAATGGTCGAAAAACTGGATCGTAGGTCGTTACGGTCTTCACACGGATGAGGAGTCCATCATTCCTGGCATCTTCTGGTTGCATCACACGGCCAACACAGGTGTTGCCTTCGGCATGTTCAATGGAACGCAATATGCCAACTATGCGTTTGCTTGCATCTCTCTCAGCGCGCTAGGCTTCATTATTTGGATGCACCGTCAAAATGCTTTCCCTGGCCGAATAAGCCGAACGGCCGTTGCCCTTTTGATCTCAGGCATTTTTGGCAATCTCACTGACCGCCTTTTTCGTCGGCATGAGGACGGAGTGCTTTTCGGCGGCGGATTCCTCGACGGTTATGTGGTTGATTTTCTTCGCTTCGACTTTGGATTCCCGCCCTTCAATCCTTGGCCATCATTCAACGTCGCCGACTCTTGTGTCGTTAGCGCTGCCATCCTTCTGGCCATTGCCTCATTTTTAGAAACACCGACACCGAAGGCATCCAAATGATTATTTGCAGCAGGTTTAACCCGGATCATGCAATAGAAGGCGGGGAAAGAGCGGAAGCGTTTGTTAGAACAGGGGATTGACGAGTATGCAAGAATCACCGTGATGGTGAACCTGCCCATTGAATACTCTGACAAGCCGGTAACCCC
>CAMBPS010000175.1 GCA_945869675.1 Prosthecobacter debontii | reverse complement strand
AATCCGCGATGGTGGGCTCGAGGGTGTTCTTCTTTGCTGTCAGAGAATCGACTTCGACCTGCAATGAAGAAACCGCAGCGCGAGATCTTGCAGTTCCTGCTTCAGCCTCCTGTGCTTGGCGCTTCGTCTCATCGAATTCACCAAGTTTCAAAATGAGGACTCCGGAGAGAATCAGATTACCTAACAGAGCGATCACCAGTCCACTGCTCAACAAAGGGTTGATAACGCCGGCATTGCCATTTGCGGAACGGCTTTCGGTTGATGATTCGTTGTTCATAATCTCGCATCAATTCCAGGCTTCTACACTTGAATGGCAGGAGCGCGCATGAATCAGTTCTCACACTAGCGTGATTGCGCAGCATCGCCAAGAGATAATGATGTTTTCATTTAACCCCGCACTCTCATAAAAAGTGCATGAAACGAGCGACGAGAGGTGCCGGCGGCAGCCTTTTGCCTAGTTAAATTTGGTGTTTTGAAGCAACAGCTAAATCAAACCAAAAGGCCTCCAGCATGCCCCATGCACAGCCGTTTAGGATCCATTTGACACTGGACCTGCCTGCGACACCCGCCCTTCGACTCGCGATTACCCTCTACACCAACTGAGTTCTTGAAACATTGGGGTAACTGGAGAGCCCGTGGATAGCTGAGCCCCCCTACAAGTCAATGACGAGGCTTTCATCCTCACGGAGATGCCCATGATGCCTGTGCCGACCGCGCTAAGCGCTTCTTCAACTCCGTTCCGAGCCTCATTCACTAGCCACACTGAAACCCAATCCTCCTCCGGTTCTTCCCCTTCTCCTCTGAGTGCTCCGCCTTCGCCTTCCGCACCTTCCGGATCTCCCGCTCCAGCATCTCCTGCGTCACCTTCCACTTCGCCGGGTCCGCATCCGTGCTCCCCGCATGAATCGCATTGACGCACATTGCCCTCCTGATACGAACAACCCAAGGTGCTTTGACTATGAGCGTGGATTCGGCTCATTTCGTGCATGAAATTCGGCCTGCGCATCCCCTCACTCAAGAAACGCATCGCCGCCCGCACCTCGGTAAAGCGGTTTGTCCGCCATTCCCTCGGATTGAAAGCTCCGCGCGGCTGGGGTTGGCTCACCCATCCAAAACGTGCGCTCTATAACCGCATTTACAACCGGACCACATGTGGCTGTCTCATCCTCTTGCTGGGCCTTTGTGGAGCCATGTTCTGCATTCTTCTCCTGTGCTTAAATTCCCTGCCTTGAACCGCGCTCAGGCCCTGTCCCAGCTCCACGTCAAGGGCCGATCCGCCCCTCCAAATGCAATTTCCTAGCTGCCCCCGCCAAGTTCTACGGCCTCGGAAAGACATTAATGAAACGGACCACCGAAAAGCAGTTTGATAAGAGCAGTATAAGTAGATCATTAAAAAAGATACTATTTGACAGGGTACTTCACACTTGATAGTGCTCTACCATGCAATTTCTACTTGAGCCAACGACTGAGGGGTTTACTTGGGTAATTGCTGTCGCAATCACAATCATCTTCCTAGATGTATTCTTTTCGACGGAAATTCTCAGTGCCACAGCAATTTTGGGTGTGGCTATCTACTTCACGCTCCTTTTTGAAATATCGTGGCAATGGAGGGTCCTCTTGGCTCTCATTTGCTGGCTTGCTTCGATGGCGCTCTTCTACACTCTTTGGAAAGTAGTCATCGCACCTGTAGTTTTGAAAGTTTTTAGTTCGGGCATCAAGGAATCTATTCATTTGGCCACCGGCGACACTGGGGAGTTTCGTTCCATCGATGGGAAAATGTTTGTCCTTTGGAATGCGGAACTGTGGCCAGTCGAAACCAATTCGACAGCTGTAATGTCCGACCATGACAAAGTGTTAATCGAAAAAGTCGAAAAAGGTATATTCACAATATCGCAAATAAAACCATGATTACTATCATTCCACAAAATCACTGCCGCATCATTGAACGATTTGGAAAACCAATTCGGGTTCAGTTCAGCGGTCTCGCGTTTAAGCTCCCATTTATCGAAAATGTAAAAAATGTATCGGCTGCTTGGGGTGGGGAGACAAACAAAAACGGTGTGTTTCTTGAGTATTCTGAACAGGTCCTAGACACCCGGCCGAGAGAGTGCATAACCCGAGATAATGCCAAAATAATGGTTGATGCCGTGATCAGTTGGCGATTAATCGATCCTCTGAAGGCGGTTTACGAAGTAGACAACCTGCACCGTTCATTACTTCAAGCCGTATTAAATGCAGTTCGGTCGCAAATTGGCGCATGTGATTTGGACGATGCCCTCGCCGCACGTGCGGCGCTCAACGAAAGACTAGTGGCAGAACTCAGCGACACTACTCGCAAATGGGGCATTCAGATTATTCGCATCGAGATCCAGGAACTTAAGACGGATAGTGCAACAGGTGCGGCCATGCTTCAGCAACTAGAGGCGGAGCGTCGAAGCCGAGCTATCTCAATGGAGGCCGAAGGTGTTGCCGAGGCGACTATCAAAGCCGCCAATGCTGAACGTGAAGCCGCGATACTTCGTGCCGATGGTGTCGCTCGAGCACTTGAAATCACTGCAACCGCAGAGAAATGCTATTTGGACACCCTGAGTGAAAGCGTCGGTGCTGAGCAAGCCTGTAAAATTCTCTTGGCGCAAAAAGTGATTGAAGGATTTGATAGAATTACCAAAAACCCTGCGGACAAAGTTTTCTTGCCAGCAGGTGTAAAAGGGATCCTTGAGATGGGTTAGTGTTCTATCAGACCCCCCTCACACCCCGTCCCCGCGCCACGTCCAGGGCCAACTCGACCCGGCCCCTTCAAAAGCAATTTCTTCGCCGATTACCCCGAATAGTTGCCGGGCACACTGTATTGCCCTGGGCGCAGAGAATGAAATCGTGCCGATTGGTCTGCTCCAGGGGCCCCTGCCTCGCCAATCATGATCACCGGCCCGAATCTCCCGAGCCTGCCGCTAACCGGCTGGCCAGAAAATGGATCGACCCCCAGCATTCTTTTTGACTCGATCCGGTCGGGGCTCGCTCGTGTTTCCTCTACCAAGGTGTGAAACGGACCATAGAATCCGGCGAGCATCTGCTGCCAGTTGCGTTCGTTATTCGCGATGGCATCGAGTTCAGATTCGATCTTTGCAGTGAATTCATAGTCCATCACACGGTCGAAGTGGCGCATCAGGTAGTCAGTCACCACGAGGCCCAGATCGGTGGGGACCAGTTTGCTGCGCTCTTTGCCCGCCATTTCCTCGCGGGTCTGCCGTGTGATATGCTCACCTTTGAGAACAAGCTCCTCGCACCAGCGTTTCACGCCATCAGCGTCTCTCTTCTGCACGTAGCCGCGTTTCTTTATCACCGAGATTGTGGAGGCATAAGTCGAGGGACGACCAATACCTCGTTGCTCAAGTTCGCGGACAAGAGTTGCCTCTGTATAGCGGCCCCTCGGCCGTGAGAACGCCTGGCTGGCGATGATGTTCTCAACGTCAAGCGCCTGTCCAACCTGCATATCTGGCAACACGGGGTCCTGCTCGCTGTTTGAATCATCATCCTGTGCTGTCTCATAAACTCTCGTGAAGCCGTCAAACCGCAAGGATCTGCAAGTCGCACTGAACTCCAAATCCGCAGACGAAATCGCCACCGTCATGCGCTCGTAAGTGGCTTCCGGCATCTGCGAAGCGAGCGTGCGCTTCCAGATCAGATCGTATAGCTTTTGTGCGCTGGCATCCTGCGCCACTGTGCGTCTCGCGAAATCCGTGGGGCGGATAGCTTGGTGGCCTTGCTGTGCATTTCCATTGGAAGTGTGATGATTGCCGGGATGGCAATACCGTTCGCCGTAGAGTTGTGTGATAATTGATTGCGCTTCATTGATAGCCCCCTGCGAAAGCAACACCGAGTCCGAACGCATGTAGCTGATGTGTCCGGCTTCATAGAGCTTTTGAGCCAGACTCATGGTGCGATCAACACTGAAGCCAAGCCTGCTCGATGCCTCCTGCTGCAGGCTAGAAGTAATAAATGGCGCAGGCGGGGACGACTTTGACGGTGATTTTACGATTCCGCTTATTGTGAACGCTGCTCCGATGCAGCGATTCAGAAAGGCAACAGCATCGTCCCTGTTGTTTAACTCCAACCTGCCCTTTGTGGTGATCATGTGCCCGCCATCCAGAGCGAAATTAGCCGAGAACCGATATTGAGATGTTGGCTTAAACGCCCGGATTTCCATCTCGCGCTCGACCAACAGGCGCAACGCCACAGATTGAACGCGGCCGGCGGCTCTGGCTCCCAGGCGACGCTGACGCCACAAGAGCGGGGACAACTCGTAACCGACAAGTCGATCCAGAATGCGCCGTGCCTGCTGTGCATCAACAAGACTCTGGTAGATCGCGCGGGGGTTTTGAACCGCATTTAGGATCGCAGGTTCCGTGATCTCGGTGAAAGTGATCCGCTTGGTTGTCGCCGGCGGAAGATTGAGTGCCTCGATCAGATGCCACGCGATGGCTTCGCCTTCTCGGTCGGGGTCTGTGGCAAGCAGGACCGCATCAGCCTTTTTTGCCAGGGAAGCCAGTTCGCCTACAACGGCTTGTCTGTTTTCCACGATCGCATAGTGCGGCACAAAGCCATTTTCAGTGATGTCGATGTTCAGATTGTTTTCACGGAGATCCCGGACGTGGCCTTTGCAGGAGACGACTTTGAAGTCGCTTCCGAGAAAACCTTGGATCTTTTTCGCTTTGGCTGGGGATTCAACGATGACGAGTGTGTTCATGATGTTTTTGGTTTTAGTTGTTTGGGTGCCCCTTCCGAGTGGCCAAAGCGGTTGTTTGTCCGCCGAAGTCGTCGCAATTTGGGCATAAATAAAAAGCGCGCGTGCGCGTGTGCGTGCGCACGTGCGCGAGAGGCAATCCAGTTTCAGGGCATTGCGTGCGGCGCGTATTCAGTAACAAGAAATCTTCCAGTTCTTCCCCTTCAGGGTGCGACCGAGCAGGGCGTGAGTGAAGATTGACAAGGCAGAACTCAGAGAGTCAAACAGCGCAATCGGAATGGCAGCGCGATCTCGCGGAATCCGATGCCAAGCGGGAAACCGAGGAAGGTCGGATGCAGTAGAATTCTTCACGCCCTCGATGAAGCGATCTCGCTGGAGTTCGTAAGCTAGCCCCCTCACGAGTCTTGACACCAAAAGCTGAAGGTGCCAAAATTCTTCAATGTGGGCGCATGGGTGAAGCACGAGAACTGAGTGAACATCCCCTCCCCGCAAATGTGTGAAAACAGTTCGCAGTTTGGAAGGAAGAACTACCATGAACGCCACCTCCGACACCACACCTTCCATCCTTCAACGGCTCAACAGCGCCGAACCTGTGTGGAGGCTCAGTTCCTCAGAGTTCAGCGAACCTGCACACTTGGCGCGGATGGCTCCCACATACCGTGAACTGGCTCGGTTGCTCCGCC
>CAMBPS010000174.1 GCA_945869675.1 Prosthecobacter debontii | reverse complement strand
AAACAGCAACCCTGGTTTCATACTGGACCTTTTCTGGGCACTTGGTTTATCCGCATCAATGTCACACGTCCGCCTTTCAACGATCCGCGAGTCAGGCAGGCCTTTGCTTTAGCTGTCAATAAACAGCGAATCGTCGATAAAATCACCCAACTCGGCGAACCCGTGGCCAATAGCATGACGCCCCCTGGAGCAGGTCAAAACTACCAGCCACCCGCCGGCCTAACTTACGATATTAACAAAGCACGCGAGCTACTGAGCCAGGCTGGCTTTCCTGGCGGTAAAGGCTTTCCCAGAATCGAGTATCTTTACATTCCATTACCCATCGAACGTAGTATCGCTATCGAGCTACAAAGCATGTGGCAGGACACCCTTGGCGTGACGGTGAACCTCACCAAGCAAGAGCAAAAAGTCTGGCTGAAATCCATGCGTGAACTGGACTACCATCTCTGCCGTAGCAGTTGGGTAGGCGACTACAATGATCCCAGCACCTTCCTGGATCTCTTTACTCAAGGCAATGGTCAAAACCGCACCGGCTACGCGAGTGACGCCTACGATGGCTTCATCGCCGCCGCTGCCTCAGAAGCTGATACTCAGCGCCGGAATGGCCTTTTCAAGCGAGCTGAAACACTGCTAACCACCACTGACAGCGCCGTCATCCCAGTGTATTTCTACGTCGGCGTCCAGTTCTACCACAGCGACCGCCTCAGTGGTGTTCACGGGAATCTCATCGACGACCATCCTTTCCGCTGTATGAGCTGGAAGTAAGAAGCGTGGTAGCTTTGACATTGCCGCATCCAACGCCACTCTGAATGGCATGTCAGACACGCCCCTTCTCCGCACACCTTTGTATGAAAGCCACGTCGCCCTAGGTGGCAAAGTCATTCCTTTTGCAGGTTGGGAGATGCCGGTTCAATACACTGGCATCGTGCAGGAACATCAAGCCGTGCGGAATGCGGTGGGTGCGTTTGATATCTCTCACATGGGGCAGTTCATCGTCAGGGGCAATGGCGCGCAGGCCTTCCTGAATCGTGCCCTGACCAATGATGTGTCGAAACTCGAAATCGGTCAGGGACAATACACGATCCTACTCAATGAAAGGGCGGGCGTGATCGACGATCTCATTCTCTACCGCAGCAGCGAGGTGGAGTTCTTTCTCGTCGTCAATGCTAGCAAGATTAGCGAAGACTGGGCACAGCTCCAAAGCCTGCTCACCGAAGCCGATGAAGTGCAAATGGCGAACCTGAGTGACACGACAGCAGGCCTAGCGATCCAAGGGCCCAAAAGCCGCGCTGTCTTCGATCGTGTATTCGGCAGTGAGGCCACATTTCCTTCTCATAACAGTCTTTTCATCTCGTCTAACAGCACAGGCTTCATGTGGCTCTGCGGCACAGGCTACACTGGCGAAGAAGGTTTTGAGTTCTTCATGCCTGCGGCCGCGGCCAGATCCTGGTGGGATAAAATTGTGGCCGCCGTCCGTGAAGAAGGAGGCCAGCCCTGTGGCCTCGGTGCACGCGATACTTTGCGTCTAGAAATGGGCTACCCGCTCAATGGGAATGATCTCTTCCCAGACAAAACACCGCTCCAAGCTGGACTCGATTTCTTCGTCGCCATGGACAAAGGTGACTTCGTTGGCAAAGCAGCACTAGTCACTCAAAAGACAGCCGGTCTGCCAAGCAGGTTATTAGCCTTTAAAATGATCGGCAGTGTGCCACCACCACGTCCGCACTACCCCATAGCCTATAAGAGCGAGATTGTAGGCGAGGTGGCAAGTGGAACTCAGTCTCCGAGCCTGAGTGTTGGAATTGGCATGGCTTACCTGCCTCTAGAAGCAGCCAAAGTAGGCACGCAAATCGAAATTGAAATTCGTGGGCGAAAGTTCCCTGCCGAAGTGGTGAAAAAGCCCTTCTATCGGAAATCAGTCTAACTTTCTATGATTTTGCGACATCCAGAGTGGCTGACGCTGTTACGCATCATGCTATTAAGGGGCGCGTTTACCCTAGATCTGGGAATGGAAGGTCGTTGAGTTGCGCCAGGGCTTGGTTTCACAAGGCTTCTTCGACACGAAGCGGCTGTGTCTTGGGTGACACCGCCCGAGAGGCAAAAAGCCTTGTGGAATCAATGACGGATGCAAATCGGCGGTCAGCCATTCCTGAATCTAGGTTTACGAGTCTTCGGCGAAGGTTACGTCATAGAACAGCTCACGGGCATGGCGGAAAATTAACACGCCTAGGCGCAGGGATGGAACAAAGAAAACACTGAAGTAAATGACCCTGACAAGTTCCCTGCAGAAGATCCATTTGAGTTAGATGGCTGCAGGAAAAGTTTCCCCTATTCACTCCAAAGGATCCGCATTTAGGCTGCGGCACCTGCACCAATCGTGATACGCTTCTGCGGAATCGGAGACTCGATGATGCCCTCGGCTGTTTCTTGTTTCAGGCGGAGCTGACCACAAGCAGCGGCAATGTCATGGCCTTTTTCTCGACGCAGTGTCGCAGTGACTCCAGCGGCGACGAGGACGTCCCTGAAGGCGTCTTGCTGAGCTTCGCTAGGACGAGTCCATGGCAGGCCCTCGACGGTATTGTAAGGGATCAAATTGACTTTGGCATGAACGGCACGAGCCCGCTTGGCCAGCATTCGCGCCTGATCCAGCATGTCATTCACGCCTTCGATGAGGATGTATTCTAGAGTGATGTGCTGCTTGCTCTTGCTGCGCCAATATTGCAGCGCCTCAAAAAGTTCGGCCAAAGGATGCTTTTCATTCACTGGCATGATTTTACTGCGTACTTCATCACTGGCTCCGTGCAAGGAGATGGCAAGGCGAATTTGCAGGGGGAAATCTGCTAGCTTCATGATCTGCGGTGCTAGGCCGCTGGTGCTGACGGTCATGTGCCGTGCACCAATACCAATGCCCCACTCGGCATTGAGGATTTCGATCGCTTTGATGAGATTCGAATAGTTGGCCAGAGGTTCACCCATGCCCATGAAGACAAGGTTATCCACACGCTCCCCAGCATGGGCTTCGACCTGCACGATCTGCTCAACGATCTCTGCGGCGGTGAGATTCCGTGTGAATCCGGCAAGGCCACTGGCACAGAACTTGCAATCATAGGCACAACCGACCTGACTGGAAACACAGAGAGTGCGGCGGTCTGAATTACCGCCATACAGCGCTGGATTAGCCGGGATGAGGACGGTCTCCACGTAGCGACCATCATGCAATTTAAGCAGATATTTTCGCGTGGTATCCGCGGAGCCCGTGACATCGGCAATGACCATGCTGCGGGCGACATAGCGCTCAGTCAGAGCTTGCCGCATGGGTTTCGAGAGGCTTGACATGGCCTCAATCGTTGTAGCACGTTTGGCATAGGTCCACTCGATGAGTTGCTTGGCGCGAAAACTGGGCTCACCTAACTGAGTAACGACCTCCGTAAGTTCTTGGGGCGTCGTCCCTAGCAGAGCAGTCAGAGGTTTAGCAGGAATCATGGCAGGCAGTGAAATCACTGGGCATGGAAGGCCTTCAGGACCTCTTTTACACGCGGTACATTTTTAGCATCGCGCTCAAAGATCACCTTGCGCTCATGGTAGGCCTTGGCGCTGCCCTGCGGCAGCGAGTAGAGCCACTCAGCATCGTTGTTCCTGCGTTCAAAAGGAACGCCGAGATAATCAAACACCTGCTTGCCATCCATCCCTGGTCGAATGCGGGAAAAATGGTCAGCGCTATATTTCATGGAATAACGGGTGCTCGACTTCAGAAAGTGGCTCACGGCTTCAACGGCCTCATTCACCGGATAACCGTAGCCAAGGACGTAAAAAACTAGCAAGAAGGCTGGAAGACCAACGATGGCAAGTGGGGTTAAAAGGTACCAGTTCTTTTTGAGCATATGGATAAATGTGGTAGGCCTTTAACCTCGGCAGTCTAAAGGCTCTGGCAAGGATCAAATCCACGTCGTATAGCCTAGTGCCTTGAGGAGTGTGCGCAGACTCATGCAGATGACCAAAACACCGACGACGACCATCATCGGACGCTGAGGTAGCTTTTTTGTCAGATAGGCTCCGAAGGGAGCCGCAATGACCCCGCCAAGAGCCAATCCAGCGATGACCTGCCATTGTCCAAGGCCGATGCTCAGAAAGAAGGTCACTGATGCCGATAGGGTGACAAAAAATTCGACCGCATTGACGCTGCCCACGGTCTCGCGAAAAGCGTTGCCACGAACAATCAAATTTGTGGCCACAATGGGGCCCCATCCACCGCCGCCGACCGCATCAAGAAAAGATCCGACAAGAGCCAGCGGAGTCAGTTTGGTGGTCACCTCACGCGGAGGAAAAGGCAGGAAGGCCTTGGTAATGATGATCACGCCCATAATCATGAGGTAGCCTGAAATATAGGGTTTGATCAGATCGCCATTGATGGAACTCAGCACATAAGCACCCAGCGCGGCACCAATAATTCCCGGTATAAGCAGTCGGCGAAAAAGATCCCGGCTAATATTGCCGAAGGCATGGTGAGAGATGGCCGATGCACCCGTCGTGAAGCACTCCGCAGCGTGAACCGTGCTACTGACGACGGCCGGCGGCACGCCCCAGCCCATGAGCAAACTTGACGCAGTGACGCCGTAGGCCATGCCTAGCGCGCCATCGATGATTTGTGCCAAAAAACCTGCAATGATGTAAATAAGAAAACTTTGATCCATAAAAAGCTTGGAGAACGTTCCGAGAAAACTAAGGGAAGGATCCATCTACGCTAAATGGACGGCGTTCAAGTTAAAAGTTGACTATTCCGGTGGGGTAAGTCGAGAGTGTGTCTGGTCGAGTCTTTTTTATCGGCAAGCGACCAGCCTTGCCAGTTCTCATTCGCAGCCTAGTTTTCCCATGTTCTCATGACCCACGCCGTTCTCAGTCTCCTCAAAGAAAACCGCCACCCCATCCGCATCGACCTCATCGGCGTTGCTGGCTCGGGAATGAGCGGACTGGCCCTGCTGCTTTTGGCACTCGGGCACAAGGTCAGCGGGTCAGATAAGGCGACGACCGTGGAGACTGACAGGCTGCAAAAACTCGGCCTGCAATTTTTTCACGGACACACAGAGCGCGAAGTCGAGGACTGTGACATGGTCATTTACTCTAGCGCCATCAAACCAGGCAATGTGGCCTATGAAGCCGCCTACAAGCAGGGCATCCCTCTGGTGCGCCGTGCCGAGGCGCTGGCGGCAGTCATGGCCAATAAAAAAGGGGTGATTGTCGGGGGAACACATGGAAAGACCACGACATCAGCCCTGACAGCGCATGTTTTGAGGCAGGGCGGCATGAAACCTAGCCACTATGTAGGCGCAGAAATTCCGATTCTGGGCTCCAATGCACACTGGGACAGCGAGGGTGAACTCTTCGTGGCTGAAGGTGATGAAAGCGACGGCACCCTAGTCAACTTTCACCCGC
>CAMBPS010000173.1 GCA_945869675.1 Prosthecobacter debontii | reverse complement strand
CACCCAAGACACAGCCGCTTCGAGTCGAAGAAGCCTTGTGAAACCAAGCTCTGGCGCAACTCAACGATCTTCCATTCCCGGATCTAGGGTTAAGGGCCGGCCTAGTGATCTCATCCCTCCGACCTCTATTGGCAATCCTCCATCGGCCGTTTTTAGGTCTAAGGTTTGAACTCGGCCAAAATTTTGGCGCTGGGGACATCCCAGGCGCGCAGCACACCGTCTTGATCGCCTCCGAGGATAAGGTCTCCGTTGCGGTTGGTGGCTAGCGATTGAAGGAAGGTGGTCGAGCCGGGGAGTTGCTTGACGTCGCCTCCGTCGCTGGTGATGAGGCGTAGTTTGCTATCTCCAGCGCTGGTGGCGATTTGATCGGCGGCGCCCAGGTAGCGGATGCCGGTGACTTCTTTGTCCCAGCCTGCAACGCTCTTGCGGCGCTCACCTGTGGTCCAGTCCCACACTTTGACGACGTTGTCCGCGCCACTGCTAGCCAGCAGTCGGCCATCAGCCCGCCAACTGACACCGAGGACATGATGCGTGTGCCCCTCAAAGACCTTGATCACTTTGTCGCTGCTCAAATCGGTGATGCGCACGGCTTTATCGGCTCCTCCAGAGGCGAGGAGTTTGCCATCGGGGGTGAAATCTAAGGCGAAGATGCTGTCGAGATGACGCTCGGCGTAGTTCTTGGTAAGCTTGCCCGAGTGAATGTCCCAAAGGGTGATGTCGCCACCGCGAGAGGGCTCGCCACTTCCGACGGCGAGTGTTTTGCCATTGGGTGAAAAGGCGAGGCTGTTCGCGCGGTCAGTGATCAGAGATTTGCCATCCCCCGTGCCGATCGTGCTCTCAAGGATCCAGGCTAGATGGGTGCTGCCGACAGCGATCGGTTTGCCATTCACGGTGCTCCAGGCGAGTGATGGACCGACATCGAAAGTGGCGATTAGTTCGAGGCCGTTGGGCGAAAAGTGCAGTGCATTGACCTTCTTCAGGGACGTCGCGAGGGCTTGGGTGGCGAGGTTGCGTTCTGCAGTGGTCTTCTCAGAGTCTTTCTTCAAGAGTTCAAGACGTGCTTTAGCCTCAAGAACGGTCTGTTTGGCTTTCCTCTCGTTCTCGGTGACGAGTTTGATTTCATTGGCGGCGTCGGTAACGGCCGCTTCAGCCCGGGTCAGGGCTTCCTGGGCTAGCTTGAGGTCAGTCGCGGTTTTGGTGACCTTGTCTTTCGCGTCCGTCTGTTTCTTGATGAGAGCTGGGTCAGGTTTGGTCGCTGATGCCTGCGTCTCGATGTCTTTGGCGGCTTTGTCGGCGGCGGTGAAAGCGTCTTGTTTGACCTTCAGATCCGGCTGTTTGGTTTCAAGAGTTTTCTTGGCGACTGCGGCGAGCTCGTTGGCTTTCTTCAATCGGTTGCCCTCCTCTGTGGCGTCGGTCTCAGCTTTCTTGATAGCCTCATTTTGATAGGTGAGCTCCAAGACTGCACGAGAGGCGGCGAGAGCGCGCTGTGCCGCCAGTTGCTCACTCATGAGGTCGGTCTTGATGTGGGCGATGAGTTTGCCGCCGGTGGTTTCGATGAGTTTGATGGAATGATCCGGTTCCTGCTTGGCGCTCAGCTTAGGATGTGTGGGCAGGGGCACAGCAGCCGTTGTGCTTTGACGTTTCCATAGTTTCACCTCGCGATAACTTCCTGTGGCGAGACGTGTGCCATCTGGACTGAAGGCGAGAGATTGCACCAGATCGCGATGAGCGACACCGGGTTGCTGAGACAGGCCGGACTTGAGCAGAGCTACATCGGTGAGTTTCGTGACGAGGCTTTGCGTGGGCAGATGATACACGCTGATTTGATTCGCACGGGCTGCGGCAACGAAGTCACCCAGTGGTGTGGCGGCTAGGGCGTAAATGGGTTGCACGCCGGGCGGCAATGGCTCCCATGCGATGATCTTGTCCCGCTTGGGGGAGGGGCGCGCGCCTTGATCGATCCAATCCTTCAGTTTGGCCAACTGCGGCGAGCTCAGGTTCACCGCACCAACTTTGTTTCCTTTAGGCGGCATATCGCTGTCCCAGGTGTGCGCCGCAGCTTGATAAATGAGGCTGTCGAGACCTTTGCTCGGGATGATGCCTTTGTCGGTTTCGCCGCCCTTCTCCATCAGCGCGGGAGTCTCCATATTCAGTCCGCCCTTGGTGGTGGTTTTGTTATGACAGGCGATGCAGTTTTCTTTAAGAAAAGGATGGATGTCCTTGTCGTAATCAATGACGCCAGGGGCAGCCTGGGCCGACGCGACGAAGCCTGAAATGAGGATGGCAAATCGAAAGATGGATTTCATTTTTTGGCGACCTCCTGCACGCGAAGGCGCATGGGCTGTGAATAGACGATGAAGGTGGCTTCTTTGAGAGAGGCTTTGGCTGTGAGGTCTTTGACCAGCGTATCAGTAGCTTTTTTAGCGGCATCAGCGGTTTTGACGGCGACGGTAGCGGCTTGGATGAGTTCAGCTTTTTTTGGTGTCAGGTCGGCATTGGCGCGGGCCAACTGCTCTTTGGCCTTGATCTGGGATTCGATGGCTTGTTTGGCAGCGATGTCCGCCAACGTGAGTTCTTCGACTCCGCGCCGCACTTTCATCTTAGCGGGGCCTTGAAGGATGAAGCCGTAGTCACCCGGAGCGAGTTTGAGGGCTTTCACATCCAGAGTGAGTTTTCCAGCCGTGGCTTTTGCAGCAATGTCCACCTCAGGGGCCTTGGTGACGTCTGCGATGAGGCCGAGCACTTTGAGTTTGAGCGCCTCAGTAAACTCTGCATGGCGGATGACTTTAAGGGGGATTTCAAGTTTGGAATCTGCGGCGACTTGGAGGATGTCTGGTTTCTCCGATTGGACAAAGGCGGGCGCTGCCAGCGTGCTGACTCCGATGGCAGGAGGTCCACTGCTGCGGTAGAGTGGACTGTCTTTGACCATGTCAGGCACAGCGAAACTGACGAACAAACTCTTTGAAATGCCGCTGAGAACGCTGGCACCTGCTGGAGCATCGGCCGTGGCTTGAAAGGCGATGTAGCCGAGCGATTGGCCTCTGCCAATGAATCCGCCGAGGCAGCTCACGCCTGTTGGCAGATGTTCAGCCTTCAGCTCGATAGGCTCGCTCAAAGCATGGCGATTCGGTGCAATGACTTCGAGCGCGGTGATGCCATTGCGCGGGATGTTTGAGCTACCAAGGGCGGCTGTCTTGGTTTTGGCTCCGGGCAACTGCGGATTGATGGCGATGAGCGTCGGGGGCTGCTGGGATTGTTTGAGGATGCGAAGCTCATAAGGATGGATGGTTCCAAAGGCATCGTTTAAGGTTAGGCGGAATGCGCCGTCGGCTTTGGCCTCGTAGGCATAGGAGGGATCTCGATTGAGCACCGCGAGGCTTGGGGCAGGGGTGATGGCAGGCGCATCGGCAGCTTCAGCCTGTGGGGTGAGTGTGCCGTCTGGCTTGAGGTTTTCGATGACGAGATGCGCATCCGTTGGGTAACCGAGCTGATGCGAATGGACTTCAATGAAGAATCGCTCCCCTTTTTTAAATGGAAGGTCGAAGCTGTGAGTGGCAGAGAAAGGCGGAAAGGCATCTGCAATCGTCTGGCCGATCTGGATGGGACGCACTGGAGTTGGTGCGCTGACAGTTGACGCAATTTCAGAGCTGGTGTTGAGAGTGACACGATAACTGAACTCGTCTCCGATGCGGAACATGAGCTCGTTTAGGCGGAGTCGGTAAGTGGCATCTGCCGCAGCGGTGAAGCTGAGCACGCCGTGACTTAGGCGTGCGACTTCGCGTCCTGTGTGCTCACTGATTGCGGCCATCAATTCGGTGCGCGTGTCAAAACGACGTTGATGAAACGTGGCGGTTATGGTCTGGCCTTTTTTGGCATCAAAGAGGAACCAATGGGGATTTGCCGATTTGAAGACGCCCTCAATGACGGTGTTGAGAGAGATCTTTTGAGCTTTGTCGGCCTTGGTGTTGCTGCCGGGTGACTCAAGAGTGTCGTGCGTGCTAATTTCAAACGCCCGCGGATTCGAGACGCCATAACGACCGATAAAGCGGAGATCGTAGAGTCCAGGCTTCAGATCTGCTGGCAAGGCAAGGCTCAGGATGTTTGGCTGGGCGCTTTTGACGGGGATGGAGCGTTCGTTCAGCAAAATGGCGATGGGTGCATCGAGATCTGCACCGCGAAGCGTTAGCTCGATCTGAGTATTGGCTTTAGAGCCAAGAGGAGTCAGGCTGGTAAGCGTTGGTGTGGGAAACGTCGCCTGAGAAAAAGCGGCAGTTGCCAAGGTAATCACCACCAAGAAGGCGAACGGAAAACAAGGCATGGAACGAGAGATCATAAGCGGTGGGCTGGTCCTGCGTAACGGTTTGAATGGACGAACGAGAGCAGGGACGCTCAAGCTGACTGGGCGTTTTCGATCAATGATTGAAGAGAAACTCTTTCGTGTTCAGCAGCGCCCACAAGATGTCTTCATAAGCCTCTTTTTTGCCTTTCAAGGCTTCTTCGCCGGTTTTGCCGATCATCTTCTTGTCGAGATGACTGTGGGCTAACTTCACTTCGGCAGGACTCGGTTCGCGGCTGAGGGCGATGTGATAAAGGTCGGTAATTTTGTCGTCATCTGGGCGGACATCTTGGGTCAACCTGTCAGCGCGACCCTTGCCACGGGAGAGCTGAGTTTGAATGTCGGCCGCATTGAGTAAGTGCAGGCTCTGCGCAAGGCTGGCCTCTTGCGTGCGCTCACACTCACAGGCGCTGGAGGAATCGGGACGACCAAAGACGCTGAGGAAGTAGGTGCTTTGATTGTAGCTGTTGTCCGGCAGAGCCACGGCGCGTGTGCCAGCGGCCTGACCTGCAAAAGCACTTTCGACATCAAGCAGCGTGTTCACGGCGTCATAGAGAACCTCAGCATTGAGACGTTTCGGATAATAGCGGCTGAAGTTCTGGCGGTCTTTGGCATTGTGCGCATTAGGCACAGCGCTGAGCTGGTAGGTGGTGCTAGTGACCAGGGTGCGGATGAGTTTTTTCATGTCATAACCACTCTTGACGAAGTCCGCAGCGAGGGCATTGAGAAGCTCGGGGTTGACCGGCGGATTGGTCTCACGCATGTCGTCCTCGGGTTCGACGAGACCGCGATTGAAAAAGTGTTTCCAGTAACGATTCACCAGCGTGTGCGCGAAGAATGGATTGTCCTTCGCACTCATCCAGTCAGCCAGAACATGACGCGGGTCCTGCTCAGGCTTCAGCTTCAAAGCACTGCCGCCTAAACTTGTTGGCATGACTGCCGCTTTCGTGCGGATGTTTGTGGTTTGTGCGATGCCGCGTTTATGAAAGACAATCTCTTCACCCAGGAAGCTGGAAGGCTTCCGCGCAACGTTGCTGAAAAAGGCAGCAAAGCCGTAGTAGTCCTGCTGGCTCCACTTTTCAAAGGGATGATGATGGCACTGGGCACACTGCATGCGGGTGCCGAGAAAGAGCTGAGCGACGTCCTCCATCTGCTGCTTCATTTC
>CAMBPS010000172.1 GCA_945869675.1 Prosthecobacter debontii | reverse complement strand
TGGGTGATTTTATCGACGATTCGCTGTTTATTGACAGCTAAAGCAAAGGCCTGCCTGACTCGCGGATCGTTGAAAGGCGGACGTGTGACATTGATGCGGATAAACCAAGTGCCCAGAAAAGGTCCAGTATGAAACCAGGGTTGCTGTTTAAGCTTTTGCGTCAGAGATGGTGGCACCATGCCTTTGTCCATCATGAGATCGCATTGGCCGGTGTGAAAATAGCTCAGCGCTGTATTAGCATCTTGTACTGGCTTCACCTCGACGGTCTGCATTTTCACATTGGAGGCATCCCAGTAGTGTGGGTTTTTCTTCAAACGAATGTGATCGTCCAACTTCCAGTCCTCCAAAAGATAAGCGCCATTGGTGACGATGTTCTGCGGCTTGATCCAGGCTGTATCATGTTGCCGAATGCTCTTTAGAGAAACGGGTGTCAGGGTCACAAACGAACAAAGGTCGATGAAGTAGGGTGTGGGGTTTTCCAGTTCGACTCGCAGGGTTTTTTCATTCAGTGCCGTGACGCCGACTTTAGAAAAGTCCTTCTCCTGTCCCTCAAAGAATGCGCGGGCACCTCGGATGATGAACATGAGGTTGGCATAATCAGCGCCAGTCTCAGGGGTCAGGATTCGCTTCCATGACTCTACAAAATCGCGTGCCGTGACGGCCGATCCATCACTCCAGGTCGTGCCTGATCGGAGATGAAATGTATAGGTCTTTCTATCCGCTGAAATATCCCAGCGCTCAGCCATGGCTGGCTCAGGTTTGCCATCAGCCGTCACACGACAGAGTCCTTCAAAAAGGGAGGTCGCAATGCGCATGGAAACCTGGTCCGAGGCGAGCGCGGGGTCAATGGTCTCTGGTTCCGCACTTTGAATAAAGATCAGATCCGCACGCGGCTTTTCGGGTACACAGGCAGCTAGACTGATGGCGCACAAGACTGATACAGGAACACGAAGGGGAGCAGACACGGAGAAGAAGGGTGAGTCGGTAAACTCTCGCTGTCTCTGATGAGATGGCAACTTCGACCGCACAGATTCTGCGTTCATCGAATCTTTTCAATGCCAGTTCTGATTGATCCTTAAAACGTGAATGGCTGACCGCCGATTTGCATCTGTCATTGATTCCACAAAGCTTTTCGCCTCTCGGGCAGTGTCACCCAAGACACAGCTGCTTCGAGTCGAAGAATCCTTGTGAAACCAAGCCCTAGCGCAACTCAACGACCTTCCATTCCCGTTTCAAGGATTGATCAGCCTTCAGTGATAAGATTGCCAGCTTCCCCAGCAGGCCAATGAGCGCCTTGACTGATCCATCGGCTCAAAAGAGCTGTCTCTTCTGAAGTCAGGGTTTCACCCACAGGTGGCATGGCTTTCACGGAAGAATGAGTGCTGGTTAGATGCGTGAGAAACCTGCTTCTTTCAGGATGTTCAGGAACGATGAAGACACCTAGGGTACCTGATTTGACGGCTGCTTCTCGACTGGCGAAACTGAGGCGCCCAGGAAGACCAGTTTGGTTGTGACACATGGCACACTTAGCCTCAAGAATAGGCTTCACGTGTTCGGTAAAGCTGATCTTCCCTGAAGCGGCTGATTTTAAAACCGTGTCTTTGAGGACATTTAGGCCTGTGGGTCGTGTCTCGCTCTCTGATTGACTAGAAGTACAGGCAGATAGGATCGTGACTGCTAAAAGAAGGAGAAAGCGCATGATTTTGGAAGTTTGAGTTACCCTGATGGTAGGGCAACCCAGAGGAATGCGCCTCACCTGCGCAATTAGGAGCGGCTATTGTCCTGGCGGTGGCTGCTGGGCAGCGCGGCGGGCAGCTTCTTCAGCGGCGGCGCGCTGAGCCGCTTCTTGCTGGGCGCGCATCGCTTCTTCTTGGACACGACGGGCAGCTTCTACTTGTTGTTGGCGCATTGCTTCTTGGGCTTCCTGCTGGGCACGCATCGCGGCTTCACGCTGGGCTTCCATGGCGGCTTGGCGCTGGCGTTCAGCTGCTTCTTGTTGGGCCTGCATCGCGGCTTCACGCTGAGCTTCCATGGCGGCTTGGCGCTGGCGTTCGGCTGCTTCTTGTTGGGCCTGCATCGCGGCTTCACGTTGAGCTTCCATGGCGGCTTGGCGCTGACGTTCGGCTACTTCTTGTTGGGCCTGCATCGCGGCTTCACGCTGAGCTTCCATGGTGGCTAGGCGCTGACGCTCGGCTGCTTCTTGTTGGGCCTGCATCGCGGCTTCGGTTTGGCGCCGAGCTAGTTCTTCTTGGGCAGCCATGGCGTTTTCACGGGCTTTTGCAGCTTCCATTTCGGCGAGTTTACGTTGTTCAGCTTCCTGCTGGACCGCTTGCATTTGTTGTTGTTTTAGGGCTTCGGCCTGCATGGCGGCTTCTTTGGCTTCGGCTTCTTGCTGGGCTGTCATTCGAGCAAGTTCCTTGGCTTTTTCTGCCTCAGCCTTCTGCTGCTTCATGATGGCGGCTTGTTCTTCACGCATGGCCTGGGCTTTCTTTTCCTGCTCGGCGATCTGTTGCTGCATGGCTAAAGCTTCGGCCTGTTTTTTGGCGAGTTCTTCCTGTTGAGACGCCATTTCGGAGGCTTGTTTTTCTTTGAGTGCGGCGGCTTGTTTGTCGCTCATTTCGCTGACCTGCTTTTCGCGAATGTCGGCGTCTTTCTTAGCTTGCTCGGCGATCTGCTCTTGCATGGCGATGGCTTCGGCCTGCTTTTTGGCAAGATTTTCTTGTTGGGCTACCAGGGCACTTTCGGCAGCTTTTTGTTCAGCCAACTGTTTTTCGCGCTCTGCTTGGGCTTCCTGCATCTGGCGCTCTGCATCCCGGCGGGCTAGGTCAGCTTTGTTGGCCGCGTCTTGAGCAATCTCTGGCTTTGGCATGGCTGGGGCGTCTCCTTTGCCGCGATCACGGCCTGGGCCGCGACTAGGCACTTCGGTAACGGTTGGCGCGGGAATGGCTGGCTGTGTGGGAGCTTCACGCACGGGTTCCACAATGATCGGGTCGGTAACGGCGAGGACCGGTTTCGGTTGAGCTTCGGTGGCTTGTTCGGTGATGGCCTTACGTAGGTCGTCGCGTTGATCAGCTGGCACTTCGGTCCAGGCATCGACAACGGCCGGTGCTATGACACGTTCTGCATTGCGAGGGAGTTCAGTGGGGCGATTGGCGTGTCCTGATGGCAGCGGGGCTGCGATGAATCCATGATCGCTGTGGCCAGGGCGGTGTTCGCCTGGCCGCTCTAAGGTGTGGACGACTTGAATCGGAGCCCGCTCGATGCGTTCACCACAGCGTTTTTCGACCCAGTCTAGGGCAGGGCCACCACGCTGAATGAAGAGATTGTTCTGCTGCTGGCGAACTTGAACGATGTTGGTGACGTTGATCGTTTGATGGAAAATCTGGGTGATGTTGGTGATGGATAGGCTGACATTGACGTAGCTGGAGCGGCTAAAATTAGTGGCACGGATGAAGGTGTAGCTGGTCGGGGCGATGCCGTAGCGGGCATCACAATCGTGGCCGATGCTGCCATAACCGACGCTAGGGGGCAGGGGAGCCCAGCCGACGGAATCACTGCCGTAGCGCCAAGAAACCCATGAGGGTGCCCATTGACGACCTGGAATCCAGACCCAGCCGTGACGGGCAATGCGGGTCCAGCGGCCGTAGTGATAGCAGGCCCAGCCAAAGGGTTCGTTGGAATCCCAAGCCCAGCCCTGAGAGGTAGAGACCCAGCGCCCATCAACGTAAGGCCGCCATGAAGAACGGGAACCAATTCGGGGACTGAAGGCGTAGCCGTAGCCATCCACATTCAGCCAGCGTCCATGAGGATTGAGGGAATCATAAAACATGGAGTAGTCGGCAGACGGGTCCACCCACGGGCGGGAGGGGACGGAGGGCGAGATCTGTGGCAGCACGTATGGTGGCTGGTAAGGCTGGCTGATGGCGGGTGGCGTGTAGCGGTTGCTGGCCAGTTGATCGCGCAGGTCTTCACTTTTTTTGCGTGCCGAGGCTGCATCGGTCATGAGTTTTTGGTTTTCGGCAGCAATCGCATCCAGCTTTGCCCTGAGGTCCGCATTTTCCTTGTCCTTGATGCTGAGCTCCAAGTCGGCGAGCTGCTTTTGCAGGGCTTCACTACGGCTTTGCATGTCGGCAGCTTGTTGCTCATAAGTAGCGCGGGTTGCCTCCATCTGCCGACGTGCTTCATCATCAGCGGCAGTATTGGCAGCTGGTTTACAAGCGGATAGGCCTAGGGCTAAGGCGCTAACGAGCTGGAGGTAGTGGCTTGTTTTCATATTGATTTAAAGTGCGGACCGTGACTCAGACGAGAGTCAGGGCTGGGTTGTTCACCGACAAGTGATAAAATGTGCAGCGTATTGTCTCTTGAGGCGGCGCAAGTCTCCGCTAAAGCTTCCCGATGGTCGCAACTGCCACACCCAGCCTTATTGAAGATATCCGCCGCCTTAAAAAGGAGCGCAATGCGCTCATTCTTGCGCACAACTACCAAACTCGGGACATTCAGGAGATCGCAGATTTTGTGGGTGATTCCTTGGGGCTGGCTTACAAAGCCAAAGAAACACAGGCGGATGTGATCGCTTTTTGCGGCGTGCATTTCATGGCGGAGACGGCAAAAATCGTCAATCCGACGAAGACGGTGATTTTGCCAGATCGGGATGCGGGTTGTTCCTTGGAGCAAAGCTGCCTTGGACCGCAGTTGGAGTCTTTCCTGAAGGCGAATGCGGAGAAGAACTATTATGTGATCGCTTACATCAATTGCAGCGGCCATGTGAAGGCGCTGAGCGACTGTATCTGCACAAGTGGCAATGCGGTCAAAATCGTGGAAGCCGCCCCGAAAGACCGTCCGATCCTTTTTGTGCCGGATCAGAATCTGGGCTCATGGGTGATGGAGCAGACAGGCCGGAAGATGGATCTTTGGAAGGGCTCGTGCTATGTGCATGTGGAGTTCACCCGTGACAGCATTCAGGCGATTAAAGACGAGTATCCTGATGCGAAAGTCGTGGCTCATCCAGAGTGTACCTATGCGGTGCGGATGCTGGCAGATGAAGTTTGTTCCACGGAAAAAATGGTGGGTTACTGCAAAAATAGCGACTCAAATACCTTCATCATCGTGACGGAAAGCGGGATGCTGCACCGACTGGAGCGCGAGGTGCCCAACAAGCGTTTCATTCCAGGGCCGACAGGTCACTGCGCCTGCGCGGACTGCCGTTACATGAAGCTGAATACCCTGCAAAAGCTGCGCGATGCTCTCAGAGACCTGACGCCGCAGGTGGAGATGCCAGAAGATCTGCGTGCTCGGGCTGAAAAGCCGATCTTGCGGATGCTGGAGCTGAGTCGGTAGAAGCTTAATTCAAGGTTTGATACCAAACCGCCGCCATCTGAAATACAGATGACGGCGGCGTCTTTTGAAGCAGTCTCAGATGGCACTGAATCGTTGTTTACTTCTTCTCTTTGCAGCATTCTTTGCCGCAGGTCTTACCGGCGTCTTTGCAGCACTCGGCACAGGATTTGCCTTTGTCAGAGCAGCACTTGCTACAGGCTTCACCTGAGAAGGCAGAGGTGGAAAGGGCAGCAAGGGTGAGGATAGATAGAATCGTTTTCATGG
>CAMBPS010000171.1 GCA_945869675.1 Prosthecobacter debontii | reverse complement strand
GCCTTCACGTAAGCCCGACGCTCTTTCGGCGGCATCTTGGCAAGGAATTCAGGAAGCTGCTTGCCGCCTTGGGGCTTTTTGGGAATCTTGATTTCATTCGCGCCGCCGCCCTTGGTATCCATGCCATAAGTGAAGGCCGACATACCGTAGTAGTCCATCTGCGTCCATTTATCGAAGGGATGATTATGGCATTGAGCACACACGATGCTGGTGCCCAAAAAGACCTGCACCGTGTAGGCTAAGTGATCCAGCTTGTTCTCATCCCGCTGATAAAAGCCAATGCTGCCACTGTCCCAGACACCGCCTTCGGTGGTGAGTAGCTTTTTGACCAGCTGATCGTAAGGCGTGTTGGCTTTCAGCTCCTTCTTCATCCATTCCTCATAAGCTTCCGCTGTGATCTTTCCCTTGGTATTGTCCGTGAGACGGAGCAGATCGGCGAAGTAGTTAAACATGTGACTCGTGTATCCATCACTGCCCAGAAGGTCATCGATCAACTTAGCCCGTTTTTGTGGATCATTGCTGCTGATAAATTCCTGCCGCTCCTCCACCGTCGGGATGCGTCCTGCGATGTCGAGATACAATCGACGCACCAGCACCTCATCCGAAGCAGGCGCATTGGCCTGAAGATTGTTTTTCTGCCAATCCGCCGCTAGCAGACTGTCAATCTTAGCCGCTTCAGGCAGCGAGGCAGCGTGCACAGCACAGGCAGTGAGGAGAAGAAGGGCGAGCGTTTTCATGGCACAAGACTGTTGAAGACTTTTTAAACCACCCCCCGAAACGAAGCGTTGCCGCCAATCTTCTAGAAAAGTGAGAAAAACCATTTTTCAACGCCTTTGGGCTAATGAAACGCCTGATCAGCAGACTCAGGTTGTCGGCCTGATGAAAGGAGACTGCTGGACAAACACGTTTGGCCGCAAGTAAGGCGAGCCCAGCATCCAGCAGCGGGTGCACTTTGCAGCTCATCTATGAAAAAGTGGATCAACAGCCCTTCACAGATGATGATCAGATTCGCCATTACCCGCCAGATTAGGTCGTTCAATTACCTCAATAAACGTCTCGGCGATAGCGCTTGGCGTCCTTGAAGGCAGCCATGTAAGCCACGGCTTCTTCAGAGGTTTTGCCACCCTCTTTTTCGATGATGCTGTGCAGAGCTTTGTCCACATCCACCGCCATGCGTGAGGCATCGCCGCAGACATAGACGATGGCACCTTGCTCCAGCCACGCGTAGATTTCAGCGCTGTTTTCCAGCAGTTTATGCTGAACGTAGATCTTCTCTGCCTGATCGCGGCTCCAGGCTGTGGAGAGCTTGGTCAGCGTGCCGTCGGCTAAATAGGCTTCGAATTCATCTTTGTAGAAGAAACAGGTCGCCTCATTCACCTCACCAAAGAACAGCCAAGCTTTACCTTTCGCCGCAGTGGCTTTCCGCTCCTCCAGGAAGGCTCGGAATGGCGCAATGCCTGTGCCTGGTCCGATCATGATGACTGGCGTCTCTTCCTGAGGCTCTGGAAGACGGAACCCTTTCCCATGATTGACAAAGACGGGAATCAAGGTCTCTCCAACCGCAATACGCTCGGCCAGGAAGGTCGAAGCCACACCACTGCGTTCACGGCCATGGCTGGTGTACTTGACCGTCGCAATGGTGAGATGAACTTCCTTTGGATGCGCCTTCTGACTGCTGCTGATGGAGTAGAGACGGATGTTCAGCTTCTTTTGAGTAAGCATGAACTCCTGCGGTTCGAACTTGGCCGTCGGGTTTTCTAGAAGCAGATCAATCACGAAGCGGCCCCAAAGATACTTTTTCAGCTCCTCCTTTTTCTCAGGTTCCAGCAAGCCAGCTAGGGCGGTATGCCCCCCTGTTTTTTCAATGATGGCCTTGATGAGCTTATTGTCGATTTCTGTAATCAGCGTCGCCTCGATTAGAGCCTGACGAATGGGCACTTCGAGCGTGGTTTTCGGGTGCTTGACGATCTCGTCGCCAGTGAAACCCAGTGCCTTTAACGTGTCATCAACCAACACAGGATCATTCGTAGGCTGCACAGCCAGAGAATCGCCAGGGGTGTATTCCAGCTCCCCACCTTCGAGGTCAATCTCATAATGACGGGTGTTTTTTGGGGCACCCGCGCCTGATAGGTCATAGGCCTTCTTCACCTTGGCAATGAAGGGGTTTTTGACGTTATAGACAGGCTTACCGGACTCTGGAGTGCTCATGGATGGGTGGATTTGGTGCTGAAAAAAGGACCTGAAGGCTAGGACAGGGCCCTGGCTTGTCAATGGCTAGGGCGGTATGAGATTAGCAACTCTCATGCCGCCCTAGACTGGATTCTTCATCCGCTTGAAATCAAAACTGGATCGTGCCGCCGATGTAGAAATTACGACCGTAGGCGGGATCAATTCCGTCGCTACGGACGCGGGAATAGTAGCTTTCATCAAAGACGTTGTTCAGACCTGCCATGGCTGTGAAGTTTTTGGTCACTTTAACCTCGGCAGTCAGATCCCAAGTCATGTAGGCAGGGATAGCCCGTGTGGGATTTTCGTCATCTGTGGCGAAGTGATTGTCCACGAAGGTGCCAAGGAAGGAAACTTTGACACGATCCTTGAATTTATACATGAGGCCACTGCGGACAATGTAATCGGGGGCATACTGCGGCACCATACCATCGGAGCTACCGCCATGAATTTCAGCTTGAAGGAGAGTCGCGTTTCCATACAAGCTGAGGGAACCGATGCGGCTGACGTTGTCAGTGCCGTTGAGAGCATCGTAAGCACCGATCATGTCGAACTGGAAGGCTCCATCCCAGCCATAGTTAACGGTGCGTCCGACATTCTTGAGTTGGACGGTTCCGCCGCTGGCGACGGTGCCGCCAAATTTGTTATCCAGGTCAATAAGGAAGAGACTGGTGTCCCAGTTGATCCAGGATTTTGGCTGGCCACGATAGCCGATCTCATAGCTCCAGCCAGAGTTGGGATCAGCATCCGTGGTGAATGGGTCGGTAGTAGTTGGAACGACGAGGGACTCGGTAAAGATGGTGGTTCGGTAGCTCTGGGAGACGTTAGCGTAAACCTGCGTCTCGTGGTCCAGATCATAGCCGATGCCGAGCCCGAAGAGAGGTTGGGGATCAAACTGGCTTTTGCCACGACCAGTGGTCGGATCGCCAGAGTTGGGATCAAAGTTTTGAGTGGTGACGTCTTGATTGATCAGCTCCATGCGGAAGCCGGGCGTCATGGAGAATCGGCCGAAGGTGAATTTGTTTTCCACAAAGAAGGAGCCGTAGGTGAGATTGCGCTCAGACTTCATCGTAGTGCTGCCTTCTTCAGCATCAGGGCTCAAGCCACGCTGGTCTTCACGCGGGGAGTGATTGTAATAGAACTGCATCCCAGCAGCAAGGCTGTGCTCACCACCCCAAGCCTGCCAGTCATGGCGGAGGCGTGGCTCGATGCCAAAGGTGTAGAACTCCTGATTCTCGATGTTGTTGGTGTTAGCTGCGGCGCCAGTGGGAAGTGTGCCGAAGCCACCGCCGCGCTGACGCTTGCTCCAGCGCTGGTAGTAGCCACCCCAAGTTTTGATGCTGAGTTCGGTAGCGGCGGAGATACTGTGTTGAAGCTCCAAAGACGCGGCATAGCGACGAAGGCGGAACTGATCGTTGAATCGAGTGGTTTTGTCGGGATTGCGGGCAAAGTCCTGCGCTGTGAGTCCTCCGGGCTCGCCATGCTGCTCTTCGTAGCCATCGAGGGCGAGAATCCAGCGTGTGTTGGGATCGACCTCGTAGGCGAATTTAATATGGCCACCGTTGAGGCTGTAATCACTATTGGCCTGACGGAAACCCTCCGATTCCCGATGATTGAAGTAGCCGTAGTAGCCTACGTTTCCGAGGGTGCCTGTGGCGGCGGTGTAGTTCAGAACGAGATTATCAGAACCGAAAACATTCTGGGTGCGGAAGGAAAAAGGCGTGTTCCGGTCCGGCATGTAGGTGATGTAATTCAGCGCTCCAGCAGGCTGGGCACCATACATGAGGCTGCTGCCGCCGCGCACGAACTCGATGCGGTCCACCACATCCAGCGGCGGGGTGTAGTAGGCTTCAGGATAGCCAAAAGGGTCGGCATGGATGGGGATGCCATCTTTCATGACCTGGATGAACTGCATGCGGTGCGGCTCACCGATGCCGCGATAACCAAGACTAACTAGAGGCGTCGTTTCTTCGGAAAAAAGCAGCCCCGGAGTGAGGGCGAGAGCTTGGCGATAGTTGTTCGCTTGGATCTTCGGTTGAGCATCGAGATCAATCACCGTCGCACGTTTACCGGCGAAGATCTTGGTGCCTTCCACAGGCAGCAGGAAAGGATTCTGGACGACGGAATCGTTTTCGGACTCTCCGTAAACAGTGATGGTCTTCAGCGTTTGTGTTTCGGTCGTTTCAGAAGCAGCCTCCACCGCGACTTCTTCTAGCTGCACAACAGGCTCTTGGGCACTGATAGCAGCCGTCATCAAGGCAGCAAAATAACGTAAATAGTAGCGTGATTTCATGGAAAATGGTTACTTCTTGCGAGTGAGACACCGTCTCAACAGTATCTTACGATGACTTGTTGAGATTTAGATGCAACTAAAATCTGCGACTTTGTCGCAATAGAAGGCAAAAGAGGTGTTTCTATCTGCCTGATCGAAGCATGAAAGTCACCGCGATACCCCGAAAAAAGCTGAACTTGCCGCGATGGGTGATGATCAGTCATCCTTCAAGGCTGAATACCCCCATCACTCCCCCATCACTCCCCCATCACTCCCCCATCACTCCTCCATCACTCCTCCATCACTCCTCCATCAGCTTCACGGCTAGCTTACGCATCACATGGCGCTGCTGGAGGTTGTCGGTGCGTTCGTAGGCTTCATCGAGGTTTCGGAGCATGCGCAGGAGGATCTGATCGGTGCTAGCAGGATACCGGATGACATCTTCCATGGCGGGGTTAGCGGCAGGATGGTGTTTAGCCACATCGGTCGCTAACATGAAACGCCCGCGATTGAAGCAGTCCACTAACCAAGTTCGCCCCTCAATCTCCGTTCGGGCTAAAAAGTGCCCTGGAAAATTACAGCCCTGGATGTCTAGACCAAAGCGCTGACCGAGCAGCCGATAGAGACAACTTAGGCTGATGGGATTCCCAAGGCCGGTCTCTAGCACCCAAAAGAGATCACTGTTACTAGCGGTGTAGTAATCTTTGCTGTTCCCGCGAAAGCGCACGGTGCCGTCACGCACGGCGAAAAGCCACTCACTCAGCTCACGTGCATCCATTTTTCCCGCATCGCGGAAGGCCTCTTCGGCTAGAGCGTCCAACCTAATAGCTAAATCACCGACTTGAGTGCGCCAGCCATGCAAGTAGGCGGAGATCTGAGCCATGCCTTCCTCCAGCTGGGTGTGCGGATTCTCCAGCCAGCGCCAGCGCATCCAGGTCTCCTCCAGTTCGGCGCGGCGGGCCGGCTCTAGCAGGCGGCCAAAGTGCTGCTCTTCATCCGCACTCAGCGGGCGGTTCAAATACTGCAGTCTCTCCGGCAACTCACGCCTCATGCTCGTGAGCTCGCGTTGCACAGCCTCCTGAACCACCTTCGAATCATCATCGAGGAGAGATAAAAGGTGGTCGATCTGCACAATGGC
>CAMBPS010000170.1 GCA_945869675.1 Prosthecobacter debontii | reverse complement strand
CTGGCTCAGATTGGAGCCGTGAATTATCCGTTCACCGGCAAGTTCGATGCATCAGCAGTGGCGACGGTTTCTTTGAAGCTTCGCGGGCTGCCGACGCGTCAAATGCGGCTAGAGGCGATCTTAATCGGAGAGTTCGAGGCACTGAATTTGAATGTCGTGGCGAGTCCTGTTGTCAGCACGTTAGACTCTGATGGGGATTTGGCTGGCACGGCGTTGTCTGCTGGATATCCTGGTTTAAACAACACAGCTTTGGTGCCGGGACGCTATACTTTGGCGATTCCTCCGAATCCGGATGCAGCGAAAGATTCGGATATTCCACAGGGATCTGGTTATATGGCGATTGCGGTGAACAATAAAGGAAGCGCGTCTTGTGCCACCCGGCTAGGGGACTGGGCGGCGTTTACAGCGTCGCCCGCCATCTGTGAAGACGGTTCATTTTCCCTGTATGTGCGGCCCTACCGGAATCCGAAGGGCCTGTTTGCAGGTGTTGTGGATGTCATGGATGTGCCCGAGGTGAGTGATATTGAAGGTGAATTTGAGTGGGCATGTCCGGCTCAGCGCCCACCTCTCAAACGGTATTCTGCAGGGTTTAGCGTGGCAAGCCTAAGCGGGCTTGGTTCTAGGTATGTAATTCCTTCAACGGCACAGGGAATGCTGCAACTGGGGGCCGCACGTAAGGTGGGGGTCACGATGGTCGCCGAAGATCTGACGGCTCCGATAGTCTCAGCAACGGCTTGGATTAATGTTTCTGCCAATGCATCCTGTTCCCCTCAATTGCGGACATTGAGTTTAAGCCGCTCGACTGGATCATTTATAGGTACGGTTCGAGATGGTGGGAGGACCCTCGAATTTCGAGGTGTGGTTCTGCAGAAGTTGAATCTGGGCGTCGGAGTTCTGGCCGGGCCTTTCCATACGGGAGACGTACGTTTGGAGGTGAAACTGTGATCGGTAGGTGTGGTGCTGTAGATTTCTGAAATAAGGATAACCGAATATGAGCCAGAAGTCATGTCAGCATCACACCCCTAAATTCAAAGAGCAGGCGTTTGGCGTGCTCTACCTTGCAGACACGTGCTGACTCCGTGGGAAGCAACCGGATCAAAATGTGAAAGCATCGCAACAAACCAAAAGGGAAGGTTTACGAGGACGATCTTATTGGCATGGGCCTTGTTCACCGATCATTCCTTTGATCGGATTGTGCGTCTCGATTAGTTGCAGTTTGATGGCAATCGATTCTGTTTTTGGACTAAAGTATCATTAGTGTGTATCTATGTAGGAGGCGACACAAGACTTGCTTTTCGATGAGCAGATTGTCCGTTGTATAGCCTAATCAACGGCTCATCTCTGGGTGAAGTCAAAAAGTGTCCTTTTCGCCGCTGAATGACCTTGGGTGAACTTTTCGTGCTGCCGCTTGCAAACAAGAAGTGCCCCGCTAGGGTCTCTTTGCGAAAGCGTCTCAATTGCACCCAGCCATGCACTTCCCCTCCACACTCGCTCAGTTGCCCGTCGGCAGCGCGGCTATCATACACAGCTTACCCACGGGTAGAGCTGGGCTGACAAGACTGCGTGAGCTTGGATTAACGCCAGGGGCGCGCGTAGAGGTCGTCCGCCGCGCTCCCATGGGCGAGCCGATCGAAATCATGGTCCGAGGCTCTCATTTGGCCATGCGTAATCACGAGGCAGCCCATATTCTCATTACCCAGGCATGAGCACCACGGAAAGTCCGCTGCTAGCCATCGTCGGGAACCCGAATTCTGGCAAAACCACTCTCTTCAACCTGCTGACGGGGCTGCGCCAAAAGGTGGCCAATTACCCAGGTGTCACGGTCGAAAAAAAGATCGGTGAATGCTGGACTCAGCATGGTAAAAAGCTCCGCGTCATCGATCTGCCGGGTGCCTACAGCTTGAATGCACGCAGCCCTGATGAGGCGGTTCTGCGGGATGTCTTGCTGGGCCGCCGCAGTGATACGCCAAAACCGGATCGTGTCGTCATCGTCGTGGATGCCGCCAATCTGGAGCGCAATCTTTACCTCGCCAGCCAGGTGCTAGAGCTCGGCTTGCCGACCGTCATCGCCCTGAACATGGTCGATATTGCCGAGCAAAAACAATGGCGTATCGATGAGCCCAAGCTAGCCGCTGAACTTGGCGTGCCCGTCATACCGATCCAGGCGACGACAGGGAAGGGCATCGTGGAACTCAAGGCGGCGATGTGCCAAGAAGGCCTGCCAAAACCGCACTGGCACTCGGCACCTTTGCCGGATCAAATCCGGGCATCTCTGCATAGCATCCGCGCCGAATTGCTGCTCAGCGGTGCCGTTCACGAGAAAACCTCCCTTCTAGAGCCGCTCTATCTGCTCTCAGACCACGATCCTCTCCGAGCTGGCATTCAGGACGCGCACCTGGGTCAGATCCACCGCGGCCGCCAGGCTCTGGAGGCTGCCAATCCGGGCTGGGAAGATCAGCTGGTCAATGATCGCTACACCGCTATCGAAAAGCTTTGTCAGAAAGTGCTCGTGCGCCCGGATCAAGAGGTGCCCACCTTTACTCAGAAGCTGGACCGCTGGCTGCTGCATCCATGGTTAGGCGGACTGACGGTCTTAGCGATTCTCGTTTTCCTTTTTTATCTCATCTTCAAAGTCGCTGAAGGCCCCATGGGCTGGATCGAGGCCGCTTTTGCAGCGCTTGGCTCCTGGGTGACAGGCATCATGCCGCCTGGCGATTTACGCGATCTCATCGTCGATGGCGCGATCAATGGTGTCTCGGGCGTGGTGATTTTCCTGCCGCAGATTTTACTCCTCTTCTTCTTCATCGGCATCATGGAGGACACCGGCTACATGGCCCGTCTGGCCTTCATCATGGATCGCATCATGAGCATCGTCGGGCTGAATGGGAAAGCCTTCCTGCCGTTCCTCAGCTCCTACGCCTGCGCCGTGCCAGGAGTCATGGCCACACGCACCATCGACAGCCCGAAAGATCGACTGATCACCATCCTCGTGGCCCCGCTGGCTAGTTGCTCGGCGCGGCTGCCCGTTTATCTGCTGCTCATCAGCGCCTTCATGCCAGATAGCGTCTCTCTTTGGATGAAAGCCAGCCTGATGGTCGGTCTGTATGCACTGGGCACACTCGGCGCTTTTTTCTTTGCCTGGCTCTTCAATAAAGGCGTCATGCGCGGCAGCAATGCGCCGATGATTCTGGAAATGCCGAGTTACAAGATGCCTTCGCTCAAAGGCATCCTGCTCCTTGTCTGGCAGCGAGCAAAGGCCTTCCTCGTGCGTGCTGGCACGGTCATTTTTGGTATTTCCATTCTCATCTGGGCTGCCTCCACCTATCCCAAATCGGACTCGCCTGATGCCTCTGTGCGCTTGGAGCAGAGTGTTGCAGGCAGGGCAGGGCATCTCATTGAGCCGCTGATCAAGCCGCTGGGCTACGACTGGAAGATCGGCATCGGCCTCATCAGCAGCTTTGCCGCGCGTGAGGTTTTTGTGAACACCATGGCCGTCGTTTATGCCGTCGAGTCCGAGAATGAGGACGACATGATCCCACTGCGTGACCATCTCCGAGCCGAAACACGCGCTGATGGTAAGCCCGTCTATTCGCCGCTCGTCTGCATCAGTCTGCTGGTCTTTTATGTTTTCGCCATGCAGTGCGTCAGCACCATGGCCATCGTCAAAAAAGAAACCAATTCATGGGGCTGGATGTGGTTTCAGCTCCTCTTCATGACTGGCACCGCCTATGTTCTGGCGCTAGGCATCTACCAAATCGGTTCAGTTTTTGGCTATTAGATGGAGCCGTCAAAAAGGGCTTTTGCCTGCCACTCGAACGCCCCTGTCTTGTTCCAGCGCATCTAGTTTCGGCAGCAGTCGTTACTTCCTTCTAGCAACCAAATGTCTCCTTCTTTCCAATCCTTTGCCGCTGCAACTGTCGTGGTCGTCACGGCAGGTGTTTTCATTTACAGAGCTTTGCGAGTCAAAAAAACTGGCTGTGGTGGGGCCTGCGGCTGTCCACAAAAACAGAAAAATGACAAGGTTGTAAAATCTCTTGGAGGGCTTTGAAATCAAGGGTTCGTGGAGCTTGTGAAAAATTTCACAAATAACTCTTGCCTCTCTCTGTCATCCGGCTAAAAACAAGTCTGCCAATTTTGGTTCGCCTCATGCTATGGAGTTATCTTTTGCTTATTACCCGACCTCGTCCGTGCTCGCTAATGTGAGCCCGCAGGCGCTTGAGTTGTTTCATGGGAGCAGTGTCCTTGAGTTTCTCACCAACTCCGTGCTCGTGGCGCTGTTGGTTCTTGGTCTTGTTTTGTGGTTTTCTCGCGCAGCCACAACCAACATGACGCTGATTCCTCACAAGGCGCAAAATCTTTTCGAGTTCGTCATCGAGTTCTTGTATGATCGCGTGGTCGGTATTGTGGGTGAAAAGCAGGCTAAATTAGCGTTTCCTCTCTTGGGCACTTTATTCATCTACATTCTAGTTTCCAACTGGTTTGGTCTCATCCCAGGTGTGGGCACCATTGGTGTCGGTGATGCTGTCGGTCCCTTCATGGTAGGTGAGGTTCACGCTCCGTTGTTGCGTCCGCCAACAGCTGATCTAAATGCCACTTTGGCGATGTCCCTATCCGCCTTTTTGGTTTGGTTTTATCTTACTATCAAAGAACTTGGTTTCATGGGCTTTATCGCTCACACCTTTGGTGCGAAGGGTGGTTTGAAGGGTTTTATGGGTAAGGTGGTAGCTGTCGTTTTCCTTTTCGTAGGCGTGATTGAGGTGGTGTCTATGATTCTGCGCCCGATGACTCTCTCGGTTCGTCTTTACGGAAACATTTTTGCAGGTGAGAGTGTCTTGCATACTCTTGGGGCGCTCTTGGACAATGCGGGCTTTCCATGGGGTTTCATTGGCAGTGTTCTGATTCCGTTTCCTTTCTACTTCATGGAGCTTCTCGTGGGCCTGTTGCAGGCCATTGTATTCACGCTCCTGTGCTCCGTTTACATCCAGCTTTCAACCACCCATGACGAACATCATGAGGAGGATGGCCACCACTAAACCCTTTGCTTGCAGGACCATGCGCAACGTGTGGATGTGAGTGACACAACAAACCAAACTAAACTAACTATGATCTCTGAACTTATGATCCTCGGTGAAGCCGCTCAAGCTGTCGCAGGCGTTTCTGGAAACATCACACAAGCTGTTGCTGGTGCTGCTGCCGCCATTGGCGTGGGCCTCATTGGCTCCAAGGCTGTTGAAGCCGTTGGCCGCAACCCAGGTGCTTTCGGTAATATCTTGACTCTTGGCATCATCGCCATGGCCCTCGCTGAAGGTCTTGGTATTCTTGCCTTCTTCGTTAGTAAGTAATTTTAATCGGGTGGCGGGTTGTAACTAACCCGCCACCTTATTCGCCTTTTTCTTTCCCTTTCTTTTCACTTTTTCGTCCTCTCCTCAGCCATGGAATTACTCTCGCCTATCTCTGGAACCATTATGCCAATGCTCGCTGCTGGTAAGGTGGACGAAATGACCCAGAAATTTGGTCTGTCCTTTCCCAAGTTCTTAGCTCAGGTTCTCATTTTTATCGCTGTTTACGCGATCCTTAAAAAGTTTGCATTTGGACCCATTTTGGCCATGCTAGAACAACGCCGCCAGCGCATTGCTGATGGAGAAGCCAAACTGGATAAGATTGCTAAAGATCTCGCTGAG
>CAMBPS010000169.1 GCA_945869675.1 Prosthecobacter debontii | reverse complement strand
GTCGCATCCCAGAGGCAGACAATCCTCTGGCATCTACGAGATGTGGGAAACACCGCGAAAGCGGGCAGTGCTCCACACAAAGGGTTCAGAAAGAGCAACCGTGTTCTTTGGTGAACGCATCAAGCGCAGACTTTGCCGCTGCCGCCTCTGCCTCAAGGCCAGGAAGGGCCGAAGTGAAAAGCTCGATCACCGCTTGAGCTCCCGCGATGTTCCTCCCAATAAAGACATATGGATGTTCACCACCCCACTTTATATAAGAGCCAGCCTGCGATTCAAGCGGATCGGCCCTCATTGCTTTAAAGTATCCTTTACTGAACTCATGGTTCGGCAGATGAGTCAGAAGAAACTCACTATCGCGCCTGATTCGCTGCCTCAATAAATCAATCTTATCCAGAGCATGAGTAAGCCGCGACGAAGCAGCGTCTTCGGTTTCTAGCAGGAGGCGATGTTGAGCTCCCAATTTGTGAGCGGCGGCAAGTTGGTCTTCATAAGCAAGCCGCTCGGCTTTTGCCTTCTCATCAAAGGAGCGAAGCTCCTCCTCGGCTTGGTTTACTGCGGGAAGCTGTGTTATCATCGTATGGGTGTCTAGTGTTGTCTTAGAGATAGGTAAAACCTTTCGCACTGTGGCCATGTCAAATGCACAAATGCTGGCACTTCGAAGCCAAATGCCTTGAGATCGCTAGCGTTATCGGTGTCCTGATGGTGAGCTCCACGACCACCTCGTGATCGCTACCGTCATCGGTGTCCTGCTGGTGAGCTCCACGACCACCTCGTGTCGCTACTGTCATCGGTGTCCTGATGGTGAGCTCCACGACCACCTCGTGTCGCTACCGTCATCGAGGCTAGCGGATGGCATGAGTGTGGCCTTTTCGTGGCATCATGGCCGCGCTGGAACCCTTATGTTTCCTTGGATCGTGGCAAGATGGAAAGACATTTGGCAATCCGGCACCGCTTGGTTCCACGCCGTAGCGCACCGGCCTTTCTTTTTCTCTCTAACTATAACTCCAAATCATCTTACCATCTTACCATAAACCAAGGAAACATAAGGGTTCCAGAGTGGGAAGACAGTGGCAAGTGTGGTATGTTCAATGCGTTTTAAAGCGCACTCAGGGCAACAAGTGGCTAGACCTTGCGCATTTCCTTTGCGCTTATGATCTTGCGCACCCGTTCATAAATTCGGTGAGTGACTTTATACCTGAGGGGATGCCCCCCCTTTGAAAAAGATTCCTTTCCCGCCCCCCCCTACTAGCTGACGGTCTTTTCATGGCATTATGGGAACCATCATCCTTCCAGTAGCGAGGGGAGCGGGGAAGATCGTGGCGGCACTTACTCGGTGGCCTCGGTGATCGGGATGAAGGTAAGAGGATAGACGCTACGGTGTGATGTCTTGCGCTTTCCGAAATTGAAACGCCGCCCCTGCTCGTCCACCCATTCCCGCCCCAATAAATGCTTCACGCGCTTGCCAAAGGTCTTCGACTCATCGATGGAACCTCCCATCACCGTCTCCCAGATTTCGAGGGCCTCCGCCTTCGCGCTGATGTCGTTGATGTTGAAGTCTTTGTTGGTGCCGGTGGGCAGATCGGCAGCGAGGGCGCAGAACAGCCGCTTAAATGCTTCCCCTCGCTCATCCATCGCCAATTCAGGCGCGGCCTTGATAGGGTCGCAGAATCCAGCCTCTACCACGATTCCGCCGACAATGGCAGACCACTCTTCAAAGGATGCTAATAGGTGATCATGCCGTCGGCATCCACATTCCTGCCAGTAGCGCACCAGTGCCCACAGGGCCGCGAGGAATTGCACCCGCGTGGCATCCTGCGCCATCCAGGCATCGGTGATGATGCGTTCAAACTTCCGAACGTGTGCCTCCCCAGCGAAAAACAGGTCCACAATCAGGCACCGCCGCGCCAGATCGGGGGAAATCGTTAGATTGTTACCTGTGATGAATACCTGTGTCACATTCGGCGCGGTGAACAGTTCGCCGGTCCCCATCTTCCGTCCCGTGTGCTTCGGTGAGGTGATAAAGCGGTTCAGGAGGTGGCTGCGCAGATGACCGCCGACATCATCCAGAAACATGTAAGTCTTCCTGGCGATTGCCCATGCATCGAGCTCCTTTCTCAGTTCGTCTTCAGATTTGGGCAAAGTCTTTTCATCAGGCGCGCCATAGACAGGAATTAAACTCATACGTGCCAGATTGCTTTTGCCAGTGCCAGGCTGATTGCCATTATATACAATGACCGGCTTTTGCGTGCCATCATCGAATAGCAGGCGCACATAGTTCCCCATCATCGCCGCCAGATGCACCGCCAGACTGCGCCTTAAATGTAGTCGGCCTTCATCACTCCATGGGTAGCCTTTGAGGATGTCGATAAAGAAGTCCACCGCCGCCTCTGGTTTCATGTCCAGTGCGTAGGGTAGGGCATTCACGGTGAAGACTTTCGTGCGCTCATCATATCCACTGTCTAGCAGGCGCACCGCCTTCCCGTATTCATCCCAGACCGGCAGTCTCACGGAATGCACCGCCGCCAGGTCACGCAGACCGGCACGGAATTGATCGGAAACAAGCACCTTGGCCGCCGTCTCTGTGTTCATGCTCGTGGCCTTTGTGCCATCCTCCTTGGGTTTCACGATAGCCACATATTCCTCCACCCAGGAACAAAAGCGGTCCGCCCGCATCGGCTTGGTGTCGCCGTTTCGCTCGTCCACCGTGACAATGGTATCACCTTGGATGAAAAGGTTCACCCGTCGCAAGACTTGTCCCAGCGTGCGGGCTACATGGCTGATGGGCTTGGTGATGTCGATTTCTGGCGCGATGCGGTCCGTCTCGATGTCCGCCCCTAGTGATGTTGCTACGGGTTGCAGCATCTTCAGCATAGTCTTTCCTTTGCCGGTGGCCTTGGTTTTCTTTTTCGGTGTTGTGCTCATTTGGCGATCTCCACAAGTGCCTCCAGTTCAGGTTCTGGGTTTAGCCAGGCTAGCCTTTGCAGCCGTGGCCGGTCGTATCGTTGCAGTGTGCCTTCTTTGTTCGTCTTTCCATGGCGTAGCATTCCAGGTAGTCGAGTCAGGCGCACCGCCGTCATGGCGGCAGCATCGGCTCCCAGTGGGCAGACCACTTGCACCAGCTCATCGCGGATAGCGTCAAAGGTGGGCTTGTCTTCCGCATCCAGTCGGATGAGTGCATGGATACTAATGCCGCCGCTAGTGTAAATAGCCGCTATCGGCAAAGGTAACTGCACCAGAGCGCGCAGCCATAGGTCAGGGTCCGCTACATCACTTTCAAGCACTAGGTAACGCCACGCCGTCACGCAGTCACCATGCCGCCGCCCCCAGCGGGCGTCGCCTCCCTGAGTGGTTGCGTTGTTAATCTTCCAGTCTCCGGTGATCGGCTGATTCAGAAACCAGACGCCTTCTGGCCCGCCATGCGGCAGCGGGCTAGTCACGCTTTCCACGCCCTGCTTGTCGGCGAGGCGCACGCAGCCACCGCTGCCAGCCGTGACCATAAAGTCACCCTGAGAATAGAAGCGCGTGAACACGAGCACCCGCTCGTCGGTATCATAGAGCGCATCCAGAAACAGCCGTGCTGTCTCCGGTCCCTGTGCTGCCGCCGTCGGCACCGGCACGGGGGAGCGTGCGCTTAGCCAGTCTAGTGTGATCTCACGCCGACATTGCCCAGCGAACTGCGCCAACTTCAGCGGTTCAAAGGGCGGTCGTTTCAGTCGGCGGGGGGGCATCGGCGCAGGCGGCACCCCATCGCCCATCATTGACGGCGTACGTGGTCGCAGATCGTCGCCACGTTCAGCGGCAGCGATACGTCGGCGCAGTTCAAGATTGAACTCGTCCACCACTGTTGAGCATGAACTATGAAAACAGAACGCCGTCGGGGCACCGGTTAGGATGACGCGGAAGTCACGCAGGGCGCTCTTTCCCTGATGCAGATGCGCACCAGGGCAGACCGTGAAACCATCGTCACCTAAGGCACCGTTTAGAAGGGCCGCCGCGATACGTTGGCGGATAGCGAGATTCTCCGCGCTCATGCTCGTGGCCTCCCATCGAAACGGCTTGGCCTAGTTTTGAAAATAGTCCGCAGGTCTTTGCACTCGGCGGCAATCTCCCGCGAATAGGCTGGCAACCAGTCGCGTGAACAGTGTAGCCCGTATCTGATGACTGCCAGATCATACGCCAGATAGATGCTGCATTGACCAAACAACTTCAGAGCAAGTCTGGCGGCGCTGATGAGCAAGGTCTTTGCTTGTGGATGCTTAAGCTTGTAGGCATCGAATTGAGCCAGTGGCAACGGCTCATCGTTGAAAGGAAATTCAGTCTGCATAAGGGCGCGAAATGCCCCAGCGAATTGACACGGCCCTGATGATGTTCTTCTTCATCATCGCAGCCCGTCACCCGCAAGGGGGCGGGTTGCTTTCTTTATGCCGCCTCCACGGTGAAGCGTTTTGCGATGGACTGGCGAACCTTGGCAGGATCGAAATAAACCAGCCTGCCACATTTCACATAGGGCAGCATTCGTTTGGCCTGCCATTCGCGAATAGTCCTCAGACTTGGGCGGCTCCTTTCATTCGGCCAGATGGCCTTCAGTAGTTCTTCAGCGGTCAGGAGTCCTTCGGGGGTAGGTGTGGTATGTGGATTCATGCAGTGGTTCACTTGTCAAAGCGAGCGGCATGAAACCGCGTGCGATACGGTTCACCGTGGCAATCCAACTGAAGGCAGAGTTCATGCCAAAAAATTTAACTCAGCGGCTTTCAATTCCAACTCAGCGGCTTGCCTTCTTAACTGGCGGCTTTTTCTTGGCGGCTCTCGCCTTGGCACTGTTTTGGCCACCCAGCTTTTTATGGTCATGCTTATGCACCTGATACCAGCTACACCACTGGCTAGCGATGTTTTGTAAGGTCCACGCCTCCCACTTCTCGGCTTTGCGCTGGTCGTATGCAGCCTTGATCTCATCCTCTGGGATGTCACGCAATTCTGGGGAACCAGATGAATCGAATCTTCTCGCTCCAGACTCAACCCATTCCCACAAAGGATATTTATCTTTGAAGAAACTCCAATACCATTCATCCCGACGCTTCTCAGGAACGCCCATTTTGATCAGTCCCGCTGTGAATTTCATCGGGTAATTTGCGGCATTGATCTGTTTCTCTTTTTCAGTGGGAGCACTGCCCAAGGCGGCTTGGAACATCTCGCTTTGAGTCTGTTTCGTTTGTCTGCGTCGTGCTTCTAGCATGAACTCGCACATCTCAACCAAATCGAGAACGTCTTCGATTTCCTCCACGATTTCCTCCACGATCTTCTCTGGTATGATTGGAGTGGTTACTTGCTTTTGGCGGACTTGCTTTTGGCGGAGTCTCTCATCTACCATCCGTGCCAGTTCTGGCGCGGTGATAGACGGTCCGTCTTTCTTTCTCACTGCCATGAGCAGGCTTGCCACCCTATCACGTTCTTTCTGCTCGGTGGGCGTCGTCGGCGCAATGGTATTGCAGAGTGCTTTGATGATCGTCTTTTTCATGCTGTCTTCTTCTTGGTTGTGGCCTTGCTCATAGTTGTGCCTTTGATCGGAATGATTTTCTTCTGCTTGGGCGGCAGGATATTCCAGAACTCCTGCGCCTTGGCCTTTCTTTTCTTGGCTACTTTTAGATAATGATCTTTGACCACAGATTCAGAATTGCCACCCTCAAGCGCAGCAGTCGAAACACTGTCATGTACTGGTTTGTATACTGGTTCCAGAAGTACCATTATAACGTACAAT
>CAMBPS010000168.1 GCA_945869675.1 Prosthecobacter debontii | reverse complement strand
AAGCTGATCGTTGACAAAGATCCCTCATTTTCACGTTCATAGCTACCTTGATGAATCGTCTGTTCCTTTCCATTGCTTTTGCCTGTGCCTTCTCGGCGCTTCATTTTAACCCAGTGCATGCGGTGGCCCAGCCCAATGTGCTCTTTATTCTTTGCGATGATTTACGTCCAGATGCTCTGGGTTGCTTTGGCTCAAAGCATGTCAAAACGCCCAACATAGATCGTTTGGCTGCAGAGGGTGTTTTGTTCAAGAATACCTTTTGCACCACCTCTCTGTGCTCGCCTAGCCGTGCCTCCATACTCAGTGGGCTCTATGCTCACGCGCACGGCGTGACAAATAACTTCACCGAGTATCCTGCCCAGATGGGCAGTTGGCCGCAGACGTTGCATGCGGCAGGCTATGCTACTGCCTACATCGGCAAGTATCACATGGGTGAGGAAAACGACGACCCGCGGCCTGGCTTTGACTGGTTCGTCACCCATAAAGGGCAGGGAAAATACTTTGATACCGAGTGGAACTTAAACGGCAAAAAGCGCGAGGTTGTGAAAGGCTATTACACCACGGTAGTGACTGACATGACTCTGGACTGGTTGAAGCAGCAAAAGGCAGAAAAGCCCTGGTGCCTGTTTCTTGGACATAAAGCCCCGCACAGCTTTTACACGCCTGAACCCAAGTACGAGCATAGCTTTGACGATGTTCGTGTGCCGTATCCATCAAGCGCTTTTCAGATCGGCGATAAACCCACATGGATTAAAGATCGTCAGGAAACTTGGCATGGGATCTACGGTCCGCTTTTTGAATGGCGGAAAACGTTTCCCGATCGTAGCCCCGATGCAGTGAAGGACTTCGAAAAGATGGTTCACGGTTATTGGGGCACTGTCCTCAGTGTCGATGACAGCCTAGCGCGCCTCCGATCCTACCTGGAGGAAACCCAGCAACTGAACAACACCATCATCGTCTTCATGGGAGATAACGGGTTATTAGAAGGGGAGCACGGTATGGTGGATAAACGCACCGGTCACGAGTCCAGCCTGCGCATCCCTCTCATCGTTCGTTATCCTGCTCTGACGGCGCAGCCGAGAGTCATCGAGGAGCAAACCCTCACGGTCGATATGGCTCCTAGTATGCTGGAGCTCTGTTCTGCTCCTGCGCTGCCGAAGGTGCATGGGAGGTCCTGGGTAAAACTCGTCAAAGAAGGCAACTCCGACTGGCGAACTGCCTGGTTTTATCATTACAACTACGAGAAACAGTTTCCCTACACCCCGAATCTGCGCGCCATCCGCACCGACCGCTGGAAGTACATTCATTACCCTCACGGAGACGGCGGCCCAGATCGTCATTTGGCCGAGCTCTATGATCTAAAAGCCGATCCGCTTGAGACCAAGAACCTTATCTCCGAGTCTGACCTCGCAGGCCAAGTCACTGCCCTACAGGCCGAACTGGCCAAGCTCATGCTTGCCACCGGATTGGACACAAAAACGGACGTCATGCCTCTGGATGAAGGCATCAAGTCAGCTCTTCCGGATGCGAAGATTCGCTAACTTGAGAATCCTCAAACCAATGGGGTTCAGTTTACTGCAATAAGTGCCAGAACCTCACGTTAAGGTTCATTCTATGAATCTACGTTTTGTCCTTCGTGCTATTTCTCTTTTTTGCCTAGCTTCTCTCTTTGCTGCCGGAGCCGTTGCGAAAAAACCAGTGGCTCCAGAAGTTTGGCCAAAGCCGAAACCTACCACCCATGATTACTCAAAGTGGGAGAAGGCCATCACGGCCTTCGAAGAGTCTGATCAGAAAACAGCGCCTGCCAAAGGAAGCATCCTCTTTGTCGGCTCCTCCACGATCGTGCGCTGGAAGACTCTCGCCGAGGATTTTCCGGGCGTGTCAGTTCTGAATCGAGGTTTTGGGGGCAATCAGATCAAAGACTCTACTTTTTATGCCGATCGCATGATCTTCCCTTACGCCCCGAAAGCGATTTTTCTGCGGGCAGGCGGCAATGACATCCATGCTGGCTGGCCTGCCGAAGATGTGTTCAAGGATTTCAAAACTTTCGTGGCAAAAGTGCGCGGTAGCTTGCCTAACATTCCTATTTACTACATCGGCCTCAGTCCTACCGTAAAACGCCTTGTGCAGGTCGATGAAGGTAACAAGATTAACGACCTGATTGCAGCTTGGGCCAAAGAGCAGACTGGCATTACGTACATCGATACCCGCACCATGACGCTTGATTCGGCTGGCAAGGTTCGCTCCGACTTGTTTGTCGAAGACATGCTGCACTTCAACGCCGAGGGTTACAAATTGCTTGCTGCTGCCCTAAAGCCTTACGTCAAGGCCGCTACATCGAAGTGAACTTTACCGTCGCCTTTTCAGCATCGAAGTGGTGACAACCCGCAACCGTTATCGCCATGTTCGAATGCCTGAAGCCGATCCGGAAATCGGCCACGAAAAAAGGCATCGCCGAAAGTGAGCCGCGCGAGAAGTGCAGTTAGGCAGTTCGTCTTCAGGGGGCGGTCACGAACGTCACATCATCACATTGGGCCTTCATGAGCGGTGCAGCTTTGGCTGGGCGCGCGGTCAGTTGATGGTCGCCTGCTGGGATGGGGATGCTGCATTGACCGTCTTTGATGTCGAGTGGTTTGCCATCAAGCCAGGCGGCTTCGATGCCGGTGAAGATCAGCGGCTTCGTCGTGGGTTTGGAGGCCGTGAAGTTGGCGATGGCGTAGGGCTTGTCGGGACGGTCTTCGGCGCGGAGGTCGCCGTTGATGAGGGTCATGGCATAGGCGGCAGAGTCCTGCGCCGGTGGTGCACCGGGAGCCAGGCTGGTGAACTTCCACATTCGGGCTACGTTGAGTTTGCTGGCGTCAAACGGGCCCGGGCGACCGATCTGGCTGAGGAAGGCAAAGAGGTTGCGCTTGTCGTTAGGTTTGAGGGCGTCGATCAGGCCCTGTGGCATGAGGCTGCCGATGTTTTCCTTTTTGATGAGGTTGGCTTTGGCCAACGGCAGCTCCGCTCCTGGGCCGATCTTGATGATGACATCGGTCGCTGTTTCGCGGGCGGGGATGCCGCTCATGACGGTGCCGTCCTTCATGGTGAAGGCAAAGCCGTGGTAGCCTTCCTTCACCTTCGCCGCTGGATTGAGCGTGCTTTCAATGATGTAATCGAGTGGAGCGCTGGCACCAATGCTGGAGAAATCAGGGCCGTAGTTTCCGCCGACTCCGCCAATGGCGTGACAGGCGACGCAGCCGACGCGGCGATAGACCAGTTCGCCATCGGCGCTGTTGCCGCCTTCAGGCACGGATTTCATGAGCACGGCGATTTCAGCGGGGTAATCACGCGGCGCCAACTGCACTCCGACGAACGGTTGCAGGGCTGCGACGAGCGCATTGCCGCCACGGCCCATGCCTTTGGCGATTTGCAGGGCATCCGCATACGCGGCGGGTGGCAGGTCCTTTGGCACGGCGCTGGCGAACTGATTGGCAAAGGGTGCGTGTTGGAAAAGCTGACGCCACAGCGCCTGCGCGGCGTTTTGATCCGTCGTTTGCTTCAAGACCGATGGCAAGGCAGCGAGTGCATCGGCACGTCCGTGCATGGCCAGTGGGATGAGTGCCCCACGACGCACCTCTACTGGCTGATTTTCAGCCACAAGCTTCTTGAGTGCCTTCACCGTTTCGCCGCCGCCGATGAGGCGCAGCGCAACAAGGGCTTCACCCCGCAATGCGCCGTCTTTTTCAGATGCGGCGAACTCAGCGAGCGTGGCAATGACTTTTCCCTGCTGCCACTCACCCGCGAGACGGATGGCAGCGAACTGCATGTCACGCGCAGTCGATTTCAAAAGCGGAGCGATGGCGCTGAGGTCGCCCTGCGGACGGCGGCGGCGTTGTTTCGCAGCCTCGGCAAGGGCACGCGCAGCGCGAAGGCGAACGGATGCCTGGAGCTTGCCTTCATCAATGAAGGCGGTGTAAAGCGTGTTCACCTCAGCTTGGCCACCGGATTTGCCGATGAGTTCGATCCACGGGCCGCTGCCAGCGGCGTCGATGCTGCGTCCGGCAAAGAGGCGCTGCATGTAAGGCGCAGCAATGACGGGATCGGCGATGGCGGCGAGCGCAGTGAGTTGATTCTCGCGACCCGTGATCTTCTCCGGGTGTTCAGCGAGCTCGGCCAGCCAGGGGCGCGCGAGTTCGTTCACCGTCGTCCAGGCGGCGAAGTCGAGGAAGCTGTCGCTGGCATCGGTGGGCATGGTTTTCAGCACGAGATCCGCGCTCTCAAAGGTGCTGATGCGGCCCAGCGCACGGAAGGCCTCCAGGCGTGTGCGTGGGTTCTTCCCGGCCTCCACCCATGGGGCGATAGCGCTGATGTCAGTGATGCCACGGTTGCCGTAAGCTTTGCCGACCTCACGCAGGGCGACCTGCACGCTTGTTTCATCTTGACCAGACTTTAGCATGGCGAGCAGATGCGAGACATCGGCGCTGCGACCACTGAGCAACCACGCTGCGTGACGACGAGTGACTTCATCTTTGACCCAAACGGCGAGCGCCTTTTGCAAGTCAGCGAGCGGGGCTTTGGCGAGTTCACGGCGAGCTTGTTCAAACTCCCAGCGATTCGGCGAGAGCAGTTTGTTGAGCAGCGCATCGACTGGCAGGCCTACAACGGGTTCCCATGCGATCGGTTTGCTGCCCTGCGGTGCGATGCGCCAGATGCGGCCATGCTGTTTGTCACGACGTGGATCGCGGAAATCGACTTCACCGTGATTGATGATCGGATTGGTCCAATCCGCGACATACAAGCCGCCATCGGGTCCCATGGCGAGGGCGATAGGGCGGAAAGCCGCATCGCTGGTGCGCACCACATCGGCCTGCGTTTGCGTGATGTAGCCAGATTTCGAGGCCGCCTTGTCCGCCGTGAAGTCGGTGAAGTTAAACCGCACGATGCGATGAGCGCGGAAGTCATTGGTGATGGCGCTACCCTGCCATTCCGGGCCAAAGAGCGGGCTGTTGATGAGCTCGAGACCGCAGAACTTTGGATACGATCCTGGGCTCACGCTCTGGATGTAACGGCGTGCGCCTTCGCTCGGTGGCAGCACCGCGCCGGGGAAACTCCAGCTGATGCCATTGCCATCTGCACCGGATGTGAGGAACGTTTGGCCATTGAGATCTTCCTGTTGGCCCCAGCAGTTCACGAGGCCCTTGGAGTGCACTTCGAGTCGCTCGGTGTTCGGATCATAAGCAAAAGCAACGCCGCTGTTGGCTCGCACCAGGCCCCATGGCGTCTCGATGTGCGAGTGGATGTAAATGGTTTGTTGGAAATAGAGCCGTCCATCAATGCCCCAATGCAGGCCGTGGATGATGTGATGTGTGTCCTCTGTGCCGAAGCCGCTAAGCACGATGCGCCGCTCGCTGAGCAAGCCATCCGCACCGGGTTGGCTGAGATGCACGAGTTCCGTGCTGGCTCCGACAAAGCAGCCACCGCTATTGTCCGGTGCGACACCCGCAGGAATGAGCAACTTGTCCGCGACGATGCGTGAGACATCTGCCACGCCATCGCGGTTCGTGTCTTCCATCACGATGATGCGGTCATTCCCAGTTGATGGACCAAACTTGGCACTGTTGCCTTCCATCTGCGCACCGAGGTCATCCGGGTTCACCTGCGGGTAAGTGTTCGATGTCGCGACCCACAAGCGACCGGCGGTATCCCAGTTCATGCCGACCGGTTTTTCCAGCAACGGATTCTCCGCGAAGAGTGTCATTGCGAGACCATCGTCGAGCGTGAACTCAGGCTTTGGCAAAGAAGCCAGCACGTTCAGCTTCGTCTCGCTCGGCAGCTCGGGCGGCAGTGTGCTCGGCTTACCCGCCGCGATGCCGATCACGTTCGCCTCGGCTTTTTCAATGAGAGGATCAAACTTCGGAATCTCTACCGCATTGCGCCCCTGCTCCTGTTTGCGGAAGCCGAAGATGTAGGTGTAGTTCGCCGGACGACTGCGATGGAAGAACAACGAGTTCTTGCGCAGGATTGCCTC
>CAMBPS010000167.1 GCA_945869675.1 Prosthecobacter debontii | reverse complement strand
CATGTCGGAAATTTCGGTTAGACCCGTGAAACGCATGGCAAAGTCCTTGGAAAACAAACGCAAGTGACTTGCTTCAACAAGATCTCGAATCGAATCGCGATAACGCCCAGCACCACCATCATAAGAGATCAGAAGATCCGCACTCTGAGCGATCTCTATACATGCACGAGCCGTGGATTCATGACGACCATTGAGATGAAGTAGCTGGGCACCAGCAATCACCTCAGTCAATTTTGAATCTACAGTCGGCTCAGCGGCAGAAGATGGCTGATACACAATCTGGCGCGCTCCATCATCGGCTCGAACCAGAACAATCGCAGTAGCTGAAATCCTCCCCGGAGCGCAATGAATCCACGTCGTATTGACACCCTCAACTGATAAACTAGCCAAAATCGCACGGCCCGCAGGATCGTCTCCACAAGTATCAACAAGCGCAGCTTTATGACCAAGGCGCGACAAGACGCACAATGAAGTGGCAACAGGCCCACCTCCCATGGTGATATGACCAAGAGCTTGATGCACCGCCTCTTCATTCAGGAAGTCATCAACAAGCCAGAGATCATCTAAGGTAGCGGCTCCAACACCCACCACTTGCACAGAGTCCGTATTGCAGCCGGTTGGGAAGCGCAACATTGAACTAGCAGACCTTAAGGTCAATCAACAGGCAGTTTCACAGACCTGATCCACCACTTTTCGTGATGAAGTTCAGAACTAGCGCTGCTGCGGCAAGAAGAAAAACAAGGAGGGCGATGGGCATAAGAGTTAAAAAGTCTGTATACTCGATTCTGTATCAATCAGAATGAATTACTGTGGGATATCAGGAAGGGCACGATTGAAGCCATTTGTCCAAGTCCGATCTTCATTAAGTGTTTCCCACTTCACAGGCACTGGAGCAGGCACCATGATCGGAGAATCATCACTCGTCGAAATACGGTCACTGCCAAACATCTGAACCACAAGAAGAACGGCAGATAGAAGAAGGCAGACGACAGAAAGAGGCACCAATCCCTCTTCTGGATCTTTTTCGTCATTGTAAAACTGCTCGGCATCCTGATTGGCTGTTCGCTTAACAGGTGCGCTAGGCGGAGCAGAAACACTTGGACGAGCCATTGGCTGCGTCTGCTGAAGCTTAACGGTTGCTTTAGGCAGGCCTGGAGCACCACCAGGCGTGGACACCATAGGAACCGTCCCTGGTCCTGGGGCACGCGGGGCCGCTGGACGAACAGGCATGGTCTTTGCAAGTGGGGCTGTTGTCGCACCTGTTTCTACTTTAGGCGGCACGCCTGGAGCCACTGGGACCATAGGACGTGGAGCACCAGCCGCAGCGGGCGGCGCGCCGGGAGTCGTCGGTGTTGGCGGGCGAGGCGCACCAGGAGCCGTCGGTGCTGCGGGCCGAGCCATCGGCAGAGTCGCTGCAGGTGGTGTTGGCACTGACGGAACTGGTGGACGAGCAACCGATGGCGGCACCGGCAATGACGGTGCTGGAGGCCTGATCGATGAAGGAGCTGGTGGCAACTTCACCGGGGAGGTTGCTGCCTTGGGCGCTGGTGGAGGAAGGGGGGCTGAAGGCAATTGAATAGGAGCCGTGGCTCTTTTCGGGGCGATTGGCACACCAGAAGACACAGGACTAATGGGCGATGTAGCCTCTCTTGGCTGCGTGGCACCTTCACCTGGACGAGCACTCAGGGTAATGCGAACAGTTTCCTTCTTCAGCGGCACGGCTGATGTCTTTAGAGTGCTCGGTGGCGGTGGTGTCGGCTGGTTTTCGGATTCGCTCATGTGAGATAGGGGAAATTAATTCGTGGAATAATCTCTATTTAGCGGGAATCACCAATTAGCGTCAATCCCTTTCTCCACTTATGCGTTGCTTCGCTCATTTTTATGGGACACCTTATCGGCCGTTATGGACACCGTACCGCTGCAATGGCCAACTTATGGGGCGACTCAAATCCTTGGTGCAGTGACCTCAAAAGAGGAGCGAACTTTGACAATAGTCTCACGTTTACTGCCACTTAGATGCTTTTTCACTCGCATCGCTCCCATTTTAGACATTGTGACACCTCGGGCACTTGATCAAATAAAATGAGCCGAAACCAACCTGCACCCAAAAAGCCATTCAATCTATGGTCGGAGATGCGCGCGGTCATCGATCTAGTTCTGGACTTCTCTTTTCAGCATTTCGTGACACCACGACTCATTCGAGTTCTTTATGTGTTGAGCCTGCTAGCAGCCACTTTAGCCACTGTCACATGGATGTTTAGTGGTTTTGCCAGCGGTATTCTGCATGGAGTATTCACCTTCGTTACCGGCCCCGTCGCCTTTCTCATTTATATTTTGTGCGCGCGCGTCGCGATGGAGGTCATTTTGGCTATTTTTCAAATCGCCGAAAAGCTAAGGAATCCATAACCTCAGCCAGACTTCAGGAGAGTTTTAAAACTGCGATACCGCAGCTTACGCACTTTTGGCATTATGGCTATACTAACAGAGGCCTGACAACCACCTGCTAGACCTGATCATTATCATTTACAGCTAGGTTTGTTCTTCTTGGCTATTGGCAAACGCAGAAATAAATCATGAGGTCAAAATCACTCTATCTAGATACCCTGTAGAACAAAGAGTGCGAATCAAAGCCATCGTTATATCTCAAATTCGATAATTCAGCGGACGCGAAAGTGAAAATATTCGCAGATAACTAAAATCCCCGCTTTAATTTTAAAGCGTTCGTAATATTTTCAATATTTAATTCTGTATTACAGAAAAACCAATTTTCCAACAAGTGCTCCATACCGATCATTCTCACGCCTCTACCATGGCGGATACTCCCTCTTCTGAGCTGGAGATCGAGAACCCATTCCTCGATAGCGTGTGCCGCACGCCATGGGATGTGGATGGATCTGTCGAGGGATTGAATGCAGAGGCCTTAGACCAATTGATCGACGGGGTCGCTCTGAAATCAGGCAGCCCTCTGATCATGCTTACGGCACCTAGAGCTGGTTATGGAAAAACTCATTTGTTAGGAAGGGTGGCTGCTGCTGCTGCCGATCAAGCCATCATGGTGCCTCTGGCTTTTCGATCAGGTGATGCTTTAACGTTAACGACACTCAACCGCCGCGGCATCGAGTCTCTTCATTTGGCGGGCTCCGAGATGAGTGGTTGGTCACTTTTAAGAGAATCCAGCGCTTACATTGTCGCTACTTTAATGCATCGGCTGATTCAAAGCGGCCAACTGCCTTGCGCCAATCCGACGCAAGCTCTTGGCGTTTTGGCTGGACCTGTCGAGGCGATCTTTAACCCGCAGGGTAAAGCGCGCATGATCGGGGAATGGATCAGCAAAAACCGTGAAACCCTGCGCGGCGCTCTTGCCACCTTGGCCTCAAGGGAACTTCCTTTGCAAGTGAACTCTTTGGACGCTTGGTTAGGCGCGCTTTTAGAACTAAGCTTAGAAGGCGGACAGGCAGGCCTAGCGGACATGCAATCACTTTGCTCAGCTGACCAAGAAACTGGAATACCGACTTGGCTGCGTCTCCTGACTCTATGGCGTCCAGTCGTCCTTTTGGTGGATCATTTAGATGGGTTTTACCGCAACCCTAAGGCAGGGGTCGACATTGCCACTCTGCTCATGGACCTCGTAGACTTCCATCAAGTCCATGTGCTTCTCAGTTTAAACCAAGACGTCTGGCAGGCTACCTTCGGACACCACCTGCCGAGTGCTCTAGAAGACCGCCTGACCAACAGCCAAGTGCTTCTGCGCGGTTTAACCGAAAAGGATGCAACTTCATTGTTGCACTTACGGTTAGAAAAAGCTGGGCTAAACTCAGCCAGAAAGGCTGAATTCGAAGCCTTCGTGAGCATCAACCGCCATTTCTTGGGACGCCCCATTGGCTCAGTTTCAGCACGGGCTTTCCTGCGCCATTGCGCGCGTCAGTGGGAAATCTTCCAGACCTCGCCTCCCTACACTGAGAACAAGGCTTCAGAAGTCTTTCCAGCTTTAGCCGACCCCCAGATCGACCCAAGCGACTGTGGCGTCATACCTCTCAAAACACAGACCGTATCTCAGCATCTCCCCAGCTTACCAGGCAGCCCCGTCATGCCCACACTCTTTGATACGGAGACACAGAGTGAAGTGCAGCTCATGGCAGAAAGCCTGTCAGAGCCACGACCAGCGAACCCTCAGGATGAAACGGCAGATCACATCGCCCCACCTGAATTCCCTCCCAGAATGGAAGCTGAGGTCCTGCAAACTGATTCGACACTGCTAGACGAGGACACTGAGGATGGTAGCGACGAATGGAATAGCACTCCTAGAATCACGAACCTCCAATCTCAAGGCTCAGTTCCATCAGCCGATGCCTTTGTTAAATTGCGTGAAAAGCTCGCTAGACTGCGGAGACCTGAATCCGCGATCGCAGCCACTACACTGGCGGCAAGTCCGTTCAGACTCTCCGAGGCAACCGATAAAGTCATCCCGCAGGCTCCGCTGACGCCCTTTCAAGCGGCCGCCAAAGCAGTGAAAAAAGCACCTCAAGAAAATGACCTTTTGCAGCAGCGTTTTCAATCATTGCGCCAGCAGTGGATTCAAGAAGGCGGTTCACAGCCTCTGGATCATTCAAAACTGGCCGCACTGATTCGTCTGGCTGGGCGCAGATTCCCGCTTGTCAGATTCAGCGAGCATGAATTGCCCGAATTAACGGGACGCTACGCTATGTATTGGGCACTTCAGGGCGTGGAGATTCTCTTTGGACTCGCCTCTTTTACCGATGCGGCTTACTGGCGTACCCTGAGTGGCTTTGCCGCAGGCCGTCTCAGCAATCTCGCCGCCCAGACGGAGCGCGATGGCTTCCCTTCGCCAAAACTTAAACTCGTCAGTTTCAAGACTGAGGTCGATCAGTTTTCCTGGCAAAATCTGCTCAATAGCCAAATCATCGCTGGGCCACTCGTAGGCATCACCGATGTCATAGAACTCGACACAGGGAATGTGGCCGCACTCTACGCCATGCAGTGCATCATCAAAGAGTCTGAAGCAGGCGTTCTGCCAGCCGATCCCACTCAGGTCATGACCGTCCTAGCTCGTGAGCTTGATTTTTTCTGGAAGCGCATCACTCGGGTCGCTTAGCCTTCGGTTAGATTTTTGCGATCATCCTCGGAATGTGTGCATTCCGTGCTTGCCATCCCCGTGCTGACTCCCTAGCCTCCGCGCTCATGTACGACCAAAAATCATCTGTCGATTGGGAACGCCTCGAAGCGAAGCCTGAATTCCGTGCCCTCATCAGGAAAAAGGCGCGCTTCATCATTGGTGCCACGATCTTCTTTATGGCCTATTACTTGGCCCTGCCGATCCTTGTCGGTTACTTCCCCGATCTGATGAAACAGAAAGTCTGGGGCGAGGTCAACATCGCTTACGCCTTTGCGCTTTCCCAGTTTTTCATGGCCTGGATCATGGCCTTCATTTACGTCCGTGTGGCCACCAATTGGGATAAATCGGCGGCCAGCGTCATCAGTGATCAGCGCTAATCCACCACGCCTCTTTCTCGTCTCCCCTTTCCACTCATGTCCATTTCTCTCATCATGTTCCTCGGCTTCGTGGCCTTCACGTTGCTCATCACCTTTTGGGCCGCTAAGCGTAACACTGGCGCTAGCGCTTACTTCGCCGCAGGGCGTAACATCACAGGCTGGCAGAATGGCCTGGCCGTCGCGGGCGACTACATGAGCGCGGCCTCATTCCTCGGCATCTCGGGCATGATTTGTTTTTATGGCTACGATGGATTCATGTATTCAGTGGGATTCCTAGTCGCTTACATCACCGTCCTCCTCATCGTCGCAGAGCCGCTCAGAAATGCGGGCAAATACACCATGGCCGACCTTCTGGCCTATCGCTTGAAACCCCGCCCCGTGCGTGCCATGGCGTCGCTCAGCACACTCACCGTCTCCACCTTTTACATGATCGCCCAGATGGTCGGCGCAGGCAGCATCATCAAAGGCCTCATTGGCATCGACTTTGAACCTGCCGTCATTGGCGTTGGCGTGCTCATGCTCGTTTATGTGGTGTTT
>CAMBPS010000166.1 GCA_945869675.1 Prosthecobacter debontii | reverse complement strand
TGATTCCACAAGGCTTTTCGCCTCTCGGGCAGTGTCACCCAAGACACAGCCGCTTCGAGTCGAAGAATCCTTGTGAAACCAAGCCCTAGCGCAACTCAACGACCTTCCATTCCCGTTTCAAGGATAATCGTCGATGCAATCCGGTGTATCCGTGCTTCTGAATTGGAGCCTCGAATCGGTCATTGAGGCGAATGGTGATAAGAACCTTGGCATCGGAAGATGGCACGCAACCTCAACCCTACCAGTGGGAGTGAGCGTCGAAACAACAAGCTGTTAAGTTTTGCCCAGCCGCTTCTTGTTCATGGTTTGGCGGTTCTTCGAATTTTGCTTGGTGATGCACATGGCAAGCTGGGCTTCTTATTGCCAATGAAGATCTGCCAGACGTCGACTTGGAGCGCAAGAAAGCCGTCTTCAGGCCTTCTTTGTTGCTTCCAACCGACTAGAAGACCATCCCGCGTCCAAACGCAATCCGTGAATCTCTCCTGCTTCGTGATCCAACTTCTGGCTTCCGTGTAATTAGAGAAATGCTGTTGGCCCTCTTCTAGAACTGCATGCATCGTCCCGTCTCCGGTAGGTCGATACATCCCGAGGCTGCCATACCATCTCTTCTGTCTTGTCTGATGCCTGAATGTCTTGTCGTAACCATCCCAAATGTATCTTCGTGTGTATTGATCAACGTAGGAAATTTGCATGGTTCCCTGTGATGTTGTGGCCTCAATAACGCTCCCAGGCCCCATCGCCAACTCCGCATTTGGATTGTCTGACACGGAGGCGCACGAGCAAATTAGTAACGCTATGAGCAGGTGGAGGATATGATTCATTTCTTTGCAGAACGTGCTTTAGCCCCATTAAATAGTGGACCAATCTGATTCGCCCACACTTCGTTGTGGAGTGTCGGGGTTGATTTGGATAAAAGGCGGCTTCATTTCACAGGATGAGAGATTGTGATGAAGGATGGCATTCAGGCGAGGGGGCGGCTATGGGTCAAGGAGGGAAAAGGTTCCAGGCCAATGACCCTTTGCGGCAGGATTCACAGGTCTGAAAATCCTGTAACTCCTTTGCTTCTTGATAATCCTGTAAATGAGTTCGACGAATGCAGGTAGGAACGACAGCAACACTCAGCGGGTGCCGTTCACAGTGGGTTGGAATCTTATAAACCAAACCACCGCAAACCATCGCCAACTACCGCAAACCACCGCCAACGGCTTGTTGTTGGTATTGAAACTGCGAATAACCGCTGATGAACGCTCAGAAAGAGAGTCCGATCACACGACGATGTTCACCAGCTTGCCGGGCACGACGATGACTTTCTTGGCGGGTTTTCCCTCCATGAATTCTTGAACGCGGGTGCTGGCGAGGGCGAGGGCTTCGATCTCTTCTTTGCTGGCGGCGATGGGGACGCGGACTTTGTCGCGGAGCTTGCCATTGACCTGGAAGACGACTTCGACCTCGTCCTCAATGAGTGCGGCGGGATCATAGGTGGGCCAGACGCTGTCACTGAGGAAGCCTTTCACAGCTAAGTCAGGGAACTGGCTGGCGATGCGAGCGTTCAGCTCCTCGGCCAGATGCGGGGCGAAGGGGCTGAGCACTTTTAGGAAGGTGACAATGGCGGAAGCGGGCTTGATCTCGGCGCCCGTGAAGGCATTGGTGCAGACCATCATTTGAGAGATGGCAGTATTAAAGCTGAGCTTCTCGATGTCTTCGCCACACTTCTTGATGGTCTCGTGCAGGGCCTTGGTGAGTTGTTTGTTAGCTGGCACATCTTGCAGGGCTGGGGACAGGCTCCAGACGCCGCTTTCCTCATGCTGCACCATGACCAGACGCCAGACGCGGGCGAGGAAGCGATAGACGCCTTCGACGCCTTTCATGCTCCAGGGTTTCACTTGTTCCAGGGGGCCCATGAACATTTCATAGAGGCGCAGGGCATCGGCACCATATTCCTTCACGACATCGTCGGGATTGACGACATTGCCGCGTGATTTGGACATTTTTTGGCCGTCCTCACCCATGATGAGGCCTTGATTCACCAGACGCTGGAAGGGCTCTGGCGTGCTGACGTAGCCGAGATCAAAGAGGACTTTATGCCAGAAGCGGGCGTAAAGCAGGTGCAGCACGGCGTGCTCGGTGCCGCCGACGTAGAGGTCCACGCCGCCGGGTTTGCCGCCGCCCATCCAGTATTTTTCGGCTTCCTCGCCGACAAAGCGGTCGCTGTTTTGCGCATCGCAATAGCGCAGGTAATACCAGCAGGAGCCGGCCCACTGCGGCATGGTGTTCAGCTCGCGAGTGGCGGTGTCTGAGTAGCGCACCCAGTCGGTGGCTTTGGAAAGTGGTGGCTCGGGGGTGCCGGTGGGGCGGAAGTCTTCTAGGGTCGGTGGCAGCAGGGGGAGCTCGCTCTCAGGAATGCCGTGATGATTTCCATCCTCCCAGACGATGGGGAAGGGCTCGCCCCAGTAGCGCTGACGGCTAAAGAGCCAATCACGCAGTTTGAAATTCGTGGTGCCTTTACCGAGGCCTTTTTCCTCAAGCCAAACGGCGATTTTTTTCTTGGCTTCCGCGGTGGGCAGACCGTCGAGGAAGCCGGAGTTGATGGCAATGCCGTCATCGGTGTAGCCTTGCCACTCTTTGCCCGCAGGTGGCTGCACGACCTGTTTCACAGGAAGGTCAAACTTGGTGGCAAACTCGAAGTCACGGGTGTCATGCGCAGGCACGGCCATGATGGCTCCGGTGCCGTAACCCATCATGACGTAATCCGCGATCCAGATCGGGATTTGCTCGTTGTTCACGGGATTGATGGCGTAAGCGCCGGTGAAGACGCCGGTTTTTTCTTTGGCCAGTTCCGTGCGCTCTAGGTCCGATTTGGAACCGACGACTCGGCGGTAGGCGGCAATGGCTGCGGCTTGCTCAGGCGCGGCGATTTGATCCACGAGCGAATGCTCCGGAGCGATGACCATGTAGGTGGCTCCGAATAAGGTATCTGGGCGGGTGGTAAAGACGGTGATTTCGGCGTCGGCCTGGGCGACTTGGAAGGTCACATGAGCGCCTTCGGAGCGTCCGATCCAGTTGCGTTGCAGCAGGCGGATGCTCTCAGGCCAATCCAGGCCATCGAGTTCGTCGATCAAGCGTTGAGCAAAGGCCGTGATGCGCAGCATCCACTGGCGCATGGGGCGGCGCTCGACCGCGAATCCGCCGACTTCGCTTTTCCCATCCACGACTTCTTCATTGGCCAAAACGGTGCCGAGCTCTGGGCACCAGTTGACGGGTGCCTCACTGATGTAGGCGAGGCGACGGGAGTCGATCTCCGCACGGCTGAGGCCCTGCGCTTCGAGTTCTGAGATGGGGCGGGCTTTGCCCTCCTCGTTCACATAGGCGTTGTAGAGTTTCAGGAAGATCCACTGCGTCCATTTGAAATAGCCTGGATCGGTGGTGTTCACCTCACGATCCCAGTCATAGGCAAAGCCGAGGCGTTTCAACTGACCGCGAAAGCCTTCGATGTTTTGTTCGGTCGTGATGCGCGGGTGCTGACCTGTTTTGATGGCATATTGCTCTGCCGGTAGGCCAAAAGCGTCCCATCCCATGGGATGCAGGACATTGAAGCCGGACATCTTTTTGAAGCGACCAATGATGTCTGTTGCCGTGTAGCCCTCTGGGTGGCCGACATGCAGACCTGCGCCGCTGGGGTAGGGGAACATGTCCAGCACGAAATACTTCGGCTTTGTGGCATCAAAGTCTGCATCACCTGGGTTCGGTGTGTGGAAGGCTTTTTTGGCCTCCCACTCGTCCTGCCACTTGGGTTCAAACTCAGAAAAAGGAAATGCTTTGCGCTGCTGCTCGCTCATAAGGGGCGTGCAAGAAGGCGCGCTGGGGCGAATAAGCAACTGAGGAGTGAGGTGGTTTCAAGGGCCTCAAGATCGAGCCCCTTAAAGTCGGCGGATCAGGGTCTGCATGACACCCTGGATCACGAGTTCCTGAGCTGGGATCAAATCTGGGAAGTTGGGGTTCTCTGCATGCAAGAACGGGCGGCCATTTTCGACGACGTAGCGTTTGAGTGTGGTTTCACCGTCAATCAGAGCGGCGACGATGTCCCGTGGACGCGGATCTTTCATCTCAAGGATGACGACATCGCCATGGCAGATATTGGCACCGATCATGGATTCACCGCGAACTTTGAGGGCGAAGGCTTTGGCATTGCGGCCTAGGCCTAGAGTGGCGGTATCCACAGAGATGCTGCCGTCTGCCTGCTGATGCTGCATTTCAGCGTAACCTGCCGCAATACTACCGTAGAGGGGGATGTCAATGATCTCACCGCGCTCTAGGTCTTCTGGAAAGACAACGGCACGAGCTTTGTGATGGTGACGCTGAATGACGCCTTTTTTCTCAAGCGCTCTGAGGTGGCTCATCGCGGCCGTTTGACTGGAGAAGCCAAAATGCTTCTGGATGTCGCGCGTGCTGGGCATAACGCCTTCTGATTTTTGATGGGCACGCAAATAGTCCAACAGCTCTTGTTGACGTTCAGTGAGTTTGATGGGAGTTCCAAACATATGAACTCTGTTCGCGCGAACATGCGGACTGTGCAAATACTTTTTTCTGAATGCAGCATGTCTGCTGGTTTAATTTGGTGCAGATACCAGGCGACTCTGTTTGGAGGAGATAAAGGAAAGTTATTGGTGAAGTTCTAAACATATAAACATCTAATATTGTTAAAATGTTAAGATCTGCTAAATAACTCGTCAAAATTCATGTCAGCTAACACTTATCGCCTCAACAGCCGAGATCGAGCCTCCCAGCAAATGGAGCGTTCCAAGCCTGCGAATGTTCGGCGGCATCCGGTAGTGCAGAAGCAGAGTCGGGTGAAGTTATACAAGAGCTGGCTGGCAGTGCTTCTTCTCCTGCCTATGGGACTTATCACGGCAATGACCTTAGGAGAGCTACTTTGGAGGGCGATGACGAGGATGGAGTTTTGGCGATCCGAACAGTTTGCTTTTTTTTCTCTTGGCGGCGTTGCGTGGGGCGTGGTCTGGATGGCGGGTTTTCAGCCAGTGAAGATGTATGTCCTGGGTCATGAACTGAGTCATCTCATCGTAGCGCGTGCTTTTGGGGGCAAAATCATTAGCTGGAGCGTGACGGCACAAGGAGGTTATGTGGAGACAAATAAGTCGAATACCTGGATCACGTTGGCTCCCTATTTGATTCCTTTTTATTCGGTGATTGTGATGCTGGTGTTTGGGCTTGTGGGCATGTTTTTTCATTTGCAGGATACGCGGGCCATCTCTCTGGCGGGTCATGTCGTTCACATGCGGCCGGTATGGATTTTTTATGCCTTGCTCGGGCTCAGCTGGTGGTTTCACATCACCTACACTTTGAAGACAGTGATCGCGCGGCAGAGTGATCTGGAACGGAATGGGGAGTTCTTTTCCATGTTGCTGATTTTCCTGATTAACGTAGCGCTGATCGTCGGCTTATTTTTGGCTGCGTCACCTTCGCCAGGGCTTAGTTTTTTAGAGGTGGGGCGTTGCTGGATGGGGATGGCGGGTTGGTTGTGGGATTTGGTGCTTGGTAGGTTTTGGTGAGTTCTTGTTGGCATGTGAGCGAGTCGCCGCCAACATCTCGGATTCATGGAAGCACCCGATAGCGTCTTAACCGTCACTCAACTCACGCGCGAGATACGCGAAGTGCTAGAGGGTCGTATTGGCACAGTTTGGGTCGAGGGAGAGATCAGCAATCACCGCCTGCAAACGAGCGGTCATCAGTATTTTACCCTGAAGGATGGTGGATCACAAATTTCCTGCGTGATGTTCCGCGGATCGGCTAGTCGCAGCGGCGCACGTCTCACGGATGGCGTGCAGGTGCAGGTGCAGGGTGAAATCTCGGTGTATGAGCCGCGCGGTCAGTATCAATTGGTGGTGAAGCAGGTGCAGATGAAAGGGCAGGGCGGCTTGCAGGCCCGATTTGAGGTGCTGAAGAAGAGGCTCTTTGACGAGGGGCTCTTCGATCAAGAGTATAAACAGGCGATTCCTAAATTTCCGAGAACAGTGGCCCTGGTGACCTCGCCGACGGGCGCGGCGATTC
>CAMBPS010000165.1 GCA_945869675.1 Prosthecobacter debontii | reverse complement strand
AGAGTCTCCACGATGAACGCCGGGGCCTCGAGATCGAGCCGGTTCGGATACAAGGCGCGGGCGGTGCGGTAGTTCATGGTGCGTTCTCAGTTCGGGGGTCTTAGTTCTCGGTTGAGTGATCCAAGGCCAAAGCTTCAGGCAGTGCGGTGAACTCACTGCCTGCGTCGGTGCGGAACACAATGCGGCCATCCCCCAGCACCCGCAGCACGACGCCATGCGTGCTCCCTCGCAAGGTCTTCACCCTTGTGCCTGGCACCAAGTCCGCCGCCGCGCACATCTGTTCCACGATTTGCACCATCGACTCCCGGTCCAGCACCCCGGCGATGTAGTGGGCAGTGGCTGATCCCACCGCGCGTTTCCGCAGGGTGGGCAGATCACTGAACAAGGCGAAGCTCAACTCGCGCCCGATAGCGGCAAAGGTGTTGCCATTGAAAAACAAAAAGGGAGCCCGTTTATGGAACTCCCTCAAGGTGTCGAATGCCTCCGCCAGCGTTACTTCTCTTGCGTGACGGCTTGTCCAGTCTGCTGCGCACGCTGCGTGAGTTTCTGAGTTAAAGCCGTGCTGTGCGCTGCCTCGCGCGCACGCTCCAGCTTTGATGCGGATGACAGACTGCCAGTCCCAGTTTTCGAGAAAAGCGGCTCGGGTTTGAAACGGTGAACCGTCGCCTCCGCCTCCTGAATCACGTCTTCCGTGGTCAGGTGCTTCAGCAGATCGAGGCGTAGTTTCATCGCACATAGTCTAGCGGGAAGAAGCAAAAGATTCAAGCTTGGAGAAGACAGCCATGGGGCATTGGTCATGGGTCCGTGCTGTTCGTGGGCGGCGATGGCTTGCGTTGCAACATCTCAATGAACACCTTCGTCACCGCATTCTTCGCCCCCTTCACCAACATCCGCCCCCGATGAAACCCCGGCAGAGCTTCCTCCAGGTAAGGGTAGGCGTCGGCGGAGGAGTCAGGCATGATCGATGGGGACGAAGAGGCCGAGGCCGAAGTGGGAGCTGTGGCCGAAGGCTGGCATGGGGAGGGTTACAGGTTCGTCAAAGGTGAGCTGCATGAAGAAGCCGATTCGTCGGTGGTGGGCTTTGTTGTTTGCGCCACTGCTGTTCTGGTGAGCGGCTACTTCGATGGCTTGATCAAACGGTAAGACGGAGATGTCATCACCTTCTGGGGCACGGACAATGTCCCAGGCGGGCATGAGGGGAATACCGGCCGTGTTGGTAGTTGGCAGTGCGGAATGCTGGAAGGCGGGTAGCCGATGAATCATGACGGGGGTGGTGGCTCCGGCCTCGCTCAGTGCCTTGGCGAGTTGCATTTCAGGCGTGGCGTTGGCTTTGACCTTCGGATTGGATTTGTCTCCACGGAAGAAATGCCCAGGCGGAATAAATGGGGTGGCGCTTTGCCAGACGCGGCTGCGGAGCGGTTGTGTGGCACCATCGCCGGTGGCGAGCTTGGTGTCAGGTGGCGGCTCATTACTCATTGCGATGAGGACAGGATTCACTGGGAAGCGCCCCTTACCCCAACTGAGCTGGCGGATGCGGAGCAGGACATCCACCTCGGCACGGGTGAGGCCCATCGGGCACCAAAGGTGCAAGTCCGTGAGCATTCCAGGCTGAGAATCATCCTGTGCCATCGGCAGGAAAAAGGCGTGCTGGTGGCCTTCGAGCGGGCCGTGAGCGTTCTTCCCGAGCAGGGCCGGACTTTGAGCGCCGTTGCCGTGGACTTTGCAGAGATGATGATTGGCTGCGGCTCGGAACAGTTCGGCCAGTGTGACAGTGAACTTCGTGGCGATAGGCACACGGCATTGCAGAGAGAAGCGCAGATGGCGGGCGACTTTGGGGCCGTCCGATGGCAACGGCTTGTCTGGCTTCTTTTCAGTGCGGGGAGTTTTCACCACCCAATCCTGTGGCCAGCCTTTCGGCATTTCGTAGGAGACGAGGCATCCGCCATCCACCAGCATGTCAGTGGCGAGCATTTGGTTCACGAGATGAACTGGGGCATTCTCCGCTGTGGTTCCGGAGGTTCTGCGTTGCCACAGGTCGGTGAGTTGAAAGCTGGATGGCTCAGGGCAGAAAACGTCACGACACTTCGGGTCGATGCGTCGCTGAGGCTTGTTCTCGCCTGAGAGGCATGGTTTGCACCAGCTAAAGTCTTTGGGTTCGGGCCAGTTATCAGGCTGAAGCGTGGCTTCGCAGATGGAATCCGCCCTTCCAAAGTAGGAGACATGCTCCAACAAAGTCGTCAGGAGAAACTTCTGCGGATCATCCAAGCTTAGATCATTCCAGCGAAAGCAAATTGGCTGAGAAGTGGCCGCGAAGTGGTTTTCATGACGAGTGGTGCCGTAGCTTTCTTTGTCCCTTTTTGCATAGTTTGGCTGGTAATGAACTGTCTGGGAGAAGCTGACTTTACCAATGCCGATGAGCGGGAGGCGTTTCCCGAGTGCCTCAATAAGTGTTCTCAACTCCTCGGAATGAGCCATGCCAGGATGAGAGCGGAACCAAGCTGAGGCGAGAGAACGGAGCAGTCGCCAAGGGCTGGGAGGCCATTCAGCCTCCTTCACTCGTCCCGGGTTCTGCCCCCAAGGATGCGCATGGAAGCGATCCCAGTGGAGCTTTATTTGGATGGTGAACATGGCCGCTTAGAACTGGAGGGTGAGCGGCGAACGGCCCGTCGGTAAGCTAGCTGTGGTGATGAGGCTGTTATCACCTGTGAGAGAAGTTGCTGCGATAGTTTCGTATCCGAAGTCGCCTGTGGTGGAAGTGGTGCCTTCGATTGAGAATCTTGGTGCAACCTCGGCTTCATTCCGCTTGATTCGCAGTTTGCATTCTGTCCGCAAACTGAGTTCGTGTTTGAGTAGATCTAGGAAGGTGGCGACTTTCCAAAGAGCGATAGCAAGCAGAAGTTTGAGTCTCGCTGATTGGTGTGGGCCAGGCTGATCATTCTCTCCCACGCCATCAAGACGAAGCGAAGCTAACAGACCGACATCAATGGAGAATCTGACTTCGATCTTCTTGGCGGTGATCCGGGCTTTCTGGAAGATGGCCTGACCTGAGTCGCTATCGACTTGGCCGACGTTGAACTTGACGCCTGGGACCGTTACGCGAGAGCAGTCAAATCCCACAACAGAGGCGCTAAGAGCACGCGGCAGGCGGAGACCAACGAACTTGATTTGCTTGTTTGAAATCTGGAAGCCGTGGATCAAAGACATGGGGTCTAGTCCCATGACCAACGGGAAAATGTTTGGGATGTTAGCCACGGGCATGGTTCCTCCGTCGGCCGACATTTTCAGTTTGTCTTTGATGTGCGTGGCGAGCTTTTTCTTTCCATCACCAAAGTCAGCCTCTCCATCAGCCAGAAAGTCAGAAGCGAAGCGGTGGCCGTCGATGGTTGATGCCGTGGTGAACTCCTTTTTGGTTTCTGCTTTCAAGTAAGGCAAGCCAGCAAAGGTGGGCTTCAAGCTGCCGATGTATTTGTTATCAAAACAGACCTCCTCCAAACGGTTCGCCATTGAGGCTTCGGATTCGATGAGGCAGATGAGGCCGTTTTTGCCGCTGGGGTCGGGATACAAGACTGGGCCGAGGTCGGGGAAACCAGTGGGCTGGATTAGAGAGCCTTCGTTGGAGGGTTCCAGCTCAGCGGTGATGAGGATGCGGCGGCAGCCTGCGGGGACGGTGAAGCCTCCGAAGGTGAGCAGGGCGGGCGGTGTTGTGGGTTCGTTGGTGTTGGACATGACGAGTGTGTTTGTTGGAGTTGGTGTTTGGTTTAAACGGAGAAAGGCAGCGTTATGGCGCGACGGAGCTGCCACTGGTCTTCCCAGGCGAGTGGGATGCAGACGGCGGCAGCGAGGCGGGAGGGAGCAACGAGGGAGTCGGTGAAATTCAGTTCGGTGTGATCGAGGCGGATGATATAGCGCCCCTTGAGAGTTTCTTTTTCTTGGCGGGATTCGGCTCCCCAGGGATTCTGAACGCCCCAGATGCCAATCCAGCGCAGCGCCTCGCTGACCGCCACGGGCAGGCTGCTGGCGGAGCGTTGGCAGAGTTGGGAGATCGGCTGCTGGCTGCGACGTTTCTTCCAGGCACCGTGGTCCTTGCCCTGCCACTCACATTCCAGCTCCAGGAGTGTCCGCAAGGCAGCGTAGGCTAAGGGTATGGCGGGTGATGCCTTGGATTCATTGTCTTCGGCGGGTTCGAGCGGAGCTTCGTCGGCTGCGGCGTTGGCTTTTGCTGCCTCCGTTTCACCATCGTCATCTTTGCCATCGCTCCACTTTTCGAAGTGCCAGCCGATGAGGCTCAGAGCTTCAATCCAGCGAGCGATGAGGTGATCATCCAGCTCATGATTCAAGAAGGCCATCACATCCACCAGCCGTGCCTGATGCACTCCGCGCAAAGCAGGTTGGTCGTCCTTGAGCGAGTCCATGTAACGACGCTGAAGCACGATGGTGAGGTCGTGGCTGACATCGGTGCCTGTCCAGACGGCTTGGTTGCTGTTCTCGTCCAGTTGCCATCGTCCGTAACTGCAGGCGAGTGGCAGCAGAGAACCGAGCATGGGCTGAACTTTAGACCACGACTTTGGATCATGCTGGCGCTGCAAACCAGGAATGGAGGCGATGGCGCGAGCAATGCGGAACTCGGGAATTGCCTCCAGATCTTTCAAAAGCTCATGCCAATCATTCATGGGCAGTTTGTCGAAGAAAGTGCCGATACCGTGCACCTTCGCACGAAAGGTTTTGGAGATGGCTAGCTGGCGGCTGGCTTTGAAAATCGACTCCAGCAATGCCATGCAATGATGCGCCGTGGGATCGAGGGCCGCTGTCTCCATTGCGGCATTGATCTCGGCACGAACAGGATGAGTGCTACGGGAGTCTGCCTTGCTGCCCTTCCATGCGATCTCGAACTGATCCATGAAGCGGCTCTCATCCAGAGGAGCGAGGGCTAGATTGAGCTGAGTAGCAGCTTTGTTGTGACTGGCTGCGATGTAACGCCCGGTATTGATCCAGGGGACTCTGCTGCCCTTCATCTTGAAGCGAAATTCTTGCCAGCCTGAGAAGCCTGCATCCACTCCCTGGGAATTCATTGCCCGGACGAATTCCGCCGAAAACCGAGCTTCCTTACTCGGAAGCCGAGCTTGGGCATCGGTGATGAAGCTGGCGAGTTCGTCAAAGGTGGTTTGACGACCCCAGAGCGGAAACCAGAGGGCAGCACTGGTGCCTTTCACCTCATTGCTATCGTCCAACATGTCATCACCGGAATCGAAAACGAAGGGAAAGGCAGCAAAGCGCTTGGAGTTGGCCCCAAGTGTGCGAGCTGCGCCGCCACGCATGGCAAAGGCTCCTTCGACGGCAAGGACGTAGTCCATTGCACTGAAGGGATATTTCTCCTCCACCCAACCGGAGCCAATGTTGTAGGACTTGATCGCGTCTGGGAAAAACGGGGTTCCTTTGCCTTTTGCAGATGTGGTGCCTTGGCTCACGGTCGAAAAGGGAAGCAGTTCGGTTAATTTTTTTCGCGAGTCTTCAAGCTTTGCCTCTAGCTTCGTGCGGGCTTTGTCCGTGCCTTTATGATCAGCTAGATTTTTTCGTGCTTTGATAATCTCAGCTCTCAGTTTTTCAAAGCCATCCACATACTCACCAAATGAACTCCAGATGTGACCAACCCCCGCAGTTCTTCCCTTTGCCAGCCACAGAGGATTGTCGGCACCATTTGAGAATCGAGGTGTTGAGATGCTGTCGATGATTTCTGCAAGCTCAGTGTTTGGGGCATCTCGATAAATAGAGATGGCTTCGCTGGCTGTTTCCAAGCCCGTCGTGCTCGCTCCTGATTCTGTAGCTGCTATCAATAGAAACGCGGTCAGGCTTTTTGAAGTGGAACGCGCAGGTGTCGTCCCGTCATCGTTTTGGATGACAAAAACTGGCGTAGGCTGGTAGTGCTTCTCGAAGAAATCCACCAGCTTCTCCATGGTTGGATACTTCGGTGAGCGGAGGTAGAAGATAGCATCGCGGGAGTCCCACCAGCCTTCGGCGTCGGGGTCGCGATGGTCTTCATAAGCGCATTTGGCGAGGACACGGAGGATGCCGATAGCCTTGAGGTAGTGGCCGA
>CAMBPS010000164.1 GCA_945869675.1 Prosthecobacter debontii | reverse complement strand
TGAGCTGCACGGCTGGCGCGGTTGATGTCCAAGGCAGCCTGATCGTTGGTGCTGGCGTTTTGTTCACGCAGGGCAGCCTGCTCTTCCAATTGCTTGGCGGCGGAAGCGAGTTCTTTGGCGGCTTTTTCGGGAGCTTTGAGGCCTTCCTTATCTTCGCGTTCGCGTTTCTTGGGGTCCTTGGAGTTGGCCTCGGAAATGACCTGATTCAGCGCCGATTTGGCTTCTTGCAGGGCGACGATGGCGGGGTTCTCATGTCGGGCGATCTGCTCGCGAAGTTGGTTAGACTTGGTAGCGGCGGCTTGGGCGATGGCACGTGCGGCCTCGGCGGCACGAGCCAGGCGCTGCTGGAGGTTGCTGGCGGCTCCATAGAGGTGTTCGGGGCTTTTGGCTTGGTCGCGCTTATCGAGGCTTGCCTCCAGATCGGTGCTAGCTTCGGTGATTTGTTTTTGGAAGTCTTTGATCTGGTTTTGCTGCCGGCTATCGATGAGGGGTTTCAGGGTCTCCATTTCCTTGAGTAGATGATCGTTTGCGGCCATGGAGGCGCGTTGTTGCTCCTGCCATTTGGGGCGCTGGGCGGCATCGCGATTGGCCGGCAGGGCTTGTTCCGTGAGGAGTGCTTCTTGACGCGAGAGCTGCTGGGCCTGCTGGGCGACGAGGCGAGCATTGTCCTCCGCGGCAAAGGCGCGTGCAGCACTGGCGAGGCTGTCGGCATCGGACTGGGCATCACTGGCATCTCTTTTGAGGGAGTCGGTTTGATCAAGGTCGACGGTGAGGGCTTCCTTCATGTCTTTCAACGCCACGCTGCGCATGTGGGCGAGGCGCTCTCCGAGAAGCTGGGTTTCCATGGCATCGAGCTGAGTGGGTGCGGCGCGGGCGCTGTCCTGGAGCGACTTCCAGAGGTCATCAGCCTTGGCGGTGACTTTCTCCAAGTCGGTCTTGGCGCGCACTTGGGCGCTCTTGGCGTCTTGCTCAGCCTGTGGGTTTTTTGCGGCGTTCTTTTCGGTTTTGCGGACTTGCTCGATGGCTTTGCGCATATCTTTGGTGGCATCGGAAAGAGATTCAGCCTGGGCGGCAAAGCGCCGGGTCTGGACGGCCCACTGGCGCTGCTCTGGGCTGACAGTCTGCTCCAGAATAATGACGCGGATGGGTTGGGTCTCCGTTCGCTGATTTTTCAAATCGGTGGCCACGAGCTTGATCATGACGGTGTCGCCCGGCTTCACCTGAAAGGGTGCGAGTGGCAGCAGGGTCTGGATGGGGGCTTCTTTACCAGTCTTGCCTGAAATCTCGCGGTAGGTGAAGATTCCGGCATTGAGGGCATGGCCCATTTCGACCTTCAACAGGCCGACGTCATCGCTGGCGAAACCACTGAGGCGGACGGCTTCATCGGCCAGGAGTTCCAATTGTTCCAAGGGCTCCGTGAGGTCAACGACGGGCGGTAGGTCAGGGATGGTGATGACCTGCCAAGGAGTGGATTCGTCATTGTTGAAGCCTGTCTCTGCGGCGGTGAGTGCGATCTGCCAGGACTCGATCTCAGGCTTCACGGTCAGGGTGGTCACGACGCTGCCGTCTGCGGTGATTTCTGCGGGGACGGCCTCTGGATGGTCGGCGTGATCGGGATTGATGAGCAGCGCGGATTTGGCGATCTTTTGGTTGGGTTTTAGGGTGAGTTTGACCGTGCTGCCTTCTAAGGCCTCGAGGTCTCCCTGGTCACTCTTAGCCTGTGTTTCCGGCAAGCCACTGTAGGCGGGCGGAACTAGGGTCTGGGCAAACTCAAGGATGCGTGGACGAGCACGGGCGCTGAGCGTGAACCAGGGACTGATGGCATCTGCGGCGAGAATGCGATAGCGGAGATCGGTCTGACCGATGGCGAGTAGGCTCTGGAATTGATTGCCAGTGGATAAGCGCATTTCAGACAGGCGTGATTTGGCAGCGCCTGACTGGGACTCGATCTGAACGCGATCAGGGCGCGGGCCGATAATGTCCACGACGACTTCCAGCTCTGAAGCGAAGGGCACCAAGGTGCCTGCGGGTGTGGGGGCGACAATGACGATCTGGACCGTGGCGGGACGTGCGAAGTTAGCGAAAGGGAGGGCAGCACGAGCTAGGAAGCCGGGCAGATGAAGCTGTGGGATGAAAGCAAGCGCAATGGTCAGAAGACAAGCACCAACAAATCCCAAAGCCCAAGGCTTGATGGAGCGAAGCGGCAGAGCGGAGGAGAGAGAAATGGTCTGGATCTCAGCGGCGACCTCGACTTGCAAGCGCTCCCGGAAGTCGGCGGATTCGGTGCCATGACCTTCGGCCAATTCGACTGCTGCTAGGACGCGCTCGCGCATGGCTGGCACGGCGGTTTCAAGCAATCTGGCTGCGCCGATGAGTTCGCGGGCCTCTGCCATGAAGCGCCAAGCGACCCGCCAAGCGAGGACGGAGGCCCCTGCATAGGCGGCCAAGGTCAACCATGGGCGCAGGGTCTCTGGCATAAGCCGAGCCCGGTCCATAATGGCAATCACGAGAAAGACCATCAAGGCCACGGTGCCAAGAACCAAGGCAGCACGGCAGATCAGCAACTTTTGCCGGCGTTGGCGAAAAGCGTGGAGGACTTCCAGGGTGGCGGGACGGAGAGCAATGTTCATTCAGGTCAAAGTGGCACTCAGTCAACGGGCCACGATGAACGGTTCTTTTCGCTTGGTTGGTCTTTTCTAGCTTACTTCAAGGGGCCTTGGCGTGCGGGAACAGCCAAGGCCTTCTGGATTTCTGCGGCGACTTTTTGGGCGAGGTAGTCTGAGCCGGTGTCGTGGTAATGAACGTCGTGAGGCTTTTGCATCTCGGCTAATTTGGGAGTGATCCAGGCATTGAGATCATTGATGACGATGTCATTTTCTATCATTACACGGGCAGCGATGGCATTGTAATCAGCGACTTTTCCGAATCGACGCGATGGAACGAGCTCGCCCTCAGGAATCGGCGTGGTCGTTGCCCAGATGAGAGTGGCCCCACTTTTCTTCATGCGTGTCACGAGCGTGCGTAGATGAGCTTCGTAGTCGGCTGCTTCTACTTGGCGTTTGCCGTCGGTCATGAACTTCAGATCGTGAATGCCCCAATTAAAATGGATGACATCCCATTTGCCGGTGCCGAGCCATTTTTCGATGTTTTTGAGGCCGTTGGAAGTTGGTCCACCGTTTTGAGGGATGCGGTGAACGTTGGCTTGACCTTCTAAGGCGCGGCGGACTGGCAGCGTGTAACCCATGGAAATGGAATCTCCGATGATGAGGACGCGTGGCAGTCTTGGCTGATCTTCAATGGCTTTTAAAATGGGGCTGATCTCGCGATGAGACGCTGTGGGCTGGGGCTTGGACTGCCCATGAAGACTCAGGGAGATGAGAAAGGCAAGGAGGCAAAGGAAAGTTTGGCAAGACATCATCGAGTAGGCGGTAAACGTCCAATTGGCACTCTCTTTGCAACTCTGTTTAAAATCAACTTGCGGTAATGCCGAGACAACGGCAGTATCTCGCCCGCTTGCTTGCTAGAGCAGCGGAAACGGACAGATGCCAGAGTGGTCGATCGGGCTCGCCTGGAAAGCGTGTGAACAGTAAAATGTTCCGAGGGTTCGAATCCCTCTCTGTCCGCCACTTTAAACAGGTGGCGTTGTTCTCTGGATAGCCATTGAACTTTGGTTGTTGTCCTGTGTGAATGAGTTTATGGTGTGACTATGAACGTTACTTTTGAGCATTTAACCGGACTGACTGCCTGTGTTGATGACATTGCTTATGATCCGACGCGGCCTGCGCCGCCTGATCGCCCGCATCCATTTGTGTATCATGTTTCGATCTTCAATGGATCTGACCAGACGGTCAGTATCTTTGGCCGCAAATGGATTGTCCGAGATACGGATGGCGATACGCTCGTGGTGGAAGGTGATGGTGTTGTTGGGCAATTTCCAAAGTTAGAACCAGGTCAGACCTTCAGCTACAACAGTTACCATGTGATCAAGGCGGAGAGTACGGCGACGGGGACATTCTTTGGCACGACTCAAACGGGTCAGCCTGTCTGTGTGAAGATCCCACGCTTTGAAATGCATCCGCCAATACTGGCCTAAGAGGTGATAAAATAAGAAACCCTCTGACTTGTTCAGTCAGAGGGTTCTTTGGGATCCAGCAACCAACAACAGTGAGGATCTTGGCACGAAAGTTAGAAGCTCAAGGAGCTGCAACATCGCGGCCTTTCCGAGAAACCGCTCGGTAGGGCATCCATAGACTAAAAAGTTTTGTCGTCCGAGTCAACTCGCAGGCCTATATTTTGCAAAAACAGGTGGCTTTATCATTTATGATACGCAAATTTGGCTTAAAAATCTAATAATTTTAGAAGAAAGCGTCTTGACAGAGTTGCGTGAAAGCGGGTGTTCAAGTGAGTAATTGCAATAACTAGGGGCTGGAATGATTCAGTTGAAGAGTGCTTGTAAGTAGAAAGATGTCGGTCTGGATCTTCGTTTCCTTCATTCATACGCTTGATGCGCTTCGTGCAATTCGGGACTCAAGAATAGCCTGAAAAAGTTATTGAAGAAGTTCACAGCTGCAAGGACGTTCAATTCCACACCTCGACCCATCTTTTAATTCATGGAATCTTTTATCACTATGCGCTGTGCCGCAGGAATGGCGCTCGCGCTTTTTGCTGGTAGCCACTCTCTTCAAGCCAATGACTGGACTAGTTGGCGCGGGCCTTTGCAAAACGGTGTCAGCTTAGAGCATTACACTGCTGCTGGAAAGCTGGCAGAAGAGCCGGCTTGGACTTACAATGCCCGGAGCCGTGGCACTCCTGTCGTGGTCGATGGCAAAGTCGTTCTCTGGGGCTATCGCGGTGAAACGACGGATCTGATCGAGATCCTGACGGTGCTGGATGCCAAGACGGGGGCCAAACTCTGGGAAGTGGAGATCGCAGATTACTTGTCCGATTCTATTTACAATCGGTATTCAATCGGATCACCGACCGTCGATCCAGAAACGAAGCGTATTTATTTAGTGAGCAATGCGGGCCGCTTTGTTTGCTATGAGTTGGATGGGAAGAAGGTCTTTGAAATGCCGATGATGGAAGACCTCGGACGTATGACTTTCCCGAACTCTCGCGTGGGCAGCTCGGTGATCGAGGGAGACCTCGTGATCGTTCACTTCATCTTCTCTAATTGGGGTGCTGATGGTCCTGCTGCAGATCGCGTTTATGGCTTCGATAAAAAAACCGGTGAACTCGTCTGGTGGTCCCTGCCTGGAGTGAGCCCACCTGTGGACAGTTCTTTCTCGACACCGGTTCTGGAGACACGCGATGGCAAACGAGTGATCTACTTCACTACAGGTTGCGGGAATCTCGTATGCGTGAATGCCCGCAGCGGTAAGCCTTACTGGAGGATGCCGCTTTGCAAAAATGGCATGAATCCAAGTGTGGTTCTTCATAAAGGTAAGGTCATCGCCATTCATGGCGATGAAAATGTGGATAGCTCGGAGAAGGGGCGTATGTCAGCCATCAAACTGCCGGAGAAACTCGTCGCCGCGATTCCGGGCGCAGAGACGACAGTTCTGGAGGCCAGCGTAGAAGCGTGGCGCAATCCAATCGGAGCTACGAGTAGCTCGCCTGTTCTCGTCGGTGACACGCTGTATCAGCTCACCGATGGTGGTGAACTCTATGCGATCGATGCCAATACGGGCGCTGATCTCTGGAAGAAAAAACTCAGCAATGCGAACCTGCATTCTTCCCCATTATACGTCGATGGATTGCTCTATTGCCCGATGATGGAAGGGAAGCTGGTGGTGGTGAAACCAGGCGACAAGGATGGTGAAATCGTTCAGGAAATCAAGCTGGACGGCCAGTGCCTTGGCGCACCGACGGTCTGCGATGGCGTGCTTTACGTGACAACGACTGAGAAGTTTTACAGCTTCCCGATTCCGAACAGTGGCATCAAAACAGACGCGGCTCCTGTCGTGGAAGTTCCGGCTGCAGGCAAAGCGGTGGCCCTGCAAATTATCCCCGCTGAAACCGTAATTATGCGCGGGAACAAGCAGGCTTTCCGCATTCGTAGTGTGGATGCCAATGGCATGGTTGTGAGTGATAAGGTCGAAGGCGTGAAGTGGGAAAGCTTTATCCCGCCAACGGCTAAGGTAAAGGCCACGATGGATGCCAGATTTAATGAGGCGGGCGAGCTC
>CAMBPS010000163.1 GCA_945869675.1 Prosthecobacter debontii | reverse complement strand
GTGTATCCAGGCGTGTTTGGCGTGAGAAGCGGTTTCACTTTCTTCAATGACGAGTTTACCAGGGATTTTGGCCGCTTTGACAAAGTCCTCATGCATCACTTGGACATTGGCTTTTTGCTTTGGGGCACGCGGTTTAGATTCCAACGCTTTATCCAGGAGCTTTTCCATCATGCGACCAGTCGCCAGGGCATGGGCTTTGCCACTGAGCCAGGACATCTGACTGGCGCGGAATGTCAGTGCTTTGGCCGGCATGTAAGTTTCCTGATCCCAAGAAAGCGCAGATTCTGTGGAGGTAAGGAGGGCGACCTCGCGCGCGGTATTGCAGAGTTGATCGTAGGCAGTGACAGACATAGTGGGGGTATTCTTCCGAGGCAGCTCAGAAGTGCAAGTTGCTGCTCTCATGGACTTTCCCTGGATGATTTGGCATGAAATCAGCGATCAATAAATAATAAGTCGGAAAACTTCCGCGCGTTCTCTTGACATATATCGCCGCAGTTGCTTCAAGAGTCACTGCCACATATTAATTATGCCTGCATTTCTAAGACAGCACGACAAAGGATTGGAGTACTCTCTGGAGGACTACAACCTGCTTGGGCGCAGTGCTGATGCGACCATTCGTCTCAATGACGCAGGCATTTCTAGGCAACATGCCACTATTCGGAGGGATGGTCATTTATACTGGGTCTCGGATCTCGGCAGCGCCAATGGCAGCTTCGTGAATGATTTGGCAGTGACCACGGCCCGCGCTCTGCGTCATGGCGACAGCATTCAGTTAGGCACTTGTTTGTTTATCTTTGAAAACGATGAGGGGGAGCATTCGGGTGGTCCGCTTTCAGGCACTCAGATGCTGCATACAGTCGCTCTGCCGATGAAGACTGTGCGTGCGACGCTGCTGGTCGGTGATCTGCGTAACTTCACCAGTATCTCCGCCCAACTGAGTCCGGAGGAAGTCGCTGAGATGCTTCGTGAATGGTATGCCCAATGCACCACTGTCCTGAAGACTCGCGGAGCCATCATTGATAAATTCATTGGTGATGGTGTCTTTGCCTACTGGACGGGTGACAGTGCTGAAGTGCGCGTCCAAGCGGTTGAGGCTGCGCGTCTGCTCAGTAGTCCAGAGTCTAGCGACATGCCTGTGAGGAATAGAATGAAGAAAGAAATGAATCTCGAGATTCATTGTCACGTCGGCATCAATATCGGTGACGTCGCTCTTGGTTCTATGGGACGTGGAGTGAACACTGCCGTCGGTGAAGCCGTGAACGTGGCCTTCCGAATCGAAAGCCTGACCCGCCAGCTAAAGGTGCCGGTCCTTGTTAGCGCTGCCTTTGTCGAAGGATGGGATGAAGGTGCTGCACACTTTAAAAATGCAGGTGTGCATTCCGTGAAAGGTCATTCCGATCCGATCCAAGTCTTTGCGCTTTTTTAGCTGGAGATTCAGATGTCTGGCGCAGGCTTGGATATGCAGTTGCGTGACATCCAATATGATTAGCCATTATGGCTGCACCTTGGGTGCTTGAGGCACCTCAGTAGGTTCAAAGTCGAGGACGCTTTGATGGGTCTGTAAAGCTTCACGCGCCTGATTGAAAAAGCGGGTTAGGTCCTCTGCATTGGCGGTCTGTTTGTCCTGAATGATTGCGTCTAGCTTTTTGAGCTGGGCCTCTGCGTCGATGTTCACACTGTGCATGGAGTTCTGAGCCGAAGCATAAACCACTCCAAATTTGCCTTGCGCTTCAGTGAAGGCGCGCTGGGCACCTTCTTCGCGATAGAATTCTTTTTCTGCTTCACGGAAATCTTTGCTGAAGAGGCGCTTAAAAAAACCAAAGTTGGACTTGGGTTTTTCATTCGGGCGTTTGGCGGCGTCATTAAAGTAGTCCTGAAGGGCGGTGAACTCCTGAAGGGGTTTTTGATATTGTTTCTGCAGAAAGTTGATGCCGCTGGTGATGACTACCAGTTTTTCGACCTCGATCTTGGAGAGTGCCTGACCCGCTTTCACTTTGCCCTCCAGCAGATTGATGTAGTCGAGTGTCTTCTTGTTGCCTGCAAAGATGTTTTCGAATTCTTTATAGGCGCTGGCAATTTGCTTACGCTGATCCTGTCTTAGTTCATTGAGCTTTTGATCATGATCATCATTGAGTGTTTGGATGGCTTTTTGATGCTGCTCATTTTGCGCACCGAGGCTACGCTGAAGCTCTTGGTCTTTAGTTTCTAGGGCCAGAGTATGGGCAGCTTTCAGTTGGTCCATCTCCGCCATTAGGCGACCGGCATCTGAATGAAAATGCCAGATCCCATAGCCAAGGGCTAGAAAGACAAGGGTGACAGCAAGGTTGCGTGCGTTCATGATCGAATGTTTGACGGAAACTGATAGCATCAGCTTCCATCACACATTCGTGGTTGGCAAGGCGCAGACTGATTTATCCTGACTCTCTTTGAGTCAGGTGAAATCAGTTAAAAACTAGGCTTCTAGCTTCCAGTTGCCACGGTATTCGCGTGTCAGCAGCTTACTGGCTTCTGCATCACCGACGATTTCTTCCTTCACTGGATCCCATTTGATCGGACGGTTTACCAGGAAGGAAATGAGGGCGAGATGACCAGGTGTCGCACTGCGATGAGCTGTTTCGACTGGCGTGACGGTAGGCTTGCGGCTTTTTACACAGTCGAGGAAGTTGCGGTGATGTCCTGGAGTCTCGTAAAGGCGAGTCTTGATCAGGTCATCGCCAAGTTTTGGGGCGGTGGCAGATTCGACGATTTCGCTGTTCGGATCTTTTTCATTCTTGCGCTTTTTGATCATCTTCTTCAGCTCCGGCTTGGAGGCATCGTAACTGCCGCGATTGACATGAACCCATCCGTCTGTGCCGATCCACTTGGTGCCCATGGCAATGTCGTTATGACCACCAGCGATCGTCATAAGGATATCACCTGCGTATTTAGCCTCAGCGCGGTATTTGGTCGCAGTATTCCAGATTTCCGAACGGGCCGGCATATCGACTTGGATTGGACTGACTTCCATCGGGCCGCTGCCGTCCATGTCCATGCCCCAGTGGGCGATGTCGCAATGATGGCCGACCCAGTCGAGCAATTGGCCACCACCGATATTGTAATCCCAGCGCCAGTTTTTATGAATGCGGCACTCGATGTAGTCCTGCATGGCCGCAGGGCCGATCCACATTTCATAATCCAGATCAGCAGGTGGCGGGGTGATGCTGCGTTTGTCGCCAGTTTTGGCGAAGTCATTGTGACCGGAAGGCAAGCCGACCTCAACGCGGGTGAGTTTGCCGATGAGGCCATTGCGCACGATTTCAGCGCCAATACGGAAATTGTTTTCGCTGCGCTGCCAAGAGCCAGTTTGCCAGATGCGCTGATATTTCTGCACTGCGCGGACGATTGCTTGCTGTTCAGAGATGGTGCGCGCCAGGGGCTTTTCCCCGTAGATATCTTTGCCGTTTTTCGCCGCTTCGATGGAGGTCAGCGCATGCCAGTTATCCGGTAAGGCCAGCATCACCGTATCGATGTCTTTACGTGCCATGACCTCGCGGTAATCGTGGTAGCCTTTGCAGTCAGTGTTCTTGTAGGCTCCATTGATGGTGTTGAGCGCCTTTTGCAGATTTCCCTTGTCGATGTCACAAGCCGCCACGATCTGACAATCAGACTCCTGCAGGAATTTTCCCGTATTGCCTGGCCCCATCATTCCCCAGCCGAGCACAGCCATGGTGATTTTATTGGAAGGTGCATTTTGACCAAAAACACTGGCAGGAACAATGGTCGGAAAGCCAATGGCAGCGGCGGTGCGAGTGAGGAATTGACGGCGACTGGTAAACGGAACTTTTTTCATGGAGCTGAATTTTTAGCGTGAGCTGAGATGGATTGTCGAGATAAAAGAAGGTTCATGGCAGCTAATTGGCTGCGACCTGAAAGGGCACGTTGGCGGTGGCGAGGTGGTTTTTACCGTCGCGCACTTCGAGATAGAGGCGGTAGTTGCCAGGTTTGGAAGGGGCGGCAATTTCTGCCTGTGGGCCTTGGCCCTTGAGGATGGCTGCAGGAAATAAGGGCGGTTCTGGGTTTCTGCCTTCGTTGCTTTTATGGGGGTCTTCAGCGCGGACGATCCAGGTATAAGTCAGGGGATCTCCGTCGGCATCATGTGCTAGTGTTTCGGCTTTGAAATGTGTGCCTGCTGCCATGGGTTTGTCGGCATCGGGACACTTGAGCCGGATGAGCTCTGGGGATCGGTTTTCCGGACCTTTGCCGGTCCACATCTCCTCCAGAACATCGACGGCAGTGACAGCTTCTTGCTGCCTTGAATACAGGCTAAACCAAGAGCCTGTGTATTCCTGCTTCCATCCCCAGTTAAACGCGTAACCTCCACCGCAGCCGCCGCTGTCTTCGATGCAGCGCTGATACATGTCTCGCAGTTGTACGGCTTTTTCACTGCTGGTTTGTTCTTTGGCCACACCCCATGAGGTTTTGGGGCTTTCCCAAAACCCACGTGCACCGTATTCAGTGACAACCCAAGGCCGCTTCCAGCCATCGGTTTGCAGGCTTTCCCTCAATCTTCCCAGTGCTGCATACGTATTGATGCCGATGAAGTCGAGGTCGGGCACCCATTGGTTCACAGCGATGATTTTTTTCTTTGAAAAACCTGCTACGGCGGTGAAGGCCGGGTGCGCTGGGTCGGCTTTTTTGACGGCACGTGCTAGGCGGTTGAGTTGATGCCAGAAGGCCTCATTTTCGCCATCACCCTCCACCTCATTTCCAATGCCCCAGCAGAGCAGGGCAGGGTGATCACGGTGTTCGAGGATGGTTTTTAAAACACGCTGTTTTTGTTTTTCACAGTCCTCAGGTTTCTTGTAGGAGAACCATTGGCACTCTGGTTCTAGCCAGATACCAAAACAAACGGTGAGTCCAAGTTTGTGAGCATGCTCGAGGATGCCGTCTGGACCGCCGATATTTCGATCGCTCCAGGTGCGGATGGAGTTGCCGCCACGTTTTTTGAGTTCTTCCAAGGACCCGGCACCACCAGCTCCGCGAATGAAATAAGGTTTCCCATCTCGCTGCCAGTTGCCTTCTGGACTGATTTTCACAGGAATAGCTCCGCCAAATAAGGCGGGACTGAGTATCAAAAATAAACCGAAGGCTAAAACGACTGACTGAGTTTTCATGGCGCTTGTAGGCTGGTGGCGAATGCTAAAGCCTGCAAGCGCATGATGTTCAGTGATGGATCATGGGCAGGTATTCTGATGATCGGGCGCTCACCGGGGCGTGAAGTGAGGGCTTCACATGGAACTCACTTCAGTTCTTGAAGGCGAATATTTTTCCACATGACTTCCTTGCCGACAGCGGCCAGGTTTTTGCCGATGCCGTGGACTTGGAGGGCAATGACGCCTTCTGCCGTGACGCTGTCTTTCAGGTCGGCAGCGGCGACGCCGTTGATGAACGTTTTGAGTCTGTCTCCACGACATTCGATGCGGATCTGATTCCACTCGCCCTGCTTGAAGGCTTTGCGAGCTGCTTCGTTGTTTTTGAGGTCGAAGAGCCAGCCGCGGCGGCCTTCATCGTAGATACCACCTGTGTAGGCGCGTGGGCTAGGATCGATCTCAAACTGATATCCGTGGACTCGATCAGCAGGGAACTTTTTCTTTTTACCGGCGATCTCGATTTCAGTTTCTTTCGTGTAGTAGTTACTGCGGAACTGCACGCCCGAGTTCATGGATGGATCCACTTTGAACTCGAGTTCGAGAATGAAGTTTGAGTATTTTTTGGCGGTGCAGAGGAAGGAATTGCCAGTGTTGGGAACAGTCTTTCCAATGATGGCACCGTCCTGAACGCGGTACTCAGCAGCGCCGCTGTGTTGCTCCCAGCCAGTTAAAGTTTTGCCATCAAATAGAGGCACCATTTCATCAGCTGCTTGGAGTGTGGCGGTGAAGGAGAGAACGGTAAGAGGAATCAGGAAACGTGAGATCATAGGCAGCATTAAACGTCCGCTCTGCCCTAGCTCCTTTCATCCAAAGCGTTTCATTGCGCTGCTTGCCAAGCAGGGAAGCCACCTTTCAAGATGAAACATTTTTCGTGCTCAATGGGAACCCTGCTGAGAAGCTTTTCGCGGACATGGCGGCTGGCTTCACATTTTTGACCAGTGCAGTAGATGATGATGGGCTTGGTGTTGGTCTGTAGGATATCGAGCATCTCCAGGAGTTGATCCTCGAAGTGCTGCTCATTGAGTGA
>CAMBPS010000162.1 GCA_945869675.1 Prosthecobacter debontii | reverse complement strand
CATGCACGGTTGGCGCTTTTGGATCGGTGGGGTAAAAGGTCCAGCCGTCCCGCCAGCCGATGTGGAGCACGCCTTTCTCACCATAAAAATAGGCTCCGATGCCGTGCTTCTCATTGTTGTTTGACGCAAACTTCCGATGCTCCCAGATCGCAGTGAAGTTTTCAAACTCAAAGGTAGCAACCTGATGATCGGGGGCATCAGTGGTCTGCTCTTTGTCATTCAAGACCGCAGCACCAAAAATAGGTCTGCCACCGGTGCAGAAGACTTTCTTCGGACCTTTTTCACCACTCCAGAGCAGCACTTGATCCAGCCAATGCACGCCCCAGTCGCCCATAGTGCCATTGGCGTAGTCGAGAAAATTCCGCCATCCGCCAGGATGCAGTTTGGTATTGAAAGGCCTCAACGGGGCTGGACCACACCACATGTCCCAATCGAGGGTTTCAGGCACTTTGCTATTCGGCTTGGCCGCTTCTGGGCCGCCCTTGCTATCGGCAAAGCAGCGGACCATGCCAACCTTGCCTACTTTGCCTGATTTCAAAAACTCCATGGCAGCCACATGATGCGGCCCAATCCGGCGATGTAGGCCGACTTGAACGACGACACCAGCTTCCTTTGCCGCACGCACCATGGCGCGACTCTCCTTGATCGTGTGACCGGTGGGCTTTTCCACTAGCACATGAGCACCGGCCTGACAGCAAGCGATGGTTTGCAAAGCATGCCAGTGGTCCGGTGTGGCAATGATGACGATCTCAGGCTTGGCTCCGGCTAACAGCTTGCGATAATCTTTGTAGCCTTTGGCTTCGTCACCGGTTTCAGACTTCACGTCTTCGACGCTGTTGGTAAGAACGGTTTCATCCACATCACAGAGCGCCACGACTTGGATTCGGCTTGAAGCAATCGCTTCCCGAAGAATGTTCATGCCCCACCAACCAGAGCCGATGAGGGCGGTGCGGAATTTTTTTCCCTCAGCGCCGAAGGACGGCAAAGCCGAAAGCGTGAGTGAGGCAGCGGTGGCAGAGGTGAGAAAGGTGCGGCGTGAAGTCATTGGGAATGTATAAGCATGAACGGCAGGAAATGGCCTCGTCAATCGCAGAATCGCAGAACAAGGGCATCCCTTCTTGCCTCTAGCTCTTAGCCCCCTATGATCTGGCCCCCATGCCCACACTTTCTATCCAACCACGCGCTCGCATCTTTCACGGTCATGTCTGGGTCTATGCGACTGAGATCAAAGGCCGATTTGGCGAGCCCAAACCGGGAGACGTGGTTCAACTCCAAGACGCCAGAGGCAAGCCCATGGGCAGTGCGATCTACAATCCGCAATCCCAAATCAGTGCCCGACTGTTCTCTTACCGCCGTCAGGATCTGGATCTGGATTTCTTCAAACGCCGGATCGAGCGTGCCTTGAAATCACGAGTGGATTCAGGCGTGGATACCAGCCTCTGCCGCGTGGTGTGGAGTGAATCGGATGGCCTACCAGGCGTAGTCGTAGATCGTTACGGCGACCATCTCGTGCTGCAAACGCTGACCTTAGCGATGGCAATGCGACAGGATCTGATCGTGCAGGCGCTCTGTGAGGTCTTTTCGCCCAAAAGCATCGTCCAGCGCAACGAAGGCGGCGTGCGCAAGGCCGAAGGTTTGGAACAAATCAAAGGCGTGATCTTTGGCGATACGCCAGAGCCTTTTGTGGTGCGGCATGAAGGTAGCGCTTTTCATGCGGACCTTGTCGAGGGGCAAAAGACAGGTCTTTATTTGGATCAACTCGATAACTATCAGCACGTTGCCAAACTGGCCAAGGGCCGTCGGGTGCTGGATTGCTTCACCAATCAAGGTGGCTTTGCACAAGCCTGCGCACTCGCAGAGGCGGCTGAAGTCACCGCTGTCGATATCAGTGAAAGCGCCATCGCTGTGGCCAATCAAAACGCGGAGATCTCCGGTGCTAAAGTGAATTTCATTGCTGCGAACTGCTTTGATTTCCTCAAACAACAGGAGTCCAGCGGAACCAGCTACGATCTAATCATCCTAGATCCGCCGTCCTTCACCAAAACCAAGGCTAGCATTAATGACGCGATGCGCGGCTACAAAGAGATTCATCTGCGCGCCTTAAAAATGCTACAACCGGGCGGTATCATGGCAACGTTTAGCTGCAGCCATCATGTTAGCACCGGCGACTTCCATAACAGCATCGTTGATGCTGCGGTGGATGCCCGGAAAACCATCCGCCGCGTGGCTACCTACAGTCAGCGTCCTGATCATCCGATCTTAGCTACCATTCCTGAGACTGAATACCTCACAGGCTTTGCCTACGAGGTGATTGCTTCCTGGTAATGGCACACAATCTTGGCGACTAAAATTCACGCGCGTTCGTATTTTGGTCACTATGGACGACTTCTACGCCCCTCAACAGCTTCCGATCCGTCATCGGATCGAGAGCGCTTATCTGCATGAACTCAAAGCTGAGGGTAGGCCGCCAATGTCTCTTTTTAAATTCTGCCAAATGCTTGGCATTTCAGAGCGGGAATTTTTTTCTGAGTATTCATCACTACAAGCTGTCGAGGTCCATTGGTGGCGTCACATGATGGATGGCCTCATCCAGTCCGTTGAAAGCGGTGCTGAGTGGTCGAGCTTTAGCGCTCGTCATCGAATGCTGGCTTTCCTTTTTGCATTCACGACAGCGGCGCTGGATCACCGCAGCCTGCTGCTGCTGAGAATGGGCCATGCGAACCCATTAACTTCTGTGCCTGAATGGTCGGGTTTAGAAGATCGCTTTGAGGCCTTTGCGAAGTCGATTCTGATGCTCGGACGCCAGCAAGGAGAGATCGCCTCACGCGGCCCCGCAACTGCCGTGTATCCCAAAGCCATGAAGCTTCTCTTGCGCAGTGTGGTCACCTATAACCTGAAAGACGAAAGCCCCAAATTTGAGCGCACGGACGCCTTCATCGAAAAGTCAGTGACAGTGTTGTTTGATCTGATGGGCCGCCAAGTCCTCGACTCAGGTTTTGACCTGCTCCGCTTTCTCATACCTGGAATGAATAAGTGTGCCTGAACCATGGCCGCTGAACATCTCACCCAAAATAGCATCCGCAGCACGCCTTTAAGTCGCATGGCGGAGCTGGCGGGAACTGGGGCACGAGTCGGACTGAATTACCTCAAATACTACGGGCAACGTGCCGTCAGTCCCGAATCCGCATCCAAAGCTTTGCGAGATGATTTGGATGACGTCAATGCCCGCGCTGTCTATGAAAGTTTCAGCAAGCTCAAAGGCGGCCCGCTCAAGCTTGCTCAGATGCTGAGCATTGATGAAAATCTCCTGCCCCCAGCCTATGCGGCACAGTTTGCCCAAGCGCAATACTCTGCCCCACCGCTTTCCTGGCCACTGGTGCGTCGGACACTGGAGCGTGAGTTCAATCAACCGGTGGAATCCCTGTACGATCAATTCACGCCCGAGGCCGCCCATGGTGCTTCTATTGGTCAGGTGCATGTGGCCTACCGGGGTGGTCAAAAGCTGGCTGTTAAAGTTCAGTATCCAGGCGTGGCTGAATCCATGCGCAGTGATCTTCGCGTCGTTAAACCCATCGCGCTGCAAATGCTCGGATTGCGAGAAGAGGACATCGCTCACTACTTCACGGAGGTGGAAACTCGGTTATTAGAAGAAACCAACTATGTTCGTGAATTGCAGGAATCCCAGGAAATAGCAGCAGCTTGCTCCAGCCTGCCTAACTTGCGTTTCCCCACCTTCTATCCAGACCGCTGCTCCAATCGGGTGTTAACCATGGACTGGATCGACGGACTCACGCTGGACCGCTTTGCCGCCAGCGACGCTTCACAGAGCGAGCGTAACCGCATCGGTCAGATTTTGTGGGATTTCTACATGCATCAGATTCATGGCTTAAAACGCTTTCATGCAGACCCGCATCCAGGGAACTTTTTGGTAAGTGCAGACGGCCAACTTTGTGTGCTCGATTTCGGCTGCACGCGATCAATCACGCCCGAATTTTATGCCCTGCAGTTTGCCTTTTTAAATCCAACACTGCTGGAATCTGCGGATGAATTAGAGGCCGCCCTGCGAGCCATGGATGTGATACTGCCCACCGACGGCCCAGCTCAGCGCCAAAAAGTGACCCATCTGGCCCGTGAATCCATCGAACTGCTAACGCGTCCTTTCCGCGCATGCCGTTTTGATTTTGCCGATCCAAGCTTTCTCCGCGCGATGTATGAGATGGGTGAAACAAATCGCCAAGATCGCGAATTGCTCTCTCTGCGGGGAGCTCGTGGCCGCGCCGAATCTTTCTATATCAATCGCGCCTTCTTCGGCCTATTCAGCCTGCTGCATCGTCTGCGTTCTGTCGTAACAACGCGTTAAAGCCAGCGGCAAGATGCCATCTACCAATCAAGGCTGAAGAAGGCGTTGAGGCACACCACTTTGCCAATTTAGCTGCTTTACGAGCCGAGCTGATCCAGTATGATCCTCCTCAGTGGAAACGGTTTACATTGAGACGACCATACCGAGCTACTTGGGAGCCCATCCAAGCAGGAAAAGCATCATGGCCCAGCACCAGAAGTTCACACACGATTGGTGGAAGAACGAGCGGTCGAGATACCGGCTCTACACGTCCTTCTTGGTTCGTGCCGAGGCTTCGCGCGGAGATCCGGGTGCCGTGGCTCGGCGCATGCCGTTCCTTGATGAAATCCCTGACCTAGATGTGCCACTGGAAACGGACCGTTTATCCCAAAGCCTCATCAAACTCTTGAAAACCCCACCGAAGGCCGAGGCAGACGCCACGCATCTCGCTCTCGCCATCCTGCACCGCATCACCTACCTTCTGACCTGGAACTGCACTCATCTTGCCAATCCAGTACTTCAAAAGGAACTCATCGAGTATTGCCAATACCACCACCTGCATGTGCCAGTGATCTGCACCCCAGAACTCCTTCTCTCCGTACCATGAAGACCGATCCCATCGTCCAGGAAGTCCGCGAAGCACGCGCCGCCATCGCCGCCGAGTTCAGCTATGACCTCTCCAAATACCTCGCCTGGATTCGCGAGCAGACCCAGTTGCGAAAAGAAGCCAACGGCAAGCCCATTCCCAAAATCATCGGCAGTCCCAAGGCGTCCGCAAAGCCGCGCAAACTCCGCCTACGCCCCGTCCGAACCTGTGTATTGGCACACTGAACACTAGCCGCCGCTTGATGAGCACTCTGAGCATCCAGCCTCCTGACTCTATCCGCCAGCGGGTCGTGGTTCTCGCCCACGAGGTCGGTCTGGGTATGGACGCGTTTGTCGCCACCGTGCTCTCCCAACGCATCGCCTTGGCCGAAGCCGACTCCTACGTCTGTCGCCGCGCCGCGCAAGGCAGCGCTCGGCAGATGCTCGACATCTTGGAGATGGTTCCGAAGGTCGAGCCGGAGGAGCGGGACTGGATTGCCGACGCATTGGCTTCCTAAATTAGTACCTTCTTTGTTTTCCACCCGTTTAATATGACTTCATTGAAACCGATTACCTACCGTGGAGGAATTGTCCGCTTCGAGATTCCTTCAGATTGGATTGAAGAGTTTGAAACTTCAGGTGGAGGAACCTTTTATGAAAACAGGCCAGACTCAGGAACGCTGCGGCTCAATGTGCTTTCATTTTCATCGAAAAACACGCCTTCCGAAGAAATGGCACGCAGCGTCTTCAAGGACAATCCCACGGAGGTTCTGCCATCAGGTTTCTTGATGAGACACTACATCAAGGCTGCTGAAGAAAAGGGGGAAGGATTGGAAATCTATCGCTGGGAAGTGGCTGTGCCGATAGAGCCGTGTAGCCTGCGTTTGGTGATGTTTGCTCACACGATAGTGAAAGGCCAGCAAAGCGATCCAAGAATCGCAGCGGAGCTTCAAATGATCGCGCAGAGTGTACTGAAAGCTGAATTCTCTCAGGAAGAAGGAGTTGGCGGGGACTATGATCACTCCGGCAGTCCTACTTGAGCTTGATCACTTCTTCTCAAACACCGGCTTTCCGTCTTTCATCACTGCCGTGATGTGATCGCCGTCTTTGAATCCGCCCTCGAGAACGGCGAGGGAAAGCGGATCGAGAAGGTGCTTTTGGATGGCGCGTTTGAGGGGTCTCGCGCCGAAGACGGGATCGAAGCCGGCGTCGGCGAGGTAGCGGGTGGTGTCGTCGGTGACGGTAAGGTGGATGTTCTGCTTGGCGAGGCGGTCGATGACGCGCTGGAGCTGGATCTTGACGATCTGGT
>CAMBPS010000161.1 GCA_945869675.1 Prosthecobacter debontii | reverse complement strand
CAATCCACGGGGCGTGGGATGTGGAACGGGGAGTAACTTGCGGTTGAATCCAGCGGAGCGTTGTGGCACTCGTCGTTGCTGCCGCGATGTGTAGGCCGTCTAGCCAATGGTGGTGCGATGATGAATTGCAACCCCGAAATTTAGCATGGTCGCCGCTTTTGCGAGTAGAACATTAGTGGCCCGTCCTAGAGCGCAAGCTCTGGGGCGGTGACCCTGTTCGGGAGAGTGTCCCCTTTTTCAAAAAGCAGCCTTCGCGTCAGCATTTACCAAGCCCACCGCGATGAAGAAAACCAAACCACAGAACAAGAAACGCCGCGCTACACCCTCAGCGGAGCCCAAGGCCCTCATCAACCCCACCCTGCGGGCCGACGCCGCAGGCATTGACATCGGCAGCGCCGAGTTTGTCGTCGCCCTGCCACCCGGACGTTGCGAACGCTGGGTGCGCACTTTTGAGAGCTTTACCAGTGGGGTAATAGCCCTGCGCGACTGGCTTGTTGCCAATGGCATTAAGACCGTGGCGATGGAATCCACTAGCAACTATTGGATCACACTTTACGATACACTCTGCGCCGCCGACATTGACGTATTCCTCGTCAACGCTCGCCACGTCAAAGGCGTGCCTGGGCGCAAGACCGACGCCTGCGATGCTCAATGGCTCCAGCAACTCCACGCCGCTGGGTTAGTCAAAAAATCCTTTCGCCCCGCACAAGACATCGTGCCCATCCGCTTCCTCATGCGCCATCGTGCTGAGCTGGTCGGAGATGCGGCCAAGCAATTGCATCTCATGCAGAAGACGCTCACCGAATTGAATCTCAAGATCCATCACGTCTTCAGCGACACTGATGGTGTCAGCGCTCAGGCCATCATTGACGCCATCCTTGCTGGTGAGCGCGATGCCGCAAGGCTGGCGGCACTGCGCGATTGCCGTTGCCGTAGCTCTGTGGAGAAAATCATTGAGGCACTCAACGGCAGTTACCGCGACGAATACCTCTTCGTGCTCAAGCAAAGCCAGCAAGCCTGGCGAGCCATCCAGAAGGCCATCCTCGAGTGCGACAAGAAGCTCGGCGAACTCATCGCCCAAGTAGAAAGCCCCGTGAGCAACCCAATCCCATCAGCGCCCAAGAAGCAGCACAAGCTCGGCAAAAACGCTGCGCAATTTAGCGGCGGCGTGTTTGCCGCAGGGTGGAAGTTTTACGGCGTTGACCTCAGTAGTTGCCCCGGAGTGTCCGCAGGACTCATCAGCACCCTGATGAGCGAAGTGGGCACACGCGATCACCTGCTGAGCAGCTTCCGCAGCTCCGCAGCGTTTGCCTCCTGGCTCGGACTCAATCCTGACAACCGAATTACCGGAGGTAAAGTGCTCAGTGCCAAAACGCGCAAGGTTAAATGCCGACTGGCCGGAGCGTTTCGGCTGGCAGCCTTCGGCCTGCAGCATTCCGAGAGCGAAATGGGGCATCTATTGAGACGAATGAAAGCCCGCTTAGGCAAAGCCGAAGGTATCACCGCAACTGCACATAAGCTTGCGCGGGTGATGTATGGCATGATCCAAGCCCAGCAAAGCTACGACGAAAAAGCTGCCTTCAAAACCAACCCACAAGCCACCCAACGACGTCTCAAAGCCCTCCAAAAACAAGCCGCCGCTCTCGGCCTCACCCTTGCTTCGGCTGCGTAACTCCAGTCAAGTTAGTCGGGAGGCTTAGGGTTCCCCGCTCACCCTGAGAGTGAGTCATTTTCTGATCCTAAAATCGTCACAAGTCCCTGAATCTCTGCGTTCATCGAGTCTCTGTGGTGTATTGCTAGAATCGTTTTTAGGTTCAACATCCCAGCACGGTGAATTGTCTGCTAGATTCAGGATTGGCTGAGACTTTTAGTGTCGAGGCTTTTCGCGCATCGTTTGAAAATTTTGTGGAAGATCCGTGGACAAACTTGATCCAATCTCGTAGAGGGGATTAAGCTTACCAACGTAGGCACATGAAGTTTTATTCCGATGAAGACACTGCCTTTGAACTTGGTTCGTGCTTGCGCCCTCGTGGTGATGGCTTTGACGCCTTGGCTCTATGGCGGCACCCTCGACTGGGTGATTGATTGGGTGAGCACGCTGCTGCTTAGCTTGTCAGCTTTTGCCATCATCGCCTGGGCCTTGGCCGGCCGCATGCCGAGGCTGGGGTGGGTTTTGCCGGTCAGTGTGGCTTTGTTAGCACTTGGCTGGGTGGCAGCACTCAATCCGCGGTCAAGCTTTGACGGGATGCTGATGATGCTTTTCCCCTTTGAGATCCCGGCTTGGCGCGGGTGGCTGCCCAGCACGGTCGATCAGGACATTTCTGTGGGCGCGATGCGCCGTCTGACGGGACTGTTAGGTCTCTTATGGATTGTTCGCGACATGGCGACGAGCCAAAAGTGGCGGAGGGTCTCACTGTGGGCCTTGGCTCTCACGGGCCTGTCGGTGGCGGCCCATGGGGTGATGCAGAAAACAGGCGGAGATTGGTTGGGCTATTGGGGGGGGCGCAATCTGCAACAGTATGTGTTTGCAGGCTTCTGGTACCACGGCAACGCCGCAGCCTTTCTGAATCTGACCTGGCCTTTTATGGCGGCCCTGACGCTGGAGAGTTTTGCGCGGCAAAGGAATCACCTGAAGCGGGCGCTTTTGCTGGCAGGCACGTTCCTCATGTTTGCCGCGATACTGATCAATGTCTCGAAAGCTGGCCACTTGTTTTTTGGGCTGCAGGCAGTGCTGATGATGGCCCTGGTTCTGCCAGGGTTTCTGCGCACGGTCAGTGGCGAGGAAAACATCCGCAGGCACATGATTGCTTGCAGCGTGCTGCTGTTTCTGGTGACTGCAGGCCTTGCCTTTTCTTTTGGCATGAACAAGGCCATGGTTAGATGGTCGGAATTGGACGGCAACCGCATTCGAAACGAAAGCCGCTTTGCTAGCGCTGAATTTTGTCTGGGCGAACTAGGTCGTGCGGGGTTGACCGGATTTGGGCCGGGTAGCTTTGGCGCGGTGTTTTTAGATGTGGGCACGACGAACCCGGAGAAAGTGCCTAGACAACGGTGGGTCTATGCTCATCAGGACGCTCTGCAGACACTCATGGAATGGGGCTTTCTCGGAGGTGGCTTATGGATTGCTCTAGGACTGGGCCTATGGGGCAGCACTTTCAGGCGAATGCGGGAACTGCATCAGCCCTATTTTTCCACTCGATATGCCTACCAAGCAGCAGCGTTTACCAGTCTGACAGGCGTGGCGTTGCATGCACAAATGGATTTTCCCCTGCAAATATTGGGCATTCAGGTGATCGTCGTCGTGGTGGCAGGACTGGGCGGTCAAAAGCTAGCAGGACATGGCAGTCCAAAAATAAAACGTAGGCGTGCCAGTAAAGCACAAACTACCTAAGTGCTAATGAGCTGGAGCAGCATGCGCTGTCGCTGGCTCAGTGCCACTGACGGGCGCGACTTTGACAGTGTGGATTGCTGGAAGCAACATATTCTCGGTAGAGGCTACAAAAGCTGCGGCAGTGGGAAGTGCCAAGGGTAGCGGTTGAGGAAACGTTTCATCAAGAAGCCCGTTCATCATCGGTGCCTCGTCCATGGTCGTTAATTGATAGCTGCCCTTTGCCTGGAGGTTCTCTTCAGAAATCGCAAAGCTCGCGTTTTGACTGGTGCCTCTGGCAATTCGGTTGCTACGCTTGATGATGGGTCTTCCCACCAGTTCTGCGGATTTGACGGTTACGGTGGCTCTATCGCACAGTCCAGTAGCTCGCTCCTTGAGCGACATATCCACAAAGACTCGACCTTTTGCGACAACTTCGATAGGCACCCCGGCCTTGTCTTTTTTAACGATCTCAATGCTGTCCGCGACGATCTTAAACAAAGGCGGCAAGAGGAGGTGTTGCCTGCCAATGGCTGAAGCCTCTTCGTAGCTCATGTCCATGAGTTCCTGCTCAGCAAGGCTCACATCGAAGGGGCGGACGTCATGCTTTGTGTGGGTGCAGGCAAAGAGGAGCATGGGCGTTCCAAGTCCAAGCAGCAGCCGCAAGGGCGCTCTGAAATGAAATGCATTGGAAGTTTTTGCCATAAATAACCTTATCTGCAGGACATAGCACGTAATGAGCCACAGGCAGCACTAATTTTGAGGAATTCTTGTAGGAAGATCGGAAGTTAGGCCTCAGATGACGCTGGGCGATATCCGCGACGGCTTTCAACACAGTAGGCAGGAGAGGCTAAGCTCTCCTAACCCTCATCAAACCAGACGCGCGGCTTTCCCGCATCCAGCTTTCCGAATCTTGTTCGTCAGGAGCCATGATCCACCAGGACTTGAATCCACCTAGACTCCAGCTTCAAAAGCGCACAGCTTAAAACGGGAATGAAAGATCGTTGAGTTGCTCCAAGCCTTGTGGCATCAATGACGGATGCCAAACGGCGGTCAGCCATTCGCGTTTGAAAGATCTGCTGCCAAAATAAAGACACGGACGCGAACGGGCATTACCAAAGCATAAAAGTCGCAGCCGGACCATCCTTCACAGTCGATTTTCCCTGAGAACGAATGACCGCCTCAATCTGGACGGCCCATTCACGCACGGCTTTGCGGAAGTAGCTAAAATTCGTGTAATCGTGATAATAGAGGATAATGCCAGAGCGGTTCTGCTCAGCATCGGCAAACTCATAGAGGGTCTTTTTGCTACCCTCATCCCGCAGACGCCCCTCAATCGCCATGTTGCCCTTGAGCTTGTGAGACATCATGGTTTCTGCACCGGGCCATAGGAGGATATTGATCCCCTTCCTCAACACTCCGCCTGAAATAGGGTTGGGATTGAGTTCCACAATCGCCAATTCTAGAACGAGGCTGGTCTTGTCGGGAACCTTAACGACTTGACGCCGAGGCTCGGCAGCTTTTTCAAAGGCTTTGGTTAATTCACTCTCGAAGTAAGAGGCCAGTTTTTTCACCTTGGTTTGTCGCTCTTTCTCACTGACTTCCACCTTCGATAAAGTGCGTGTCATCGGACGCAGATTTTGCAAAGAAACCGCAGAGATGTGAAGGGTCTGCTTTTCTGCAGCCTTTTCCCAAACTTTGACATCAGGGTTGGTCCATTCCAGCAAGAAGGGCGAGTCAGTAGCCTTGGTCTTTTTCAATTCTTTGCCATGCTGCAAAAAGTCCGTCGGATCTGCCGGAGAAGCCTTCACCAGACGCTGGGTGCTGCGACAGGCGACACCAGAAAAAACAAGAATGAGTAGGACTAGACGAAGAAGCATGCGGACGAGAAAAGCTACCTAGCAGAGTTCATAAAGCTGTGAGTATTCCATGAACATTTCGTCATTTACCCTGACGCGCAAGCTTGGAGGCTAAAATATAATGACCCCGAAAAGCATCCCCGAGTTGTCGGGCTAGTCGGGTCTCTGCCACCTTATTCCGAGAGCGGATGACGCGGCTAATCTCACCCAAGGTGGCCTCATAGCTGACCCGATTCAGATCGTGGAAAACCTCTGTTGCATGAGGGGTGAAACCGACCTGTGCCAGACTTGCCCAAGCTTTCTGCTGTTCTTCATGCGAATCCACGCAGAGCACCCGCACTAGAAACCGGATGGCGCTGAAGGCTGGCCCCGTCCATTCAGGATGATACGTGAAGGCCTGCGCTTTTTGATAGGGCATCTCAGCGCCATCACTCATCATCACAGTCTTATCAGCGGTGTAAAAATCACGCCGAACAGGCAAGCGCCGCAGGGCCGTCTTTTCAGGCCCTCCCGTGACACCGACCCGATAGCCCCAGAGCCCCTGCCCTTCTTCACTGAGCACATACTCCATGAACGCAGTCGCTAACTCCGGATCCGGTGCCCCACGCAACATGGCAATGGGATCCACGCTGATGGAGGTGCCCCCCACCGGCATGATGAAGCCGACCCGCGAACGGCCATCGGCCTGCCGCAGAGCCTCCTCGGTGGAGCGACCATAAAAATCAATGCACATGCCAGCAGCAGCATCCCCGCGCATGACATCCAGCGGAATCTTGGTCGAAGTATCACTGAAGTAACGAGAGTTGGCGCTGATGCGTTGGATGAGTTTCAGTCCCTCGTTCCAACCTTGATACACACCCGCTGCCTGAATCTGCTCAGGCTTCAGCAGGCCAGGACTGGCCGTCAATTGGGCGATCTTGGCTTGGATCTGCTGCTGGATCAGCATTTCGAAAGCCTTGGTGGCCGAGCTACTGCGACCGGGATCCGCCAGAGCCACCATTCCTTGCAGCCTGGGATCAGCCA
>CAMBPS010000160.1 GCA_945869675.1 Prosthecobacter debontii | reverse complement strand
CAGATGCACCGCCAGATCTTTTGGACGTGCCAGACGTGAGTTCCATGGTTGGAGGTGGCTCATTGGGAAGCGGCGGTTTTGGCAAGGCCGGTGCTGGGGGTGGATTTGGCACGGGCATGGGCATGGGAGCCATGCAGGGATTTGTCAGCTTGCCGCCCTCGATGCGTAGCCGTTGTGCACCGCAGGAACGATTGAAGAAGCTGGCTGAAACAGGTGGTAGTCCCGAGTGTGAGCGTGCAGTGTCAAATTCTCTGGAATGGCTCAAGCAAAAGCAAAACCCGAATGGTTCTTGGCCTGGTCAAAACAAGGCCGCCATGACGGGTCTGGCGCTTCTTTGCTATCTGGGCCGCTGCGAAACACCGGAGTCTCCGTTTTATGGAGATACCGTTTTGAAAGGAATTAACTACCTTGTCGAGCTATCAAAAAAGAACGAGTGGGGTTATATCGATGAAGATCCGAAATCCCAGCCTAGCACCTACGCGCACGGCATTGCCACTTATGCGCTCGGTGAAATGTACACCTTGGCACGTCTCGGAAGCAAGGAGCTGCCAGGCATGAAGGACGCTTTTGTTAAAGGCGTGCAGCTGATCATTCAAAATCAAAATGGTCGCGGTTCATGGAGCTACGGTGGCGTAGAAAAAGGCAGTCCATATGCCTATTACAAAGACAGCAAAGGAGAAGATCTCTCTCTAGCAGGCTGGCAGTTTCAGGCGCTGAAAGCCGCCAAGAATAGCGGTTTGAAGATTGATGGTCTTCATAGTGCGCTGGATAAAATGACTGACTACGTGATCAGTAAACAGACCAAGGACGGTGGTTTTGGTGTGGCGAACCGTGATCAACACTACAATCAATGGAGCTTAACCGGTGTTGGATCGCTAGCACTGCAGACCGCCTCAAAGGGTAAAACGAAGCCAATCAAGGATGCGGTTGAATTTCTTCACAAGTTCCTCGAAGCAGAGCCTCTGGATTGGAATAAGAACTGCAATCTTTACTGCTGGTATTACTACACGCAGACCTTCTTCCAGATGGGGGGAGAGGAATGGAAGTTCTACAACCAACAGTTCCTTCCCCAGATCTTGGCAGCGCAGAATCCAGATGGTAGCTGGAAGGCCGGGCGCGCAAACTGGCCTTCAGGTGATGCCAAGGACCCAGTTTATCGCCAGTGTTTGTGCACCCTTCAGTTAGAGGTTTATTATCGTTACCTCAAAGTGGCTGACCGTGAGGAAACATCCTTCTTTGACAAATAGACCAGAACGAGTTTATCAGACCTTCGATGCCGTGCTCATAATGGGGCACGGCATTTGTTTTTTTGATATCCTGACCGTTAGTTTACTGATCTGATTCCCCTTACTTTTTAATTTTATGACTCGTGTTCGTTTTGCTCCATCTCCTACAGGCGACCTCCATGTTGGAGGTGCCCGCACTGCTTTGTTTAACTTGCTTTTTGCTCGCAAAACCGGAGGGACCTTTATCCTCCGCGTCGAGGATACCGATGGCGCTCGCAATACCGAAGAAGCGGCGCAGGGCATTCTCAAAGGCCTTCGCTGGCTTGGCTTGGATTGGGATGAAGGTCCAGATGCAGGTGGCGATTGCGGTCCCTATTTTCAAAGCCAGCGTAAACCTATCTATGACGCGTATTTGGCTAAGCTGGAGGCCGCTGGTCGCGTCTATACCGAGTACAGTGGTGCTGTGCGTTTTAAATTCAGCCGCACTCCGATTACAGTTCATGATCTTGTCTGTGGCGACGTCACTTTTGCAGCCACGGAGGAGCCTGACATGACCGTCCGCAGACCTGATGGTAGTTATATCTTCCACTTTGTGAATGTTGTGGACGATATCGAAATGAGAATGACCCATGTTTTCCGTGGCGAGGATCATCTGTCGAATACTTGGAAGCATATCGATCTTTTCAATGCTTTTGGTGCCACGCCTCCCACCTATGCCCACATCCCACTGATTCTAAATCCAGATGGGACAAAGATGAGCAAACGCGACGAGGGCAGTGCAGTAGAAAAGAGCTACATGAATGAGGGTTTCTTGCCTGACGCTGTTTTCAATTACCTCTGCCTGCTCGGCTGGACACCACGCACCGAAGGCGAAAAACTCAGCAGGGAATCTCTGGTCAATCTCTTTGATCCAGCAGAGATCCACAATGCTAACGCCCGCTTTGACATGCATAAATGCCAGTGGTTTAACGCCCAGTATTTACGTGCACTGAGTCCAGAGGAACTCTTGTCCTCTTGCCGACGATTCATCGAAAATGCAGGTTACTCAATCAACGATGAGGCTGTGGCCGCTGCGGCTGTTTACAGTGTGAAAGAGAAAGTCAGCTTGCTGACGGAGATCCCAGCCTGGGTGCATTATTTCTTCCGCAGTGATTATCCTTATGAAGATGAAGTGATGGTTAAGCTTAAAGCTAAGCCTGAAAACTTGACGCTTTTAAAAGCTGCCTGTGAGTGTTTTCGCACACTTAGCGAATGGTCTGAGTCTACGATTCAAACAGCCATCGAAGAAACGGCTAAGGCGCATTCCTTTAAATCGGGGGCGCTGATGCCTTTGCTTCGTTTTGCGCTCAGTGGGCAATCCCGTGGACCAGGTGTGAACACTATCGCCCATCTCATCGGTCAAGAAAGCACTCTTCAGCGCATTGAACACACACTGGGGCTTATAGGCTAAGCCGCCAGTAGTCCAGTCCGCATCGCCTCGATGGGGGCAGGTTGATCGAACCAGTGTTCAAAGGAGATGGCCCCTTGGTGCAGGAGCAGGCACATGCCATCGGCCTGTTTAGCACCGGCTGCTTTCGCCTGCTGCATGAGTTCGGTCGGCTCATTGGCGCGGTAGACCATGTCATAAACTAGATGGCGCGACTCCAAGCACCCTGCTGGTAGTAGGGCTTTATCCTCGGCTTTCATGCCAAGTGAGGTGGCGTTTATAATGAGGTCGACCGTTGAAAGGCGCTTGGCTAAATCATGGGCATCAAGCGAGCAAGTTTGTAGCGAGGTTTGGCCATTTGCGCATTGGTGTAGCTCGGCTAAAAGTGGCTGTAATTTGCACTCGGTGCGATTAGCCAGAAGCAGACTTTTGCAGCCTGCTAGCACGCTCTGAACAGCAACCGCACGTCCTGCTCCGCCGCCCGCTCCAATGATGAGAATGCGCAGATCTTTAACCTCGGCAGAGAAGGCTTCTTGCACACTGCGAAGGAAGCCTGGACCATCGGTATTGTATCCAAACAATTGTCCGTTTCGAATCGCCAGCGTATTCACCGCTCCCAGTTTCTGGGCCAGAGGATCGATAACATCTACTGCGTCCAGGGCCTCAAACTTATGGGGAATAGTGATGTTGACGCCCAGAAAACCTTGCCTTTGAAACAGACCAAACGCCTCCTGAACATGACCGATTGGCACTTGCACACGCACATATTGCGCCTCGATACCACAGGCCTGCAGCGCTGGGTTATGCATCTGTGGAGATTTGGAGTGTGCGATGGGGTCGCCGATCACTGCCAGCCGCGCGCATGGGGTCAGGGCAGGGAAGTGTTGAAGTTGGTCGAAAGTGAAAAAAGTGGCCACATCTCAGACATGGCGCTGAGAGGAGAATGGTCAAGCTCTTGCATATCTCGGTTGACGTGGCACCCAGCACTGAGCACTGAGCGTTTTACATCTGCTCATGGCCCGAGATTACACGCTGCATCCATCCACTTCCTTCACACCCCGCATTGATTACAAAGCGGAGCTCAATGACCAGCAGTATGCTGCAGTCACTGCTCCACCTGGGCAGACATTGGTCATTGCCGGTGCCGGTTCCGGGAAAACGCGCACGCTGACTTACCGCGTGGCTTGGCTTTTGGATAATGGGGTGCTGCCAGAGCAGATTCTGTTGCTGACTTTCACCAACAAAGCTGCTCGAGAAATGTTGGACCGCGTTACCGCTCTGGTCCCTGTGGATATTCAGCGACTTTGGAGCGGCACTTTTCACAGTATCGGAAACAAGCTTCTGCGATGGAATTCTGAGCGTCTGGGCTATCGAAAAGGCTTTTCGATTATGGATCGAGAGGACCAAAAAGATTTGCTGGAGACCGTCGTGAATCATAGCGGCATCGACACCTCGGGTTTCCGATTTCCAAAAGCCGAGGTGCTCGGAGACATCTATTCGATGGCCAACAACACCTGCCTCTCCTTGCCTGAGATCATCGCTTCACGCTATCCGTATTTTGACAAGGTTCTGGATCACATTATTACCCTGCGGAAGCTCTATCAGACCAAGAAGGTAGAGACGAATTGCATGGACTTTGATGACCTGCTCACACAATCCGTCGCCTTGTTAAAGGAGAATCCAGATTTGTTAGAGCGCTATCGCCAGCAGTTCGAATTCGTGCTTGTCGATGAGTATCAGGACACCAATAGCCTGCAGTCGGAGTTCGTTGAATTGCTGACCGGTGCCGATGGCAATCTCATGGTCGTGGGGGATGATGCTCAGTCCATCTACTCCTGGCGCGGGGCTGATGTGACCAATATCTTAAACTTTGCCGATCACTGGCCTCGGGCACGTTCTCATAAGATCGAGGTGAACTATCGTAGCGTGCCTGAAGTGCTGGCTTTAGCCAATGCCAGCATTGCCAATAACCGCGCGCAGATTCGGAAAAACCTGCTGCCAGCCCGGCAAGGTAAGGGGACGCTTCCAGCTCTTGTACCCTTGGATAGTGGCAGTGCTCAGGCGGGCTTTGTGTCTCAGCGCATCTTGGAGTTGCTGGATGAAGGTGTGGATCTCAATGAGATCGCGGTGATTTATCGTGCCCATTTTCATAGCATGGAGATTCAGATGGAACTCACTAATCGTGGTATTCCATTTAAAATCACCAGTGGTCTGCGTTTTTTTGAGCAGGCTCATGTCAAAGATGTGGCCTGCTTCATGAAATTTGCCGTTAATCGTCGGGATGAAGTTAGCTTCATGCGCATGGTTAAATTGATTCCTGGCATCGGTAGCACGAGCGCGACCAAGCTCTGGAATGCTTGGATGAAAACGGATGCGGCAAGTGCTGAAGTGATGACAGGGAAGTTCAGTGATTTATTGTTACCGATGAGCGTGCCGAAGAAGGCGAAAGAGAGCTGGGATCAGTTTGCTTACACTTTGGACGAACTCATCGTGGATGGCAAAATAGCCACACCTCCAGAGATGATCCGCAGCATCTTCGATGGTGTTTATCAGGAGTACATGCAGGCCAAATTTAAGAATGCTGAACAACGGGAACAAGATCTGGAGCAGCTAAGCAATTATAGCAGTCGTTTCACGGATCCGCTGGAGTTCCTCAGTCAACTATCTCTGCTCAGTGGCGTCGATACGGATAACAAACCCGATCAGGAAGAAGAGCGGGAGGCTATCACCCTCACCACGGCCCATCAAGCCAAGGGCTTAGAATGGCACACGGTCTTTGCCGTCTGGATGGCAGATGGCATGTTTCCTCATGCCCGTGCCGTCGAAGAAAGCGACCTTGGCCTCGAAGAAGAGCGCCGCCTTTTTTACGTGACGGTCACTCGTGCCAAAGACGAACTTTATCTCACCTATCCGGTGCTCAATCACCAAGCACGCGACGGTGACATCCTCATGAAACCCAGTCGCTTCATCACTGAATTGGATCCAGAGTTGATGGAAAAGTGGAACGTGCGCAGCGGCTGGTGATCAGCTTTGACGGGCGCGGATGTCGAGAAGCTGTTTCATGACATGATTCACTTTTCCATTCCACTCTGATGTGCCAAAAGCGTCATGCAGGGTGCGGTAAAGGGTGTAAAGCTCAGCATACACTGCTACGTTTTCGGGGATCGGATGATAGACCTTTTCACGAACCGCAGTGACGTTTGACTGAAGCTCCTGCCAGCTTCCTTCTCCAGCAGCTGCGGCTGCAAAGATCGCCGCGCCGAGGGCGCAGGTTTGCTCGCTTTGGCTTACTTTCATCGGCTTGCCGATGATGTCGGCGTAGCACTGCATGAGGGTGGCATTCTTGATGCTAAGACCGCCTGTATTAATCACTTCATCGACCTTTACGCCGTATTCTTCCACACGCTTAATGATCGTTAGGGCGCCGAAAGCCGTTGCTTCAATGTAGGCGCGATAGATTTCGTGAGCTTCGGTATGCAGAGTTTGGCCGAGTAGCAAACCTGTAAGACGGACGTCGACGAGGATGGTGCGGTTACCATTATTCCAATCCAGGGCCAGCAGGCCGGTGTAGCCTGGTTTCTTGCCAGCCATGGCCTTTTCCATATTCATAAACTTCTC
>CAMBPS010000159.1 GCA_945869675.1 Prosthecobacter debontii | reverse complement strand
ATGCCTGTGAATGACTTCAAGCCGCGCTTTGATGATCCACGCGTCGGCTACTTCTCCACTCAAGTCACCGACATGACGAGCACGGAAGCCACGCCTTATCGCGATGTGATCCACCGCTGGCATCTCGCCAAACAAAAGCCCGGCACTGTCCTTAGCGAGCCTGTGCAACCCATTGTCTTCTGGATTGAAAACACCACGCCCCTGGAACTGCGTGATCTCATCCGCAGTGCCACACTCAAATGGAATGAAGCCTTTGAAACCGCCGGATTCAAAGATGCCATCGTCGTCAAACAACAGCCTGACAATGCCACCTGGGGTGCAGGTGACATCAATTACAATGTCCTACGCTGGACGTCCTCCCCTAACCCACCCTTTGGCGGCTATGGCCCGAGTTTTGTGAACCCGCGCACGGGGCAAATTCTTGGCGCTGACATCATGCTTGAGTTCAGTTTCCTCACCAGTCGCTTGCGCAGCCAGCAGATTTTCACCGAATTGGGCATGGCCTCTGAGGAGAAGGAAGTTCTACTGCCCGCTAATAAAAATCAGCGTTTTTGTGCGGAAGCCAGTTTTGCCCAACAAGGCCTGCTTTTTGGCAGCACCTCACTGCGCATGCGTGCAGCCGCTCCCGCCGAACTGAAAGCTCTCTCGAATGAGGCCCTCAGCAAGCTCATCCTGCATGAAGTCGGACACACACTCGGCTTAAATCACAATTTCCGTGCCAGTCATCTCTATGATCCGATGACGATTCATCAAAAAGAAATCACCTCGAAAACAGGACTCACAGGGTCGGTCATGGATTACATGCCTGCCAACATTGCTCCTGATGGCATGCCACAAGGAGAATTCTACATCACCAAGCCTGGCCCTTATGACCATTGGGCGATCAACTACGGCTACAGCGAGGCTTTAGAAGATCCGGCCAAAGAGCCTGCTAGACTCGACAAAATCGCCAGCCTGTCTCACCAACCTGAGTTGGCCTTTGCCAATGATGCGGATGACATGCGCCGGACCGGCAAGGGAATTGATCCACGTGCCATGATCTATGACATGAGCAGTGATCCTGTTGCCTATGGCATTCAACGTTGCGAACTGGTAAACCAAAAGCTCAAGACCCTACTCAAGGAAGCCCCAAAAAAGGGTGAAAGTTGGCAATCACTCACTCAGGCCTACGTTACCCTCACCAGAGAATCCGCTGATGCTCTGGTGGCCATGTCCCGCTATGTCGGAGGTGTCATGGTCGAGCGCGCCTTCGTTGGCCAAGCCGCAAATAAAAAGCCTTACACGCCCGTGGCCAAAGCTCAACAACTGGCAGCACTCAAGGCCATGAACCAATACGCCTTTGCTCCAAACGCACTGGCCACCTCCGCAGATCTCAGCGCCCACCTTCAGCAGCAACGTCGCGGTTTTGATTTCAGCAAAGGCGATGAAGCGCCCAAGCTCTTGGATCGTGTCGCACAGATTCAACGTGCTTTACTGGATCACCTGACACATACCGAGACCCAGCGGCGCATCCTCGACAGCAGTCTCTATGGCAATGAATTACCTCTCAGCGAAGTCATGCACACGCTCAGTCTGGGCATCTTCACAGGTGATGATGCCAGCGGACCAATCACGCAGCGCCAAAATCTGCAAAGTGAATACACCGACCGTCTGCTCCGCATCACCAACAATGATAACTATCTGCCTGCCGCCCAAAGCATCGCCTTTGCCGAGATCGAGTTCATCAAAGCCCAACTTAGTAGCCAACCCTCCTTTCAACAAGCTGGTGCCGGCCACAAGAAATTCCTTCTCTACAAGATCAAGCGCGGACTGGATGAGTCTTAGACTCCAACTTGAAAACAATGCGACTCAATCCTCGCAAACAAATCATTTACAAGAAATCAATTATCTCTTAATCTGAACTATAATTCTGGATCAACTAGCTGGAATTATAGATGCTAAGTTAACCTCAAGACTCAATACAATCGTGAAAACACTTCTCTCCATCGCTCTCCTCTCCTTTGCCTCAGCATCCATGGCTGCTGACAAATGCCCAATCAGCGGCAAACCTGGCGATCCAAGCATCACTGCTACCGGCAAAGACGGCAAGACCGTTTCTCTTTGCTGCAACAAGTGCAAAGCCAAGTTCGAAAAAACCAACAAGTAATCCCCTGGAGATACTTTAAACTTTAAAAGCGGAGCCAATCCAATGGCTCCGCTTTTTTGTGCCTTAAAAAGATCAAGGCTGAATGATCCGAGCTCCGCGCTCCCAGGTGAAGTAGGACCACACCCAATGCAGGAAAACTGAGGCGCGATTCCGCATTCCCATCAGAAAGAGGAGATGCACAAACAGCCACATGAGCCAGGCAAGGAAACCCTTCATCTCCACTCCAGCAAAACTCACCACGGCTGCTTTTCTCCCAATCGTGGCCATGCTGCCTTTGTCCCAGTAAACGAAGGCTGAGCGCGGAACCGCCATGCCTTCACTCGGAATGAGTTTGGCAATGAATTGGCCCATCTGAATCGCAGCCGGAGAAACGCCTGGAACACGCACGCCTTTCGGATCTGTCAGTGCCACTAAGTCACCAGCGGCAAAGACTTCTGGATGTCCTGGAAGACTCAAATCAGGAAGCACCTGAACGCGCCCTGCACGATCCAGAGGAATTCCCAGTAAAGTGCGCGTGACCTCGCTCGCCTCCACGCCAGCAGCCCAGATGATGATCTTGGATTCAATCCGTGAATCGGCCATTTGCACAAAACCGTCGCCAACCTCCTTCACCGGCGAATTCAAATGCACCGTCACCCCCATTTTTTCCAGCCGCGCCTTGGTGTAATCCGGAAGATCACCCGGAAACATCGGCAGCAATTTGGGGCCCGCTTCAATCAAATGCACTTTGGCCAAAGAAGGATCGATTCGGCGAAAATCATCCTTCAGCACCACCTGCGCCAGCTCAGCCAACGAGCCCGCCATTTCGACTCCCGTCGGTCCACCGCCCACGACCACCATGGTCAGTTGTTTCGCCGTCTCAGCCGAATCCGCAGCCGACTCGGCACGCTCATAGGCCAGAAGCACCTGTTTGCGAATGCTCATGGCATCATTCAGACTTTTCAGACCGATGGTATGCTTCGCCCACTCATCATGGCCAAAGTACCCCGTCTTGGCGCCGAGGCCGATCACCAGATAATCATAATCCAGCACATGCTCTTTGAGGTGAACCTGACGAGCCTCCAGATCGATTCGCGTCACCTCGTCCATCAGCGTCGTCACATGTTTATGCGCTGATAAAATCGCCCGCAGTGGCTGTGCGATCTCAGCCATGGTCAGTCCGGCTGTCGCCACTTGATAGAGTAAAGGCTGAAACAAGTGATGATTCCAGCGATCCACCAAAGTGATCCGAAAGCGCTCATCCGTCAGTTCCTTCGCACAGGCCAAGCCCGCAAAACCACCACCAAGAATCAAGACGTGCTGTTGTTTTATTGCGGTCATCTTAGAAAGAACGCTGCCCAATAGCCTTCAAAACGAAAAAGTTGGCTTCCATGAAAGATAAATGTCCCAGGTTGCCTCTCAGATTGACAGCGCCTCAAACACTGCCTTGCACGCTTGATCAGTCTGCCCATCTTCCGCACTCCCTTACTTCTCGAATCACCATGGAAAACGTCATCATCATCGGCACCGGCTGCGCAGGTTACACCGCAGCCATTTATGCAGCTCGCGCTAATTTTTCCCCGCTCATTCTGTCTGGAAACATGCCCGGCGGACAACTGACCACTACGACCGAGGTGGAAAACTTTCCTGGTTTCCCGAATGGCATCATGGGGCCCGAGTTGATGATGAACATGCAGACTCAGGCTGAGAAGTTCGGCTCACGCATCGAGTACACCCTCGTCAGCAGCGTCCAAAAGACCGAAGCAGGCCATTTCGTGATCACCAGTGACGACGGCACCGTCCGCGAAGCCAAGACGGTCATCGTCGCCACCGGAGCCTCCCCGAGACATCTCGGTCTGCCCAACGAAAAAGGCCTGATCGGTCGAGGTCTTACCAGCTGCGCGACCTGTGATGGAGCCTTCTATCGCGATGTGCCCGTCTGCGTCATTGGTGGCGGTGACAGCGCCTGTGAAGAGGCCAATTTCCTGACCAAATTTGCCAGCACCGTGTATTTGATCCATCGCCGCGATACCCTGCGTGCCTCGAGGATCATGGCCGACCGCGCTCTGGCCAATCCAAAGATCACCCCCATCTGGAACAGCACCGTTTGCGAATACCTTACCGACGAAAAGGGCGAGATGCGTGCCGTCATGTTGGAAAACCTCATCACCGGTGAAAAGAAGGAACTCGATCTGAAGTGCGTCTTTGTCGCCATCGGCCATGTTCCCAACGGTGCTTTCCTCGGCGACCTCGTCGATACCGATGAAAACGGTTACATCCTGCAAACCAAGGGCACCCGGACCAAAACGGAAGGTCTCTTTGCCGCTGGAGATGTGGCTGATCACGTCTATCGCCAGGCCATCACCGCCGCAGGCCAGGGCTGCGCGGCTGCCTTGGAAGCTGAGCGTTATTTAGCGGACATCGGCGTTCATTGATCTGAGGCGGTTCATCCCAAACCTCGATTCATAAATGCCTGTTAGTTGCACTTTTTATGCGACAAAGTCTCAACAGGCATTGACTTCCACGGCTAAAGCGGCAGGGTATCAGACCGTCTTTTTAGCCTGAACATGCCTGCCAGTCCTTCCATTGAACCTCATTTCCCCGAAGTCTTTTCGGGAAAATCACGTTCCGTTCGAGGTCGACGCATCACCAGCATCACGGCTATGGATAACCTGCTTCCCTGGTCCTGGCTGGTCGCGATATTGGCCAGCTTTCTCTGTGTCGGATTAGTGGGATTGGGCGGCGGATTGGGACCCGATGCCGTCTTGAAACAATTTTCCCCGGACAAGTCCGATCTGGATAGCGCAGCTGACTCCGCGTTGATGGCTGACCTCGTCTCAGAATCACCTGCTACCAGCGAGGTGACGCCTGAAGTCGTGGAAGAAGTCCAGGAAGTGCCTCCCACCGTGGATCTAACCCAGCCACCGCTGGATTTACCCGAGTTGGCCGAGGCCTTGGTCACAGAAGACCTGTTCACGATGCCGACCGCGCCGAAGATTGAAGAAGCACTGCGCCCGATCGATCCAACACCGCCAAAGCCTGTCGTCAAAAAAGTCGCCACGACTCAGCCCACGACACCTCGCCGCAGTGTGGCCAACAGCACGACCGGCACCAGCACCGGCGGCGGAACCGGCTCAGGTGGCACGGGAGGTGGCGGCAGTGGCAATGGCCAATTTGTCATCCCACGTCCTCCTTACCCCAGCTCTCTCAAAGCCATGGGCATCCAAGGGAGCGTGCGTTTGAAAATCACCGTCGGCACCTCCGGCCGACCTTCCAGCGTTAGCGTCATCGGTACCAGTGGAAACTCCACGCTCGATCAATACGCCTCTGGTTGGGTGCGCCGAAACGGCAAAGCCCCTCCGGGTGATGTGCGCACAGTCATCGCGCCCCTTTCCTTTGTTATAAAATAATCCCCTTCCCCCATGACAGACCTTCCTCCACTGTTCCTAGCCAATGCCATCATTGATTTCATCATCAAAGGTGGCCCCATCATGTATCCCATCTTGGCCGTGGGACTGGTGGCCGTCTGCGTCGTCACCGAGCGCGTCGTCTGGTGGTTGCGCCTGATTTTACAGCGTCAGCCCAAGCGACTGGAAGAAGTCTATACCGCTCTCGAAGAAGGCGACCTGCCTCGCGCCATCTCCCTTTCCGCCAGCAGCACGGATCCGGTCGTGCGCATGGTTCACCACGGGCTCAATCATCATCACAGCTCCATGCAGGGCGCGCTCGAGGTCGCCGCAGGGCGGGAATTGCAGCAGGCAGGCCGCTTCCTCGGTGCCATGGACACCATCGTCACCCTCGGACCTCTGCTGGGTTTGTTAGGCACCGTCACTGGCATCATGGGGTCTTTCAGCTCCATCGGTAGCTCCGAGTTGGCGGTGGAAAAAGTCACTGGCGGTATTGGTGAGGCCCTCATCGCCACCGCTGCGGGATTGGGCATTGCCATCACCACCCTAGTGCCGATGAACTACTTCCACGGACGACTTACGCAGCTTCAGTTCGAGCTCGAAGCCGCGGCCAACAATGTCCTCATCCTAGCCACTCAGCACGGCTTTGATCAGCTGCCCGTCAAGCAACCCGGCACGACCTCCAAGTTGTGAAACTCCGTTCTCCCATCGCTCACAAAAAGACCCGGCTCGAGATCAT
>CAMBPS010000158.1 GCA_945869675.1 Prosthecobacter debontii | reverse complement strand
CCTGACACTTCCCCTCTCATGACACCTGCCTACTTCGATACACGCTTCAAAATCGGCCTACCGCTCAGCGAACTGCCTGAATCATTTGCCATCATCACAGCGCACGCCACCACAGGCGAGGTGTGGACGGCAGAAGATAACCATGCCGCCAATGAGGCACTTCGCGCAGAACTGGAGCGCAAAGGAAAGCTTCTAGGAACGATCACCGGATACTCGCCTATCACCCAGCATGCTGAACCGGGTTATGCGGCAGCCTTGGAATTCGATGAGGCCTGCAATATCGGAGTCTGGTTCAAACAGGACGCGATCTACTATGTGAGCAGCAGCACTCTCTTTGTCAGCTATTGCGATCACCGACGCAGCTTGAAGCCCATCACGCAATTTTCGAAACGAGCAGATCCAGAATCGGATTCGCCGCCAAGTTCACAGGATTGAAGGCATTGACAATGTTCGTAGCGGATTCAGTCACGAGAAGAAAGGCCGCAAACCATTGGGAATTTGCCTGAAGGGAGGCTTGAAGGTCGGTCACCAGTTGATGGATCTCGCCGATGGGTTCGGATAGCCATTGAACGATGCGCTGGACTTTTCGTGGCACTTGAGAAGCATCTGTCAGGGTTTCATCGGCAAGCTCGAACAACTCGGTCATGACATCGTGTTTCGTGCCAATGAGCGAGTCGCACACTGCCTTGATTTTGGTGTTGATGGGTTCGGGGAGTTCCAGTGTAGGTAGTTCGCGCTGAATGTAGGTGGCGTTGAGCATCATCTGCATGGCGCACTCACGGGCAGCTTGGGAGAAAGTCAGGAGTTGGGGATTTGGATTCATCGGGTTGTTTTAGTTGAGGTTGCTATTGACGAAATTCAGAGGCGTTAGCTCGCGCTCGCCATTCCAGCGGTAAGCCGTGAGAGGATTGCTTCCAAATGCCCCACTGAAATCAAGACTCGCAACATTTGTCGCCAGCGGAGCTCTCTCCCAGTGCGTGGGCAACCAGTAGTGGCCGAAGAAGACCGGCGGGGCTTCTTCAGGATAGTTGGGCAGGTCATTCAAGAGGTCTGCTGTCAGCCTACCGAATGAGGCCGCCATCGGTTCCGGCATCGCCAAAGTCTCGACTGCTTCGCCCTCTTTCAATGCCCACCAACGCACACGCATCTTGGCCCGGTCGATGCCGTTCTTGTCCTTGAAGAACAGGCTATCGGGCAGCCTCAGCTCCGGCCCTTTTAGCATGATCTCCACGGCGGCGTATTCGGGCGTTCCCTCGGTTGCAGCAGCCAATAAAAAGGCATCATTCACCAGGGGAGTCCCGCTCAGCCTCTCGACATGACGTTCGTCCCAAGCAGCATGCACTGCGCGGAGTTCACCGAGGTCAAGGTGCATGGGCAGACGCTTGAACCATTCGATCCATTCCTCCCATTCGGCGGGACGGTCTTCAAAGGCAGTCAAGGTAGCCAAATGAGTATGAACGTTGCGTTCGTTGCGCTCTCTGAGATAGCCTCCTTTACCGTCGGGAGTGTGAAAGGCTACCGCGTTGAATTCATGGTTACCCATGATGGCGAGGGCATCGCCTGCTTCGACCATCGCGCGAACGGTGTGAAGCACGGCGCGGATCTTGGGGCCGCGATCAATGTAGTCACCGAGGAAAATAACTTGGCGGCCTTCGTCGTGGTGAAAGCTTTTGCCGTTGGGGTGGTAACCGAGCTTCTTGAGAAGGTCGGTGAGTTTGTCATGGTGTCCGTGGATGTCGCCAATCAGGTCGTAGTGTTTGTGTTTCATAGCACCCCCATCATTGCCTAAATCAAAGCGATCGACTACGAGGCAAAACAAGGTATATATAACTGAATAGTAAGTATGAATGATTCACTCCCTGCCCTGAATGGTCTCTCGCTTGACCGGTTACGTAACTTTTTAGCCTTTGCGGAAGCGGGCTCCATCGCCAAGGCCGCTCCAGGCAACCTGCCCCGTCAGGCCCTCATCAGCAGGCAGATCGGGGAGCTGGAACAATACTTCACCACTGAACTCACGGTGCGACGAGGAAAGTCACTGGCACTCTCGGAAGCCGGTGCACGGCTCAAAGTATTGGCCCGTGCGCAGTTTGACGATTTGAGTGAGTTCCAAAAGAGGCAGAAAGGACAACGCATGACCTTCTCCATCGGAGCTGGTGCAAGCCTTTTGGAATGGCTCGTCATTCCTTGTGTGGCCGGCATTCGAAGCGTGCTCAGCGACGCCGCACTGCGGCTCTCCTCACAGCGCAGCAGCGAACTCGTTGCCAGCGTTCGTGATGGGCAACTCGACTTTGCCATCGTGCGCGAGGATGCCATTTCCGAAGAGTTGCGGCTCAAGTCGAGCCTGTCATTGCGGATGCGGATGGCATTCACTTTATGTGCCTCCCGAAAACTGCTGGGAAACAAACCGAAGTCCGCACTCGCAGACCCGGCGGTATGGCGTTCCCTGCCCTTTGCCGCCAATGGCGGAGGCGGTCAGTTTGATACGACATTTCGCGCTGCCATGGCCGCGGCTGTTGGAGAATTTCATCCGGTGGTAGAGTGTGACTCCATGTTGCAAGTACGCGAATTGATCGTGCAAGGCGTGTGTGCAGGACTCCTCCCCTCCTTTGGCACGCACGGACTTTCCGAGCAGGATATTGTCACCTGCGAATTCGCTCCCATGAAGAATTACGGTCGCTCTTTGCTGCTGCATTGGAACGACCGCCAGATGCGCCGACGCGGCATTGAGGAATCCGTCATCAAGCGCATCGCGAAAGCATTGCAGAGGTAATGTGGCTGCCGGTGAAGGATCGCTAAGTCTTGAAACGGGAATGGAAGGTCGTTGAGTTGCGCTAGGGCTTGGTTTCACAAGGCTTCTTCGACTCGAAGCGACTGTGTCTTGGGTGACACTGCCCGAGAGGCGAAAAGCTTTGTGGAATCAATGAAAGATGCAAATCGTCGGTCAGCCATTCACGTTTTAAGGCTAAGTCTTCATCATTCTCAGAAGGATGCTTCGGACCTGTGAACAAAGAAATTTTGAAGAAAGTTCATCAGTCACCCCACAAATGTCCGACCCCCTGTGCGAGGGTGAGGCGTCTTCGTAAACGACCTTATGAAAAGCAGCCCCCAGCCTCTCGAGACCTTTTATCCCCAACTCGCCTGCGACAGCCATGTTGAAGCGGCGCTCAAGATCGAACTCGGTGTTCGCACTGCCGACATCCTAACCAAGATGAAAGCCGGGCAACCGCTTGAGGCAGATGCGTCCGTTGTCAGTGATTTGATGAACAACCTCCTCCAAAACGACAGCATCGAAGTCGAAACCTTCTATGGTAGCGGCTCAGAGGGATGCTTTCCCATCAGCCTCTGGGCTCTTGGCGCGGTCACTTTCATTCGCGCTATCGAGTTCGATGACATTGGCTACTTTGGCAGCACCCCTGCTGCACGCTCACACGCTGAGGACGAATACGAAGCCTACGGCCCCTTCGTCGATGATCCCGACGAGGAGGACGATGACGCTGACGAAGAATCCGAAGACGATTGAACCCACTCGACACCATGAAACGCCGCCACCTTCTTTCACTCGCTGGTCTCACTGCAGGTTCCTGTCTCATTCCTGCCATGATTGCCCGTCGCATTCAGGATGTCTGTATCGGGGCCAGCCAACCGCTGATCCTTGCACCTGAAAACGCTTCCACCCTGATTTACGCCGTGGAAAGCTGGGGCGGTTATGAGCTGCATCTGGGCAACCCCAATGACGAGCCCGACTATCCGACCCTCCGCGACTTCATCGAAGATCGTGGTTTCGACCCTAATGATGACGACTCCCTGCGGGAATATGTCATCGAATGGCGCGGCTATGAGGAGGACTTCGACGAGGAGCAGGAAGGTGCCATTGTGGGTCTCAAACAGGATCTGGATGGGTTGATCGACGACCGGGAGCGTGACTATTGGATGGAATGGGACATGGAGTTGCGAGAGGGCACCCTGCCCAAGGCCTTTCATTATTTGTCCGAGCTTCCGCTCATCAATGCCAAGTCAAGCAACGGACTCAGCCTCGGTCAGCTCGATTTCATTCAGGGCGATCGACCAGGATCCAACCTCACCTACGTCCGCGCCGAGGACACCGCCACCCTCGCGTGCTTGCAGCATCGACTCAACGAACTCAACGAAGGCGTGAGCATCATCATCGACACCTGATCCGCTTTTGCCTCAAGCCGAATCTCAACTCCCCTTACACAATGACCGGAGGATTTAACGTAACCGTCAAAGGCGCAGCATTGCTTGCAGTTTATCATGGAACTCAATGGCCTCGGAAAGAGGCTCGTCATGCTCTGACCCTTTGCTCGGTAGTATGATCAGTGACGGCGGCGGACCCATAAACTCCGCGTCGCCCGCCAACGGGCTAACGACTTTCCCTCGTGTTGGGATTCGGGTGGGCTGGGGCACGGATGACCTGTTCTGTTTCCGTGTCTCAGCCTTAACACCCTGTCCGCTTACAACAGGTTTCGAAGGAACCCGGCCGGATCAGGCGGGAACACTCTTCTCGACAAACGATTCCAAAAACATGCCCATGATACTTGATCCAAAAAACATTGTAATCTGCCACAAATTCAAATCACTCCCACACGATTGGTCCACACTTCCAGGTTGGCAAGATGTGTCATTTTCGACCGAATTTAGCATCTCCCATGACCCATCACTTTACCTCAAAGCGCTGATCTTTAAGGATCGACTATCCATGCGTCGCTTCTGGAGAGTGGCCTTGGAAAGACCCCGTCTCACTAAGAACACGGCCGCCGTCTGCACCACTCTCTCAAGCATCGTCACTTACTCGAAACAGAAGGGCAAACCTCAACTCCCACCCTTGAGGAAGGTTGATGCCCGTTATTTTGCCGTGCTGGGCTTTGTGCAAGGAGACGTGACAATAGAACATCTCGTCCACGAAAGCGTTCACGCCGCCTATGCTTATTCACACCGAGTGAGAGGCCGACTTGAGTGGCCGGACAGTCACGAACCTGAAGAAGAGGTCTGCTATCCAGCCGGACACATTGCCAGCAAGCTTATCCAGGTGTTTGCAATGGAGGGGCGCATCGATGAGAAATGAAATTGACTGCGTAAGCACGCCGCATCCTCCATTTCAGAGTCGACTGTTCCCTAGGCAAAGCTCGCTTCGATCTCAATGCGGACTTTGACTTCGGCGCTGGGGCCCTAGACTAGTATTAAATTGTTCGGGCGACAGCCCCCTTTTCTCAGCCAACCGATCCTCTAACCTCATACACGATGACCGAAGGACTCAAAGTAACCGTCAAAGGCGCAGAATTACGCGCACTCTGTCTTAAACGCGTTGAGCATCACAGCGCCTATTTCCAGAAAGACCGTGACACCATCGAGAAGCATTCTGACTTCTAGCTCAATGAATTAGCTCACCAGAGCCAAACCGAGGGCTCGATCTGAATGCGTGGATTCCCAGCATGAGAGGATAGCAGTGGTCGTCAGATTCCGAGTAAAAATTAGAATCAAATGAAATTGATGTTCACTTAAATGCGGGAGTCTCGCGAGCAGGTGATATGATCATATCAGTTATCCCCAGACTGACACTTATGTTTGCGTGAGGGCATGAGACTTGGCATTCTAAGATAAAAATGCCCCAGTGGATATACAACAGACCGCCCGAAAACTGTGACGCGACCGAAATACGGTTGGCGAAGCTGTTAAACGATCAGCTCAGTGAAGAGTGGATTGTGCGTTGGGGGTATTGGTATCACGACAACAGCGGCATGCTGAGGGAGGGCGATTTTTTAATTCTTGGCCCCAACGGAGGTGTTCTGCTCCTGGAGGTAAAAACTTCGATTCATCACATGGTAGCCACCGGTGCATGGGGAGAAGACGAAGATGATAATCCAGTAACCCAATTGATGGCGCAACACTCTGGGGTCATTCGTAAAATGAATGAGATTGCCAACGGCAGGCGCCTGCCATGGGTGGCTAAGTCTCTAGCGCTGCCCTCCGTCGAAATCGCCACAAATCTCACCGAATATCGTTCCGTGCCCCGCTCGATCATTCTAGCTGGGAATGATTTGCGAGATTTATCCAATCTATGGCGGCGACTGTTCTCAGCAAACCGTGAGCACGCGGTAGAGCAGCGTGAGGTGTTTCTTGAAGCCTATGGCGAAGCAGTTTTGCCCAAGAATGTGAAAGCCTTTGTTTCTGAGACCGATAAGCTCATTCTACGTCAGGCCACGGCGGATTATCGATTCCTCGACATGCTCTCCGGAAATCGCCAGTTGCTGATAGAAGGCGGGGTCGGGACAGGCAAGTCATGGTATGCCATTGAACAGGCTCGTCGACTAGCCGAGAACGATGCCGGTTCCGCAGGACAAGATATTTTGATGGTGGCTTACAATCTCGCGCTCTGTGAGCGTCTGCGGCTCAATGTGGCCAAGTTGCAATTGAG
>CAMBPS010000157.1 GCA_945869675.1 Prosthecobacter debontii | reverse complement strand
TTGTGTGGAGCCGTATCATGAAACCATCCAGCGCATCAGCGAGATGACAACGCACACAGCGACAGCCAATGCGAACAAAACGGATGCAGGCAACGGCTCGAAGGCTATCTGTCGTGTCAGCAACGTCTTGCGCTCGCCGTCGCCTGATCCGAGCTGTTAGGCGTTTTTCGCGCACCATGAGCTTGAAAGCATACTACAATCAGCAGTTTCGTTCTGACCTTGCTTCGCTCTTGCTCGGATTCCAGCCGCAGGAGCACGCCCGCATCCTCGGAGTCGGACACATCTGGACACACGGCGGCTGCACACAGCTTTCGCAGGTGTCCGCAGAGCGCCATCCTCAGTTTCTTGCGTGCCTCTACTTCACCGTCCTCGTTGATCAGGCCATGCACACTCACTTCTACTTCGAGTCACACCGCTTCGAGGAGCTTACCCAGTATCCGAAGTTTCGCGTCGGCCTTGGCCATGCACTACACATGAATCCCGCTTCGATTCTCACAGTGCCGATTCAGCACCGTCTTGTTTCCGAGGACGCGGTTCGCCAGATTATTCCAGAGGCCATGAACCTGTTCGTGGATGAGACCGCTTCGTTCTTTCGCGACCACATGCCGGAGATTCAGGCAGCAGACTTTCTCGCACGCATACTTGCTGATCCAGATATTAGCGGCGGCAGACAGTGGACGTTCCCTTCTGCAGCCGACACGCAGCCCGCATCACTGGACCAGCTACTCGCCTATGAGCTTTCGAGAGCATCATCTGGACTCCACCAAAATGCCTAATAAAACGGTTGCAGGCAACGGCTCGGAGGCTATCTATCGTGTCAGCAACGTCTTGCGCTCCCCGTGGCTTGATCCGAGACGTTAGCCAAAGAAGTAACAGAAACAAGAAAGCTGAAGGGGTCCTTCGATGAATCGTGATGACATGATCCAAAGACTGAAACGAATCGCACCGATCATTACTCAGGTGACTGCAACTGACGATATGGGCTTTGAGTTCTCAGCAGTTGTTCCCAACGGAGTAATCTATGCAGAGCCAGGAATGCTTTTGGATTTCTCAGGTGGCGAATGGCCCCCGAATGAATGGAAAGATAAGACCGATGAAGAGTTTCAAATGCTGCTTAGACACTTCTTGCTCGATGAGATATGGCAGGTAAACGCATGGGAAACCTTGAGCGACGAAGACATTGAGCAATGGCTTGAATACGTCCAAAACGTCGAACATGGGAACTTGGAGCAGCAAGAATAAGGCTAACAAGGCGCTGCACATGACGGCAATTCCGCTGCGCTCCATTGCCAACCTGTAACCTTTGGCGTCCGCCCAAATGAATATGACGTCCGCCAAGATACCAATCTGGAAAGCAGGAGTTCTTGCCATCATCGCCTACGTGTTGGCGTTGGTTATGCTTCATGCGTCCGTGAAGTCGCCCGAGTTCTGGAGTGAGTTGCTCGCAACTCCCAGGGAGAACGGGGTCAGGGTGCAAATGCCTGACTGATTTACCGTAGATTCAGCAAAGCTACGAATGAATCCAATCTGTGTGTGGCATGTGTCGTATCATAGAGGCTTGCTGTCGCCTGACTGGGGGATTAAACCCTTAACCTGCCATGAAAAAACGTTTTCCCCACCGCATGGTGAGATTGGAGAAAGATGTTTGGCGGATCCAATTCGATCAGGGGGAACTGGAGGCAGCGGAGCAGCAGGAACTGAGGCTCTATTTTGACGAGGTCCATTCACAGTGTTGGGATGTGGATTGGAGAGTCACTTTGGCCATATGAGCGGAGACAGCAAAGCAAATGGATACTCAATTTTACAGGTCAGAACCCATTCCTGTGAATCCTGTTTTCCTGTTAATCCTGTGATTAGAAACTCGAATCACGAACAGTCTCATACCATCCATGGTGCACGAAACAGCGCCTAGCTGCACAGCAAGTTAGTCAGGAGGCTGAACAGAACGCAACGACAAGTGCAACTGAGTCGGCTGAATCACTGTTTGCCATTTTGGGTTCATCGGTGACAAAGTCTCTCTTCCCATGTCGCGCACCTTGTCCATTTTGATCTTTGCGGTGATGACGGTGTTTTTTGGCTGCTTTTTTGTCTTTCCGATTTGGACGACGGTGAAGGTGGCTTTTGAAACCCCGAATCATGAGTTCACGCTGCAGTTCATTGGCGAGGTTTTTCAGAATCACCTTTATCGTGAAGGGCTCTACCATTCGTTCACGATTGCTTTGGGGTCGACGCTGGGCTGCCTGATCATTGCGCTGCCACTGGCTGTGCTGTTTGTGCGCTATGACTTCCCAGGCAAGACACTGCTCAATAGTCTGGTGCTAACACCCATGGTGCTGCCGCCGTTTGTGGGGGCGATTGGCGTGAAGGCCATGCTGGGACAAGCCGGAGCCCTGAATGCCCTGCTCATAAATCTGGGACTGATGAGCCGAGATCATCCGGTGGATTGGTTGGGCGCTGGCCAAATGCCGGGCATCGTCATCATGGAAGCCCTGCATCTGTATCCGATTCTTTATCTCAATGTGGCGGCTTCATTGGCCAATCTTGATCCTGCCTTGGAAGAAGCGGCGGCGAATCTGGGCTGCCCGGCTTGGCGGCGATTTTGGCGGGTCACCTTTCCCCTCATCATGCCGGGAATCTTTGCAGGCGGCACCCTGGTTTTTATCTGGGCCTTCACCGAGTTAGGCGTGCCGCTGGTCTTTGATTTCGAACGTGTCACAGCTGTGCAGATTTTCCGTTCCCTCAATGATCTGAGTGACAATCCCTTCCCTTACGCGCTAGTCGTGGTGATGCTGACCTTCAGCACGCTGATTTATCTGCTCAGTAAAACGTTGTTCGGCAGCAGCAATGCGTCTGGCGGCGGTAGGGCCACGATGGCACGGGAAACGATCGTTTTGCGCCCGCTGCCGGGCTGGCTTTGCACGACCTTCTTTGCCCTCATCACCTTCCTCGCCGTGGTCCCGCATCTGGGCGTGGTGTTGCTAAGCTTGGCAAAGGACTGGTATGGCACGGTCATCCCGCATGATTACACGCTCAATCATTATCAGACGGCACTGGGCCATGAGCTCACACTGAGCTCTATCACCAACAGCCTCAAATATTCAGGCATCGCACTGGTGGTGGCTTTGATACTCGGCACGGGTGTGGCCTATGTGAATGTGCGGACTCGACTCTGGGGACGGCAAATTCTAGACATGATGGCCATGCTGCCCTTAGCCGTTCCAGGGGTGGTGATTGCCTTTGGCTACCTGGCCATGACAAGACCCGGACAGGCCTTTGATTGGCTCATTCTTGGCGAAGACCCACTCTTAATTCTCGTCATCGCCTATGCGGTGCGGCGCTTGCCCTATGTGGTGCGCTCGGCCTCGGCTGGCTTTCAGCAGGTCAGCCCGACGCTGGAGGAGGCTGCCCAAAGCCTGGGCGCTAGACCTGAGCGTGCGCTTTGGCGGATCACGCTGCCGCTCATAGCGCCCAACCTTATCGCCGGCGGTCTGCTCGCCTTTGCCTTTGCCATGCTTGAGGTGAGCGACTCCATGATTCTCTCTCAACAAGTCGCCCATTTCCCCATCACCAAAGCGATCTACTCGCTGATCATGTCCTTTGGCAATGGTCCGCAGATTGCTTCAGCACTAGGCGTCTGGGCCATGATCTTTCTCACCATCACCATTGTTGGAGCCAGCCTACTGCTGGGAAAAAAGCTCGGTGTGCTGTTTCGCTGATCAACCAAATAACCCTGTCAGAGGCTGACCTTTGTCGGCAACAGTGAAGGGACGTTTGGAGGCGGAGAAAAGAACCTGATCGAGCGGTAGCCCAAGAGCATAACCGATGGTGGCGTTGAGGTCGGGGACGTTGACTTTGTTTTCGGTCACTTCGATGCCTTTGTCGGTCTTTCCATAAATTTGACCGCCCTGGATGCCACCACCCCAAAGAGTCGAGCTAAAGGCTTTGGGGTAATGATCGCGCCCTGAATTTTGATTGATCTTGGGAGTGCGACCAAATTCAGATGTCAGGACGACAAGCGTGTCTTTGAGCAGGCCTCGGCGCTCCAGATCTCCGAGCAAGGCACCGAGAGCTTTGTCCAGCTCAGCAATCTTTTCAGGAAGACGGGCGTAAATGTCGTTGTGCATGTCCCAGCCACCGAGGCTGACTTCGACAAAGCGCACGCCATGCTCGATCAAGCGACGAGCGAGCAAGCAGCCTTGGCCGAAATTGGTGGCACCGTATTCGGCTTGCAGATCAGCAGACTCCTGATTGAGATCAAAGGCGATGAGATCGGCACTCTTCATCACCTTAACAGCGTCTTTATAGACGTCTGAATAAGCACGGACAGCGCTGTGTTTGTAGGTCTCTTCAAAGCCTGCATTCAGCTTCGCGGAGAGCCCGAGACGATAGTCAAAATCGGATTCACCCAAAGTTCCCAGTCGCTTGCTGAATTGCAGCCCCGTACTTGGATTGTTGAGCACCAGAGGTTGGAAACTGGCCTCAAAGAAGCCGCCGCCGGGGTGCTTGCTGTCTCCTGAGATGACGACGGTGCCCGGCAGATCGGGATTGCCCTTGCCTTGGAACTTCTGAAGCCAAGCACCCATGGTGGGATGGCGAGTCGCTCCACGCATGGTGTAGCCAGTATGCTGGTAGTAGTTTCCCTGTTCATGCGCGCCCTGGGTGCTGGTCATGCTGTTGATGATGACACCATGATGCATGTGCTTGGCCACCGTTGGCAGACCTTCGCCGATTTGTACGCCATCGGCACTGGTAGGAATGCATTTAGTGTCGCCCATGGTATCAGCCCCAGGCACACAACCAAAGGTATCCAGATGGGTCATGCCGCCAGACATGTACAAATAAATGACGTTGCGCGCAGTGGGCACTTGTTTGGCCTTGGAGCTGCCTTCGAAGGCGGCATTCGCGCGCCCGCCAATCATGGGCATCACCGAAACACCAAGGCACGTTTTGGCGATGCCAAGAACAAAGTCGCGGCGGGAAGGTTCGTCAGCAGAGCGGAGAGCGAAGGGCAGAGGGCGGAGAGAGGACATAGATTTGAAGATTGATTCTCGGATTGGTTTTTGGAAACGTCTGGCAAGCAGCATCCGGCAGATCCTCTCCGCCCTCTGCTCTCTGCTCTAGGCTACTGAATGAAGAGAAACTGGCTACCCGTGATCAAAGCATGAGTGATGTCTGGAATGGCTTGATTGCCTCGCTCACGGAGAACGGAATCAAGCGTCGCACTCTCCTGAGGCGTAGGACGCCGGCTGAGCAGAGCCTCATAGAGCAGCGCTACTTTTTGTGAGGGCTGACCCGCTTTCGCCAACTGCTGACTGAGCAATGAAATCGGACTGGTCAGGCTTTCGGCGATGGGGCCATTGAGCAGCGTCAGGGCTTGTGGCACCGAGGCATCTTCATTGGCATTGTCGATCACTTCTCGATCGCTCTGGCCAAAGGTACGCAGAATGTGGCCTGGACGTGCTGGGCTAGGCAGTTCAGAGGCACGAGCCGCCACCATATTGCTAGCTGCAGCATTCTTCAGAAGGTCTTTACGCTGCTCCTTAGACAGGTTGGCCAAGGTCGCTTTATCCAATTTAGGCCTCTTCATCTCTGGCTTCTTCTGCGGATTGTAGCCTTTGATCAGAGCCTCAGCGCGTTCTTCACCCACAAGGTTTTCCAGCAGGTCATTGGTCGTTTCACGGCGCAGTTTGTTAGCGGCATTGGCCAGCATTTTGGCATCTGCGGGTGAGGCGGTTCCCTGCTCTTTTTGTTCGGCCATCTTGGCGCGCAGTTCGTCTAACTTTTGATCGTTGGCTTTGCGCTGCGCCATGCCTTCCTTGGCAGCGGCGATGATGCCTTCAGGACCTTTTTCTTTCATCGTGGTCAGGAAGAGTGATAAATCGTTCATGTATTGGTGGAGACGTTGGTTTTCATCATCCACGGCACCATCCAGATTCCCCTTGGTCAGGGTGATGAAGCTGTCCCAGACCTGCTCCGCACTCATCCGACGAAGCATCGGGCCAGTGAAATGAGAGATCTCTCCCAAAGCAATTTCCTGAGTGTCCGCAGCACGCTGATAGGTGTCCGTATTGTAGAGCACGCGGAGGAAGGATTTCAGTGAATACTGCTTCTCAATCATGAGCTGGGTCAGGTATTCCATCAGCGCGGAATTCGATGGAACGGTCGAATCGGTCATTTCATCCACAGGCTCGATCAACCCCAGACCAAAAACCTTCTTCCACATGCGATTGGCAATGACGGTGGTGAATCTTGGATTCTCAGGATTGGCCATCCAATCTGCGAAGGCTTGCACGCGGGTCTGGCCTTCCTTAGGCTTGGCATCATGCCCAAAGATAGCGCGGGCTTCAATGGTTTGCCCGGCCTTACCATCGTCGTATTTATAATCGTCTGGCAGTGTTGGCAGTTTACCATCATGGTTGGTCACGGAGGTGTATCTGAGCGGCTTCATCACATCACTCAG
>CAMBPS010000156.1 GCA_945869675.1 Prosthecobacter debontii | reverse complement strand
GATAGGGCACCACGCAGTTGATCTCCAACATGCGGCGGAACCATGGGCCATCCGTATCATGAATGTTGCCGACACCAACTTGAGCCGCGTTATTGACGACCGCATCAAGCTTCCCGAAAGTCTGGATGGCCGTTTCGACAAGCCTTTGCGGCGCGTCTGCATCGGCAAGGTCTTGGAGCACGAGCACCGCTTTGTCGGCACCGAGTTCTGCGAGTGTTTCATGGCCAAGATCAGCCTCCAACCCATGAATGACGACCTTCGCGCCTTCCGCGACACAGCGCTTAGCGATGGCCTTGCCGATACCGGTGACACTGCCTGTGATGAGGATGATTTTGTTGTCGAGACGCATGAGATGATGATAAGAAGATCCGTTTACTTTTGGCCACGACAAAGTGTGTGTGATATGCGACGAACGCTGATTGAAAACGGCAAATCCCAGCCTTTCAAACGATCTTAAATTCTAATGTCTGCGCCAACGCTGCTAAATCGGCGGGCAGGGGAGCCTTGAGGGTGGTTTGGTAGCCGGAGGCGGGGTGCTTTAAGGTCAGCTGCCGGGCATGCAGGGCGAGTCGCTTCAATCCGAGTTGCTGACGCAGGCGACGGTTCAGGTCGAAGTCGCCATAGACGTCATCTCCCGCCAGAGGGTGCTGACGAGAGGCGGACTGGACGCGGATCTGGTGCGTGCGCCCAGTGATGAGGGCGATATCAATGAGCGATAAGCGATGACCGGCATGGTGGCCGAGGAGCTGATAGCGCATTTCAGCATTCGGGGGTCGGCCTTTGAGCACGCTGGTGCGGACGTGTCCTGCGGCTTTGGCGATGCTGAGGTGATCCAGCCAGGTGTCTTGCGGCGGTGGGCAGCCACGAATGAAGGCGAGGTAGTGCTTTTGAACGGCATTGGCCTCGAACAGAGCGCGGCATTTTTCGGCGGTGCGTTCGTCGAGGGCGGCGAGGAGAACGCCGGAGGTGTCCTGATCGAGTCGATGAATCAGCCAGACTTTACCTGTTGGGCCATCAAAGCATTTTTGATCGAGATCGTAGCGGCCTTCAAAGGCGCAGCGGATCTTCGGGTCGATCTTGGCTGAGTTTGGGTGGGAAAGCACGCCGGCGGGTTTGTTGACCACGATGATGAACCGGTCCTGATGCACGATGGGGCAAAAGGTATGGGCGGCGACTTCAGACATGAGAGGTGAGGATCAGCTCGCGAGCACCTAGGGCGGAGTAATCGGCCGGATTGCAGGTGAGCACGATGATTTGTAGGCCACGGGCAGCCCCCAGATCCAGCATGCGCTGGAGAGCCTGAACGCGAGCGGGATCGGAATGGGCAAAGGCGTCGTCAAAGATCATGGGTAGGCAGCCGTCTTGGGCTTCAGCCAGGATTTCAGCCATGGCCAACCGGAAGGCTGCGGCGACTTGCTCGCGGGCACCGCCACTGAGAGTGTGGAAGTCGAGCGCGCCTTGGCTGCCGCGAGTGAGGCCCAGTTGACCGAAGTCGGTGCCGTTCATGAGGACGCTGACCTGGGCCTGAGAACCAAACAAGCGCTGGAGGTAAAGTGAGACGCGTTCGGCAAGGGGGCGGGTAAATTGATCGGCAAGCTGCTGCTGCTCATCCTGAAAGAGGCGGTGTAGGAGTTGTAGTGCAGAGGATCGGCGTTCGATCGCTGCCCGCTGTTCCTGGGCAGACTGAGTCCTTGCCTTGGCTAGGGCGAGGGTGGCAAGGGGATCATGGCTGCCATCCTGGCGGAGCAAGGTGGCAGCGCTGGTGAGCTGGGCGAGGGCAGACTCACGCTTGGCGGTCTGCATTTGCCAAACTCTGGTAAGTCGATCGCGCTCGGCGCTGATCTGATCTGGCTGGAGGCTGGCAAGCTGCTGGTCGATAGCGTTTAGCTTGGACTGTTGGGCGCTAACTTCGTCATGGGCAGATTGGAGAGCGCTGAGGCGTGAGGTTTCCTGGCCGTGTTGCTCGGTGAGTAGGGTCAGTCGGAGTTCCAGCGTGTGGATGTCATCTTTCTCCAGCCGGAAGGATTCCTGTTTTTGGGTCAACGAATTCAGAGTTTCCTGGTGACGCTTGAGAGCAGCTTCTCGCTGGAAGCGTGCGGTTTGATGACGTCGTTCGATCTGGCTGAGAGGCTCTAAACCAAGGGGGGCATGTGTCGTGGAGGTGGGAAGAGCTGCGAGACGACGCTGAACTTCGGCTTCACTGGCGGCGAGGTCTCTCTCGGAGGCCTGCAATTCAGCCGGCAGGCTGTCGGCACCGAGGCCATTCATCTCGGCCTGCACTTCTTTGAGCTCGGCCTGATGTTGCAGGCGCTGGGTCTGGATGGTGGCGGCTTCGGCAAAGGTCTGAATGCCGATTTTTTGCAAACTTTGCTGGAGAGCGTGCTGGGCCTCGTCCGCTACTCGACGCGCTTCTGCGAGTGAAGTACCGCCGCCGGGGCGGATGCGCAGTCGGGTGCCTGTGCCAATGTGGATCTCGCTGTCCTCAGTGAGGATGACGGGACTGCCTGGGGAGATCTCAGCTCCATTGAGCCGAATAGGAAGGTCGGAATGAAGGATTTCTAAGCCTGTGGCCATGCCCTTGAGTGTGGCTTGGGCATTGGCGGACTCACGTTCTCTTGTCTGCAGATGACGCAGGATGCTGGCATCGACGAGGGGCAGAGCAGCGAGTTGTTTTTCCAGGTTTGTGAGAGCCTGGCGCAGGGTCTGGAGTTTTTGGGCGCGATCTTGGAGGCGGGCCTGATCGGCTTTTTTGCTGACGAGTTGGATCTGAGCTTGATGGAGATCATGTTGGGCTCGCGCGCTTTGCAGGGCTTCTTCAGCGCTGCGTGCTTCCTGTTCAGCGGATTCGACTTCCCTCCGCGCTTGAGTTTCCTCAGCCTGAAGGCGGCTTAGTTCGATTTGTCGGGGCTGATGACGGGTGCGCAGGGTGTCTAGTTTTACCTGGAGTCCGAGCAGGGTTTCATGCGTTTTGAGAAGGCCCTCATGACTGCGCTGGGCTTCATTGAGCTGGCGGATCTGGTCATCTTGATCACGACGGAGCTGGCTGATGTTTAGGTGGCGTGTTTCCAGCTCTTGCTGTTGTGCGGTAAGGCCGGAGAGTGTGGTTTCCGCAGCGGCTAAGTCGGCAGTGGCCTGATCGTGGTCACGCACGGTTTGCTGGAGCTTGGTCAAATTAGACTGCGCTTGGCTTTCCGCTTCTACGGCTTCTTTTTCAGCCATCCTTGCACGTGAGAGGTCGGTGTTGACACGGGCCTCTCCAGCTAAGGTGAAGAGATCGTTCACTTGAGTGGAGATCTGCTCAATCACGCGAGCGTCCAGCTCAGACTGCATCACGGCAGCGCCGCCGTGGGTCTGTAGGCGCTGCATGAGAGTGCTGCGCTCTGCGTTCGCCTGCTGTACAGGATCGGCACCTGAGTCGCCCTGCCAGATCCAGAGGTGGGCCCAGAGGGCACGGATTTTGTTGGCTGCCCCAGCGCCGCCGAGTGGCTCAGTGCCTAGCAGGGCGGAGAGGGTTTCCTCAGCTTCGATGTCTAACCAAGTCTTGCCTCCTGACTGGGTGAGTTTGGTGACACCCTTCGCTCCACTGAAAATTTTATGAATTTGATACCGCTGCCCGTGGAGGGTGAACTCGAGTTCCACCTCGGGATGTCCGGGATGCGTGATGGAGTTCATGCTCTGATGCAGCTCGGTCTTGCCCTTAGCTTTCAAAAAAAGAGCCCGGTGTGCCGCCTCCATGAGCGTGCTTTTGCCGGATTCATTGGGCCCGCCGATGAGTGTGCGTTCAGCATCGAACTCCACGCGCTGTTCGCGGTGGGCACGGTAGTTTCGAACCGTGAGGGAGATGAGACGCATGGGAGACTTGGATATGCCAAGAGAATCAGAGGGCACAAGTAAGACCTGATTTTCAGTGATGGGAAGTCGCTGCATGAACTTGCACATTTCCTCTGGTCCATGTAGTCCGTGAGGATGATGCAAACTGCGGCACTGGTTGTCTTTATTTTGGCACTCCTGATCACTGGCGTGCTGGGAACAGAGACACGTCTTTTGTTCTTTTGGCCAGGTGCAGCCCTGCTCGGCATTGCTGGACTCCTGGCGACGCTGAAATGGCGTTTGCGCGTGCTTTTCCCGCCTAGCGATGTGTGCCTTGCAACGGTTCTGCTTTTCTCAGCCTACATTCTGGGGCGTGCCATTGTGTCGCCAGTGGCGGCTTATGCCCGAGAGGATGTGGTGATCCTGCTGGGCTGTCTGGTGACCTATGTCCTAACGGTGACGGCTGCCAGTCATCCTCGCTGGCGGATCACGCTGATCGTCTGCTTGCTTGTGCTTGTGGTGGGGAATTTGGCGGTGGGTTCGGTGCACTTATCGGGAAACTGGAGCTTTCATATTTTACCGACCTTTCTTCGTGGCACGGAGGCTGGAAGAATCGGCGGTTTCTTTGTGAATCCAAATCATCTTGGGGCGTTCTTATCTTTTGTGCTCTTTTTGTCGTTAGGCTGGCTTTGCTTTGGGCGTGGTGGTGCAGCGTTAAAGCTTTGGTTAGGCTTCATGATTGTGGCCATGGCCGTGGGCATGTCTCTGACGGTGAGCCGTGGGGCGCTTCTGGGATTGGCCGCAGGTGGATTGGTCTATGCCGTTCTGGCTCTATGGATCGTCTGGCAGACGCAGCGTCACTTTTTCTGGAGCCTGCTGGGCGGTGGATTGGTCGTGGTTCTGCTCGCAGGCGCAGTGCTTTGGAAAGTGAACGATGAGTTTTTGCGCCAGCGCCTAGAAAACCATTCCATGACGGATGACATCCGCTTTGGTATATGGGATACGGCAGCAGTCCAGTTCCAGCAGTATCCGTTATTGGGGGCTGGGGCGCGTATGTTCTATGATGGAGGCATCAAATATCGTTCAGAAAAGATATCGACGTGGCTTTCAGAACCCCAGTTTGCGCACAATGAGTTCCTGCAATTGTTAGCTGATTATGGCGTTGTGGGCTTCGCTTTTTTGCTGATCATGCTTGCGGCGCATGGTCTGAATGCCCTCCGCTTTTTGCGATGGTTTGTGCGTGAGAAATTCATTCTTACGGGGCGTGTGTTGAGCATGAATTTAGCGCTATGTCTCGGTGCGTTGAGTGCCTTGGTGGCGACGCTTGTTCACGCCTTGCTTGAATTTCATTATCATGTGCCAGCCACGGCCATGGTCGGCGCTTTGGTTCTTGGACTATTAGCGAATCCAGGTTTTGAGGCGATGCAAAGGCCGCTCATGCGTGTCATCGGCATTCGAGTCGCTACTAAGATTGCGCTTGGTTGTAGCGCCTGCGCCTTGCTGGCTGGATTCTGGATCATTGGACGTGGTGATTATGCGTTGGTTCAGGCTCGACTTGCCGAGGCGCGCAAAGATCCAAAAGCCTACGCCCAACACCTCGATGAAGCAGCAAAGGTAGATCCCCAAAATGGAGAGGTTTTGTATCTGCGTGGAATCCAGATCCTGGATACCCCAACTTCAAATGATGCAGGAGAAACCAAGGCTTCGATGGCCGTGGCGATTACAAACTTACAGAAGGCCGTGGCTTTGAATCCCTACAATTATTTGTATCATTTAGCCTTAGCCGATGGTCTGGATGCTGTCGGCAAACATGATGAAGCACTCCAAAGCATTCGGAAGGCGCTGATGGAAGCACCTTATCATGAAGAGGCACGATTAGCTCTAGGAATGCATTGGCATCGACTCGGCCTCTGGAATGAGGCTGAAAAGGCGTATTTGTGGGCCAGCAAATCACGCGCGATGAATCAAGAAGGCGTCTTGAACTGGTATGCCGGCTATCAAATCTTGCTGAAGGATGTGGCAGCTTCTCGTGGTCAAAAGCCGTAGTTTCAGGAGTTTGTGCCGTTGAGATGATAGCCAGATGCAGACGGGTGAATGAAATAGTTTTAAAAAAATTCAGAACAATGCAAAAAGAAGTTGCATAACTTCTGCCATACGCCACTATCTCGCCCCCCGGCCCCGGCTTTCACTCGTGATTGCTAGGACCATGAGATGCGAAAGCACCTCCTGACTTATCGGAGCAGTGATCCGGAAAAACACTGTGCTGACCTTGCCTTTGCAAGGTGGAAGCACTGTCTTTCCAGTTCTTTGTCCCACGAGGCCAACTTAAGGAACGGAATTTTTCTCAGACATCATGCCCACCATCAATCAGCTCGTCAGATTCGGCCGCAAAGACAAAGCGACCAAGTCCAAGTCGCCTGCCCTCGCTAAGTGCCCTCAGCGCCGTGGCGTCTGTTTGCAGGTGATGACCCGCACGCCGAAAAAGCCGAACTCAGCTCTTCGTAAAGTGGCGAAAGTTCGCTTGACCAATGGCTTTGAAGTCATCGCATACATCGGTGGTGAAGGCCACAATCTCCAGGAGCATAGCATCGTGCTAGTTCGCGGCGGTCGTGTGAAAGACTTACCAGGTGTTCGCTACCACATTGTTCGCGGAACTCTTGACTGCCTTGGCGTAGACAAGCGCCGCCGTGGCCGTTCCAAATACG
>CAMBPS010000155.1 GCA_945869675.1 Prosthecobacter debontii | reverse complement strand
CAGCCAGCCTGGTAGTTGCGTCGTCAAAGCTACCAGACATTGCTTTGAAGACGTCGCGGGGCTTAGGCCGCGAGAGCTAGCTCAGAAGAGTTTGCTGTTGTTTGTTTGATCCGATTTTTTACGAGGCCAACGAATCATCCTCGGCATGCAACCCCGACCGCAGACTACCCGTCGAAACCAGGACGCCCCCAATCAGTTTAACAGCTTTAGATTCGGTCATCCCAACGAAAGGTCAAGGCATCGTCTGGGAAATCATTGAAGCGGCCAAACTCGACGAAATCGTTTGATTCAAGCATTGGCAACTGAGGAAGAATCGCTTCAAGGATGAACCTACTGTTCGCTCTTGAACTCCTCTTTCATGAACTTCAAAAATCGACCGCGCTCCCTACAACTCACTGCCAAGCTGGAAAAACGGCTGTGTTTGCCGCAAGCAGCAATGAGCGTCTGGTGGGCTGATGGTCTGATGCTGATGAAGCGGTCGAGGGCATGGTTGGCATCCCACCGATTTTATCTGTGGGCTTATGTCTGTATTTGTGCGCCCGCCGTGGTGATGCTCATGCCCGTCGATCTTGAATTGCTTCAAATGATTCGTCAGGACGCTCAGGGGAGCCGAATGCTGTGGGTAAACCGCGTGGCTTTGGAGCTCAGTTATTGGGGAGATTTTATGGGATTCAATATGCTCGTCTTTTTGGGGCTGGGGTTGACGGCAAGACTTCGGAAGTCCCTGTTTTTTCGCAGGCTCGTCGTTGCCGCGGTGATCGGGACGGTCAGTTGCGGGATGATCGCCAATGTTAGCCGATTGATGACCGGGCGCTCCAGGCCAAGTGATAAGGGTCAGCATGGGTTTCATGGTCCGAGCTTAGCCGCGAGGCGCCAATCCTTTCCGAGTGCTCACACGGCCACTGCTTTTGGGGCCAGTGTGCCTGTAGCGGTGGCACTGCCGCCTGTCGGCGTGCCGATGCTGATCGTCTCAGCAGGCGTGGCCTGGTCTAGGATGCAGAATAATCGCCATCATCCCAGTGATGTTTTGGCTTCCATCGCGATGGCCTTTTGTTTCGGAGTCCCTCTAGGAATCGTCGTGCGGCGGATGCGGCGTGCGGAGCTTCAAAGTCGCCGGATCAAAACCACCACTTCGGTCCAACTGGATCTAGCGCCATTGAACCCTTGAATCACGTGACGGGTCATGTCGGGAAAGGCTGCTTGAAATGCATCGACTTCAGCCGAGCGATCCTTGCTGGGTTGATGTGGAGTTCTTTGACCCAGCAACGACTTAAACCAGCCATCCAGCGTCCACTCACGGCGTAGCAGGACCACTGAGCAGGGGCCCGGGAGAGCTAATTGTTTTTTAATTTCAGTCATGGGGACTCCCATTTCCCAAGGATGCTGCGTGTAAAAGACCAAGCTTGGCTCGTCAAATCCTTGGGCCAGTAGGCGCGTCTCAGGTGTTAAAGGTTTGAAGTGCTTGGCCACTTGCAAGGTCACTGACGTCTCACGCAACTGCTGACTGAAGGGCAACAGTGCCAGAGCGCAGCTCATCACAGCCAGGAGAGGCATGCCCCAGCGGATCGCGCCATGGCCTTTCCATGCGAATAGAGCAGCCACTCCCCCAACTGAAAAAAGGGCTATCACCAGAGTTGCGGTGCTTTGGACGAGCGCGCGAATTTCAGGCATGGCGATGGGCATGAACCAAGCCGTCACCGCCAAAGCGAAGATCAGTCCAGCCATACCCACGAGACCCATGGTGGCTTGTTTTGGCAGTGGCTGTTTTTTGTCCCAGGCAAGAGCAAGCAGGATCAGAAAAGCGGGGTATCCAGGCATCACATAATGCGGCAGTTGCGTGGCATAGAACGAAAAAACGATCTGTGGAGTCACGAACCACGCGGCAAGAAAAGCCTTATCCATGGACCATTCAGCGCGCAGGAGACGCCAAACAGGCATGAGGAAAAAGAGCCAGGGAAAAAGACTCAGCCAAGTGCTGACGAAATAGTAGCCTGGGATGAATTTGCGTCCATTGAGCACTTCGACACCGCGCTTCACCACATGGCGCCCCATGCCAATGTCCCAAAACAGGCCCTGCGTCTCGATCAGTGCAGGGATGCCCCAGGCGGCAACGGGCAGCATCATGATGACCAACCCATGCATGACACGCAGGGGCTTCCAGGAAATGGGTCTGCGCCAGAAACCATAACGCCAAAGCAGCAGAGTCAATCCTGGGACCAGCCAGGCAATGGGACCTTTCGCTAGGAAGCCAAAGCCAAGGGACAACCACAATGTCCACCACCAGATCGGGCGCGGTTTGTCATCGGGTTTCACCACCAGTTCGAGCAGGGCGCGACAGGCCAGAGTCACGCAAAGAATCATGGGCATGTCGGCCACACAAAGCCGACCATGAATTAAGGTTTGTGCCGTCGTTAGCCACAGCAGAGCTGCGATGAGGCCTGTGGTGGCCTTTTCTGAAAGTCGCTGTGCTAGACCTCGGATAATGAGCGAGGTCAAAAAGACGGCCAAAACACCATGCAATCGCGCACCGATTTCGCTGATGCCCAGAAGTCTGTAATTCAGCCACATCCACCAGTAAGTGAGCGGTGGTTTATCAAAGCGGTATTCGCCATTGAAATAGGGCACCGACCAACTTCCGCGCTCCATCATTTCCACCGTTGCCTGAGCAAAGCGGGGCTCATCGCGATCCATGAGCGGTAAGATGCTGGTGCCAGGCAGATACAGCAGCAACGTCAGCAGCAGCAGTATCCACCAACCATGCTTGCGGCAAAAGGAGTCAGTCCAGAAAAGTCGATGATCAAACACAGCTTTTCAGTGCCAACACAGATTCAACTCGATAGCAAAAAGCGGTGACATTCTTGTCACGGGCAGATCTTGCTTTCTTGGTTTGAAGAATCAGGCAAAACATGAATGGGCAAAAACAGGGGTTCACTTCCGCATGAGGTAAGCAAAGAAGTCCTTCAAGTCTGCGTCGCTCATGCCTGTCGTTAGACCTTCCGGCATGAGGGAAATGGGGGAGGCTTCCAGCGTCTCGATGTCGGCTTGTTTGATGGCGGTTTTGTTGCCTGCCATGTCTTTGAGGACGATGCCATTGGCGTCTTGAGCATCCATGAGGCCGCTCAGGATTTGGCCACCTTTGGTTTTCACGATGTAGGCACCGAAGCCTTCGCGGATTTCGAGGCTGGGGGTGAAGAGGTTGTCGAGCCAGAAGTCGGCGTTGCTGCGGTCGTAGCCGGTGAGTTCGGGGCCGATCTTGCCGCCTTCCCCGAAGAGATTATGGCAGACGGCGCAGCGAGCGGTGAACTGCAGCTTGCCTTTGTTGGCATCGCCAAGACCGGTTTTGAGGACGGCTTTGATGCGCTCAGCTTCGCGTTTCTTCTCAGGTGTCGGGCCGGTTGCGAGCAGGCCGCGCCAGTGCTTTTCAATGCTGGCGTCGATGTCGGCATCTTTGTGCAGGCTGAGCTGGCGCACGATGTCGATGGTGAAATGCTTGGCGGGCACCTTCCATTCGTTGACGAAGTTCATCAGAATCTGCGCCCACTCCTTGCGTCCGGCCATGACACGCAAGGCGTCTTCGCGCAGGGCTTTGTCTCCGGCGATCTGACCTTCCCAACCTAGCAGGAGGGCCTCGGGGAGGCGTTTGTCATCAAACTTGGCTGCGGCCTGCAACATGCCGCGTTTGAGGCTGGGCGCGGCGCTGGATTTCAAAATAGCCACCATGGGCATCACGGCCTCTTGCTTACCGAGTTCGGCCAAGGTCTTCGCGATGGCGATTCGGGTGGTGTTGGTGGCCCTCTTGTCCTCGAGCAGCTTCAAGGCCTCTTTAAGTGCTTCTTTGCTGCCGCTGCGCAACGCGAGCGTGAGGTCGCCGCCGCTTTGTTTTGCCATGTAATCGTTGAGAGCCTTGGTGAGAGAATCCGGCAGTTTTGGCATCTCCGCGCCTTCAAACGCCGAGGCGATGCCCGAAATGAATTTGCTACGCAGGGCTTCGTCGTTGGTGAGTGCGAGCAGATCAGCGCAGGAGTTGAGGTTTTCTTCACCACCCGCCAACGCGTAGCGTTTCGCGAGCTTGTCGGCGAGGTGGTCGCGGAAGAGCTTGGTGGTAAGGAAAGCCTTGTCGGACTTGAGGAAGGCGAAGACGGCTTCGCGTTCTTTTTCGGCCTTCGATTCGAGCGCCCACCAGGCGAGCAGTGGCAGATGTCCGCTTTGGTCTTCGGCATCGCCGCTCCAGAGAAGAGGCAGCGCAGAGTTGGCCGGCAGCCTTTTGGCACTTGCAAGGATTTGAGCACGGACTTCGGGATGTTGCTCCTTGCGAGCTAAGCGGATAAGATTGTCCGCGCGATCTTCATGTCCTTCGCCGATCATTTTGACCGCCCAGCGACGAAGGTAGGGATCGCTGGCATTGAGCGGCAGTTCTTGAACAGCGTTGAGTGCATCGAGAGCCCAGAGTGTTTCCAAGGTGAGAGGCATGGCTTTGATCTTCGGCACGAGATCGGTCATGTTTCGCCAGCCAATCTCCAGCACGGCTTGTTTGCGGAACCATTCGTTCGGATGGCTCAAGTAGCCTAGCAAGGCCTCACTGTTTGCTTGGCTCAAATCAAAGGGTTTCAACTTCGGTGCACCTGCGGCGGGGCGGACGCGGTAGATGCGGCCGCTGGTTTTGTGCCAGTCATCGACGGGGCTGACGTGGCTGAGGCGGGTGTCATACCAGTCGAGCATGTAGAAGCCGCCATCGGGGCCGACGCCGCTCCAGACAGGGCGGAACCAGCGGTCGGTGGTGGTCATGAGCTGCTCTTCGTCTTTGTTGCTTAAGGTGGAGCCATCTGGCAGCAGTTGACTGACATAGACAAGATTGTGCAGGGAATTTGGCGCGATGATTTTGCCTTCGTAGGCGCTTCCGAGTAGGCCACCTTCATAGAGGGTGAAAGCTTGGGAGAAGCGTTTATTGTCGCCTTCCAGCTTCATGTGCTCGAACCAGCCGAAGGCATACGGATTGGTGAGCGGGCCGTGTTTGCCCCAACCTTTGATGCCGTAGCTGCCTTGCTCGTAGTGCATGCCGCGAGTCGCGTTGTTGGTGCCGGAGAAAATCCGACCCTTGCTGTCGATGTCGAGACTGAAGGTGTTGCCACCGCCTTCGGCATAAATTTCGAAGGTCTTCTTTTTCGGATGGTAGCGCCAGATGCATTGGCCTTCCCATTTCACGTTCTTTGTATTGGTGCTGCTGACGTTGCCGGTGGTGGTGCTGCCGTTGGCTCCATAAAGCCAGCCGTCCATGCCCCATTGAAGGCTGGTGGCGACGCTGTGCGTGTCTTCAAGGCCGAAACCGCTGAGTTCGACCTCGGGATCGCCATCGGGTTTGGCATCGAAATCGGTGTCGGGATAGCTCAGCAGATAGGGCGGATTGAGCACCCAGATGCGACCCATGCCGTGCAACGCGGCGCTGGCAATGTTCAGACCGGTGACGACGTCCTCGTGCTTGTCGAAAAAGCCGTCGCCGTCGGTGTCTTCGAAGACGGTGATCTTATCTGCCCCTTTTTCTCCGCGTGGCGGTGGTAGCGGCACTTTGTCGAACTTTGCACGCAGGTGCTGGTCATAGCTGACGATCTTCAATCCAGCCGGAAACTGGTATTGGCGATACATCGTGACCCACATGCGACCTTTGCTGTCCCAACTCGCATGAAGGGGTTGCTCGACATCGGGTTCGGAGGCCATGAGATCGATCGCGACATCGCTGCGATGTTTGAATTGCTTCACAGCTTCTGCAGCTGGCGTGGGTGGCGTGTCATCACGCATCACACCGCGGCCGGCTCTTGTTTCGATGATCTTTTTGACCGCTTCATTGCCTGCGACCTCGGTTTGGGCAGAGGCAGGAAGGACCGAAAGGACTAAAAGGACGGAAAGGACGCGGAACATGTTTGGACTAAACGGTCGAGGGATGGCATTTTGTCCGAGGCTTGTTACAGAAACGAATATTCCTGTGACCGATGGTTTAGCCTAGATTCAGGAATGGCTGACTGCCGATTTCTATCCATCATTGATTCCACAAGGTTTTTCGTCTCTCGGGCAGTGTCACCCAAGACACAGCCGCTTCGAGTCGAATAAGCCTTGTGAAACCAAGCCCTGGCGCAACTCAACGATCTTCCATTCCCGGATCTAGGTTTAGGAGCAGGCTTGCTTTTATCATGCGGATCCCGTTTTCTTGGCAACTCTCTCGTGACTTCTAATTCTCCCCACTCTCCGCAGGCTTCTCCAATTTGGCTTTGGCTGCATCTTCTTAGCCTTGAAGCGCCGCTGGTGGCGGTGGTCTGGGCCTGGGCTTTGGCGCATTTTCATCATCTATCCATCATGCCTGGGGCATTGCCGGGATTAGGTCTGTGTGTCTGGATTGTTTATGTGCTGGATCGGGTGATGGATGGCGTTGGGCAGTCGAAAGAAGGCTTGGATCGCAGGCATGCTTTTCACCGGCGCTGGCGTTGGGTGCTCATGACTCTAGTCGTGGTAGCTTCAGTTTGGGCGGGTTGGCTGGCTTT
>CAMBPS010000154.1 GCA_945869675.1 Prosthecobacter debontii | reverse complement strand
GCTGACCGCCGATTTGCATCCGTCATTGATTCCACAAGGCTTTTCGCCTCTCGGGCGGTGTCACCCAAGACACAGCCGCTTCGAGTCGAAGAAGCCTTGTGAAACCAAGCCCTGGCGCAACTCAACGATCTTCCATTCCCGGATCTAGGCTTATTCATTCCAATCATGGAGGTGTTTCAATTTGGGTTACGATCGCCCTTGTCCCATGCCGCTGCGGAAAAGCTACGTTCCGAGATCAAGAGCATCGCGTTTCCCTACCCAGTCGAAATTCAGGCGAGTGACGAGATACCGAGTCCAATCTGATGACGTGGCACCATTTCCCTTTTAGATCAGTCGAAACCTTTCTCAAAATCAGCTTCTACCCTGGATCCAGATTCCACACCCTCGCTGCGAATCAGCCATAGAAGAGCGACGGTTTTAGGATCGTTGAAGCGCAGCAATTTGCACGTTTGCCTGCCGCAGACGAGCTGAAATCTCTCGTGTCATCTCCTGCAAGAGCGCGATCTTCAAGCCTGGCCGCCTCTCTTGGAGACTTTCGAACCATGCTTTTGAGATGACAAGGCAGTCCACGGGCTCCATGGCCACGACACTCGCGGAACGCGGCGATCCATCCAAAAAGGCCATCTCACCCACAGTCATTCCAGGATTTAATAAGTCGACACGCTTAGGTGAGTCCTTCTTAGCATGGATCTGAACTTCGACCGTGCCTTTCAAGAGGACGAACATCTCGTCAGCGCTTTCACCAGCGGTGATCAGTGCGTCATTCTCCTCATAGCTGCGGAGTTGAAGCTCCTGTTCAACGAGGGCTAAGTCCTCTTCCGAACATGAACGAAACAAAGAGCATTCATGGATTTTCAAAGTTCCGCTGGGTCGCCATGAGATGCCGGAAACTTCGAGTAATAAAGCGTCCTCAAAAGCTTCCAAGGCTCCGTCAAGTGAGGTGAAAATATGTTCTCTAGGAATGCCAATGTCGTGCAACGTGGCTAGTAATTTGCCCGGTTGGCAGAACGCCATGGTCGCGCCATGCTCGGCCAACTTTGTGCCGAGATTTGCCAGCAGAGTCAAGCTTACTGAGTTCGCGCTGAGGACAGCACGCAGGTCGAAAATGATGTGTTTACAAGCATGTTCAGCGAGTTGGCTGGCCTGCCGCACCACGGGCTCAATGGTGGTGAAGGTGAGTCCTCCTTGAAGTTCAATGATCTGGATGCTTGAACCATGCTGGCGCAGCAATTCGCCCGTTGAGAGTGGCAAACGCCGCCGAGCCATAACTTCGCCTCCGCGATAGGTCAGACGCGCTGCGGAACGAGGAGTCGCCGTCGGATTGAGCATGTGAAGTGACAATTCACGGGCCAGATCCATGCATACTTTGATTCCACGGAAGCTGTTGCCCTGAGTATCCAAAGGAGGTGAAAAGACACCAATGCCCAACTGACCAGGCAGCACGGCGATGATGCCGCCGCCCACACCACTCTTGGCTGGGAGTCCGACACGGTAAATCCATTCGCCTGACCAATCATACATCCCGCAACTTGCCATGACACCGAGCACATTGTCCACATAGTCGGCAGCAATCGCGCGTTTGCCCGTCAGCGGTTGCACACCTTGATTCGCCAGTGTCGCTGCCATCAGCGCCAGATCGCGGCACGTGACTTCGACAGAGCATTGCTTGAAGTAGGTCTCTAGAGACTCATCTGGATCTTCGTCTAGAATGCCAAAGTTTCGCAAAAGCCAGCCGATAGCACGGTTTCGATGACCTGTCTGGCTCTCGCTTTCAAAAACAGTGTTGTTGATCTGTAGCTCTCGTCCGGCGAAACCACTGAGATACTCCAGCACGCGGTCAATGCGACTGCGCCCGTCCTTTTTCAAAACCTGCCCAGATGTCGCAATGGCACCTGCGTTGATCATCGGGTTGAATGGTGTGCCGGTTCCTGCTTTAAGGCTAATGGCATTGAACGCTTCGCCTGATGGCTCGACTCCGATGCGTGACAAGACATGCTCTTCTCCCCGATCCTCTAAAGCTAGTCCATAAACCAACGCCTTGGACATGGATTGAATGGTGAAGGGTTGCCGCGTGTCACCTACCTCATAGACATGCCCGTCGCGCGTGGCGATGCAGATGCCAAACAAGTGCGGGTCTGCTTTGGCTAGTTCCGGAATATAATTCGCCACATGACCGTCCATAACGGAGGCATAACGAGAGTGAAGTTGATTGAGATACTCTTGGATGGGAGAGAGCATTGGATGAATTAAAGCATGTGTCGTGCCAATTGAGTGGCTGTTTGCTGGGGCAGCGTTTTTGTTTATCTCCTTGGAATGTTTTGCTTAGGCTTCGTAGCCCGCCTGGGGCCCGCCACCGTCGCTGATGCCGTTGTGATTCGATTTCCACCCGCCGCTCACGAACTTGATGATGACCGCGTCATTTGGCTGTGCCGGCTTGAAGACATCCTTCGTCAGTGCCACGCCATCGTGCTTGGTGTAGATGACATCGCGGATACGCTCCGGCTCTTGGGCGAAAAGCGAGGTGGTGACGAGGGCAAGGAAGAGAAGGTGTTTCATGATCGAGGCATCGTTGCGACTTGACATCTGTTTGCGCAATTGCTTTCAGCATCGCCGTTTGTGCTATTTCGTCTCTTTCGGCTTCAAGACAGACGCAGGAGCGCTGTTGATACCGATATTGAGAGTGGGTGCACTTGCTTGGCCTTTGAGGCCAAATGCAGCCGTCGCGGCCTTTTGGAAAGTGGGCAGGATGCTTCTGCCATCGCCGGACCAACCGGCGTGTTGCACGAGGAAGACGGTGACGAGCTTGTTCTCGCGGTCGTAGCGCGAGTTCGTGCCGTAAGCCCCGCCGTGCGTGAAGGACTTGCCATCGGTGCCGAAGCCGAAGCCGTAGTTGGATTTGGCCTCACCGGATTGATCGCGGGTCGCGGTCTGCACGGCTTTTTCGGAGAGGATGCGTGTGCCGTTGAGCGTGCCGCCGTTCGCCATCATGCGGTAGAAGAGCGACAGGTCATTCGCCGTCGAGAACAGGCCGCCTGCAGGCATCGGGAAGCGCTCGCGGCTGTCGAGCGGATAGAGAAGCTGGCCCACGGGCAGTTCTTCGAGGCCGTCCTTAGCAGCGTTCGGTTTGTAGGACTTTGCGAGGCGGGCCTGCTGCTCTTGGTTGGGCCAAAAGGTCGTGTCGTTCATGCCCAGAGGCTTGAAGAGCCGCTCAGCGAGGAAGGTTTCATACTTCATGCCACTGACCACTTCGATGATGCGGCCTGCGGTGTTGATGCCAGCGTTGGAGTACTTGGATTTGCTACCGGGCTGGAACAGCAGTGCTATCTTCGCGTAGCTGCTGACGCGCTCGGCCAGCGGCTTCAAATCGAGCGTTGGGGCTTCCATCGGCGATTTGAAATCAAGCCCGCTGGTGTGGCTGAGCACTTCACGCACCAGGATCGGATGACGTAGAGCCACGAGTTCATGCTTCTTTGGATCGGTGCTGAGGTTCATCCTCTGACCTTTGAACTCCGGCAAATACTTCTCTACCGGATCATCGACGCTAACTTTGCCCTCATCGACCAGGATCATGAACGCCACCGCTGTGATTGGCTTCGATTGCGAAGCGATCCAGAATATCGAGTTCGTCTGCATCGCCTTCTTCGCCGCCACATCTTCAAACCCCACCGCCTCGACATCCAGCACCTTGTCAGGATCAGCCACCAGCACCACCGCCCCCGCGAGCGTCTTGCGATCGACATACGGCTGCAAAACAGGCGCGAGTTTCTTGCTCGGCAACTCGGCGTGCAGTGCTGCCGTGGTGATCAGGAAAAGCGTGGTGAAGTGACGGCAGATGCTGTGTTTCATGTGGAAGGGGAGTCGAAGATGAAGGGAATGGCGGACGACTCAGTTCGGTGTGGCTTCGCCATGTGGGTAGCGGTAGTCGGCCTTGGCATCGGTGGAGACCTGCTTCGTCAAGCCATCGGCGAGCGTGTAGAGGAAGAGTTTGCCGCCAGCGTGATAAACGATGGACGCTTCACCCTTCGTGAAGCGCGGGTAAGCGAACCACACCTTCTTTCCCTCCGCGTTCGCGAAGGAGGCATCGTTTCCGCCGCCTGAGACAGCTTGATGATCAACACGAGAGGTAGGAGGGCTTTCATGGTCATAGCGGGCTTGGTGAACGTGCTTGAGCCACAAAAGTCGCGATCATTTTTCAGCTCCAATGCTGCGCGATCTTCTTCTTCAAGAACTCCACGCTGCGCGCGAGTTGCTCCATGCCATCGACGCCATCTTCGATGCTGATCCAGCCGTTGAAACCCTTGTTTTTCAGCTCAGTGAAGATGGCATCGTAGTCGTTGAGGCCTTTGCCGATTTCGCCATGGCGGAGACGTTTGGCGTAGCCTTGAGCACCGCCTTCCTCTTTGCGCAGATCTTCGATGGTTCCTTCCGCGAGGTAACGGTCGCTGGCATGCATGGTGACGACGCGGTGCGAGACGCGTTTTAGCAGTTCGATGGGGTCCTCACCGGCGAGGTAGGTGTTCGAGGGGTCGTAGTTCACGCCGAAGTTCGGATGGTTCACGGCATCGACGAGCTTGCAGAAGACATCCATCTTCTGCGCGAACTCGGGGTAGTCCCAAAAGTCGTCCTTGTAGTGGTTCTCGATGATCAACGTGATGCCGCGTTCCTGCGCATAGGGCAGACAGGCATAGATCGAGTCTGCCGCGAGCTTCACGCCTTCATCCAGCGTCAATTCAGGCCGACGCTGACCGCTGAGCACCCGGCAATACGAGCCACCGAGCGTGTGCGTCATGTCGATCCAGCGCTTCTGCTTGGCGATCTCCTTTTCGCGGAACGCTGCGTCGGGATGCGTGAAATCCGGGGAGCAGCACATCATCGGGATCACCTTGCCGGTGTTCTCGACCTCTTTGCGAAAACGCGGCCAGTTTTTCTCATCGGCCATCTCCAGGAAGCCCGCATACCATTCGAGGCCCTGCACATCGAGTGTGGAGGCGAGCTTGATCCATTCGGACACGGTCATCGTCCCTTCTTTGCAGAGGGCGACCATGAAGGCTTTCGGGAAGGCGGCGAGTTTAGGCATGATGATGAAATGACGAATTCAGAATGAGGAATGACTGATGAAAAGACCAGCGGCAATCGCAGATGCCACGTCAAAGTGTGTGTGATGTGCGACACGAGGCTGGCGGCGTGAGTACGCATGATGAAGGCGTCGCCACTAAGCGGCAAAACCTCATTTCACTTTTTGCCCTTTCTCTTCGATGAGGGAACCCGTGATGAAGAGGAACCTCGAAACGCCTTCGGAAGGCTGGGAGCCCAAAACGACCGTCTGGCCGTCCCAAATGGTGATGGCAGTGGAAATGATTCTGGCGGGGTTTTGATCCTGCGATGGCGTGCGGATGGTCAGCTCGATGGTGTACCCATCGGGGCCGATCACGGGCTCGACTTTCATCTCCTGACCTCCCATGGCGGCGGGGAGGACATACATCTGCGACTTCGGATTGGGGTTCAGCACTTCCAGCTTGGCATCGGAGACGGCAAGGCTCTTCATTACTTTTTCGAACTGAGGATTGGTGAAGATGCCGCTTATGGTGAACTCCTGCCACAGGGCGAGTGGCGGCGGCTCGGTAATTGCGGGTGTTTGGGTGGCGTCCACCTTTTCGGTCGAAGGTTGCAGCCAGTCATTCATCTGCTTCGCAAGGTCGCCTTTCATCTCGGCGGCTTTCACGGAAAGGTGCACGCTCTTTTTGACCTCGCGATAAATCATCGCCTCGAGCCACGCTTCAATCAGCTCTAGGTTGGGCTTCGTGTTTCGCACGGTGAGTTGGTCGTCATTGAGAGACATGTCCGCGCCTTTTGGGAAGGCGATGCCAGCGGCTTTGAGAACCTCGACAGGCGTTTTGTCCTGCGGAAAGCTTTTGGGAAGCTTGTAAACACGCACGGCCCATTCGCTGACGGCTTTGTCAGGCACATCGACACCAGTGCTGGAGGGCTGCATGGTGGCAGTGGATTCAAAGCTGATGGCTTTCTGGCCTTGCGGATTCAGCGCCTCGGTGGTGATGAGCACGGTGACGGGCTTTTTCGATGTGGGGAGATGCAGGATGAGCGTCTCTCCGCTGGCGAGCACGGCCTTGGAAGACACGGTGAATGTTTGCAGACGATCCCAGTCGGGTTTGGCATCTTTTTTTGGCAGCCACGGATATTCGGAATCAGGATCGACACCGAGATCGATTTTTGCTTCCATCGTGGCTTTGCCTGCCGGTGCCGGTTTGGCGAGGAGATGAATGCGCGGACCGAGAACTTTCATTTCGCCGCTTAGCTTTCCATCGGGTAGCAGCTTGGGCATCACCTCCCGTACCACCTCAATGGTGACATCATTCTCTAACTTCGCCGTGACGGTCGGAGCACTCATGAGATCCATGCCCTTCTGCTGCGAAACTTGGCTCAGCAGTTCCTTGACCTCATCGGGCTTCAAGATGCCTTCATGGGTGCCAAAGTGGCCGTCGGCTCGGATCAGCCTGCACTGGAAGTACACTTGCGGTAGCCGCTTGTGAAGACGGTCGATGATGGCTTCGATTTGATCGAGAGCGAGACGCGTATGGCGCACAATCAATTGCGAGGTGACGGGCTGAAAAAGAGCGCGGGCACCTTCCGGGAAGGTGATGCCGTTCTTTTCGAGAAGCTGCTGCGCTGTCATGCTCACCAGCGGAGGCTCACCGGCGAAGGGTTCTCTCTGATCTTGTCTAGCAAATGGGTCTCTCTGTTCTTGGCCGAGGGTCAGGAAACCCGGCTCGACCCGGTAGATCCGCGTGA
>CAMBPS010000153.1 GCA_945869675.1 Prosthecobacter debontii | reverse complement strand
CACTCTCCACCACGGTGGAAACCAAAACTCGGCGCAGCTACTAGGAGGTTCTGCCTGCAGCTACTCGCGGCGAATCGAATCGAGCAGACGACCTTTAAGGGCAGTGGTCACGGCTAACCCGCAAATGAAGACACCGAAGGTGAGCACACCGCCGAGCAGAGAGGCGAGGAAGGCGATGGGGAGATCGCCGCCACCTTGAGTGACACTTGGCCAAACGGCGATAAGCGCACAGAAGACGCCAAGCAACAAGCCGCTCACTAAAAGAGCGATGTGCTCACCAAGCACGAGACTTCGCAGAGCTGCAGGCAGAAAACCGAGGGCCTGCATGAGACCGAGTTCGCCCCGACGCTCAAGAACATGCCGAGCAACAAGAACGCCAAGTCCCGCGGTGCCTAGCAACACGCCAAGTCCACCAAGAATGGTAAAGATGCCGATGTAGGTGTTTTGCACACTGAGGAAAGTCTCCAGCCGCTGACGAGCAGGCTGAAGAGCAAGCCCGCGAGGCTCGAGTTGGCGTGTCAGGTGAGCACTGACCTCAGCGACTCGATCAGCAGGAGCATCAATCAGGAAGAACCGATAGCCAGCAGCGTCGGGGTAAGCTTTGAGAAAGGCCGACTCGCTAGTGACCAGCTTTCCCTGAAGAATGGAGCCCGCTAGCAAGCCACGCAGAGTCACGGCGAAATCCTCTCCAGCTGAATTCTGATAAGTCACCGCGTCACCCACGCCTTTTCCAAGTCCCCACATGGCAGTGGCTTGATCAGCCATGGCCACAGGAGCACCCGGCAATGGATCGAGTGGGTGCAACACGTTATCAGTCGCGCCGTTTGTCTTCACCTGACGATCAAAAACAAAATCGACCAAGGACTCCCAACCGGCTCCGCCAGCCAATCGAAAACGACCAGCGAGTAATGTTGGATTCACGCCGACAAGCACAGGCTTCTGCGCACGATTAAGATTCAAACAGCTGGCATCATCCCCTTCCCTGACACGGAAAGGCACGACCTTCACGCCAGCCATGAGTTTCTCATCCAAACCGAACGCGTCGAGTCCAGCCTTGGTATTCAGATCCTCGTAGATCGGCAACGATGACTCGCCGATCAAAGCAAAACCACCTGTACCTGAAGTTGGCTGAGTGGTATCTCCCGCACTCATGCGGAAAGCATTCACCGCCGTCACCATGAAGATGCCGCCGGCCATCATGCCGATCACCGCCAAACTACGGGCTGGGCGACGAGACACATTCCGCTGACCGATCTGCCTGAGTGTCTGTGCCAACTGACGTCCATCGCGCCGCATCCAGCGGCCTAGCAGCATCAGCCCAGAGATGAGAAACATAAAACCACTGCCAAAAAACATACCAGCGACAGCTTCGGGTGCTTTGGCGGACTTGGCGGCAAAGACCAACCCACCGGCAATCAGAAAGATCATCAAGGGGATCCAGAGTCGCTTTTGCTTACAATCGTTAGCATCCGCCTCCTCAGCGCTCCAAGCTCCGAGCAGGTCTCTGGGTTGAGCCCGCAGCATTTTCCGACCAGCCCACCAGAGCGTCAATAAGACCACAATCACTGAGCCCACGCCTGCACCGATCATGGTGCCAACGCTGCCTGAATACACCAGTGGCAAGCCCTGAGAAGCACCCGACCAAGTACCGCCAAGGCCATGCAAGGCTAGCTTGGTATAACCAACTCCACCTAAAAGTCCGCACAAGCTCCCGACAAGAGCAATCACTCCGGCCTCTCCCAGCAAGGCGAGTCGCACCATCTTAGCGGACCAGCCCAAGGCTAAAAGCAGCCCCACCTGAGCGGCGCGGCGCTCAAGCGTGAACAAGAACAACAAGGCCGAAAACACCAAGGCTGCCGCAATCAAAAAGAGACTCAGCCCAATGAAGAGCCCCCCAAAATCGACACTGCCCTTAGCGGCGGCATGCGCATCCGCTTTGAATGAACGTGGGACAAGTCCAATGTCGGCGAGGGACAATTGGGCCAGCAATTCCTGACGCAGAGCCGCCTCATCTTGACCACTGTCAGCAAAACGAATGGCCGTAAGTTGGCCAAAACGATTCGCCCATAATTTCTGACCTGAGGAGAGGCTTATAAAACCCTTCGGGGTGCCTTTGTAGTCGTCCCAATACTTTTCGTCTTGATCACGAATGGCTTTCATATCCATGGGAATGCCCGGCTCCCAGTCACGGCAGTTATCCACGTCAGACACGCCCGGAAACTCAGGTGTCCAGGCTCGGATCACTTCGGGATCGGACATCGGTAAAATACCCTTCACGGTGAAACTGGCCGTTTGTTGTTTCAGTTCACGACCCAGCCCCACGACAAAATAAAAGATCTCCAAAGAATCGCCGATCTTCAATCCATGATCATCCGCCAGCCATTGAGTGATGGTGATCCCAGACTCTGTCGGCGCGCTGCCTCGATTCATACGATCAGCTGCAGTGATCATGGAATAAGGCGTGCCACCTTTCGCCGACTTTAGGCCATTCACCAGATAAGTCAGCACACCATAACTGCCCTCACGCTGCAACAATTTCGCCGCCAGTGTTTGGTCCACAAACACACGCGTGGTGCTGACTTCCCACTCCTTCACCGAGCCAGAGACTCGTGTGAGTCGTAAACCGAAGTCGTCCAACGTCTTGACCTTCTCCAACTCGGCCGTGCGATCTCGCAAGGCACTAGTGGAAAGCGCGGCATTCACCTTGCCGTCCATTTCCAGTTGAGTCTGCAAGTCGGCCAAATTCACAAACACGGTGTCCGGCGTGATTTGTGAAGCCATGAGCTGAAAGGCGCCGAAGTCCTCCGCAGTGACGATCGCCCCGACTTTGCGACGCAGAGAGATGTCTTGGTTTGTGCTGCCAGACAATGGCGCATCCCGAGAGATGGCACTTGGCCTCTCCATGCGCACCAAGACCGTATCCCCCACCTTGACACCTAACTTCTTAGCCAGCGGCTCATTCAAGGCCATGTCCGTCTTGCCAATCGACACGGGAGTTCCTCTTGCGCTCAGCTTCCAGAAATCCACATCGACGCCAAGTACCTGCGCGCCATTCACTCGCACCTTGCCATTGGTTCCGCTGGCCGAACCAACGGCCAAGATGGCTGGTACAGACTGGACCTGACGGGCCAGATTTTCCGTGAACCAACGGTCTCCGCCTATAAGGCCCGACTCCACTTGGCCAAGTCGCAACTCCGCAACTCGGCGCAGGCTAGCCCTCACAGAATCGCCAACCAACAGTGAGCCGCACAAAATGGCCGAAGCCAAAAAGGCCCCGAAAAGCAGACCTAAATGCGCACGCCAATAATGACGGGCAGAAGAGAGGATGAATTGGAAAAGTGTCATGCAGTGAAACCTCCGATCAACCGTTCAAAGTCCCCTCATGCATCGTCAACACCCGGCTCATTCTGGCGGCCTGAGCTGGATGATGCGTCACCATCACCAGACTGACACCTGTGGTCTTTTGCAGATCCAGCAGCAGGGTCGTCAGGGACTCGGCATTCTTTTCATCCAGTGCTCCCGTAGGTTCGTCAGCGAGGATGAGTCTCGGTTCATTGATCAAAGCACGGACCACGGCCACGCGCTGACGTTCACCACCCGAAAGTTGCGCAGGCTTCCAGGAAAGCCGATCCTGTAGACCCACCGAAGCCAGTAACTGTTCCGCACGTTTTTTTAAGACATCGGCCGCAGGCTTAACCTTGAGCGCTAAAGTCGGCAGCAACACATTCTCCAAAACCGTGCACTGCGGCATCAGGTGATGAAGCTGAAAGATGAAGCCGATCTTTTCACTGCGCAGCTTGGCGAGATCGGCCGTCGAACAGCCAGCGATGGATTGTCCCTCGAAAACAAAGTCCCCAGCATCCGCCAAATCCAGCGTTCCGAGAATGTTGAGCAGCGTACTTTTGCCACAACCCGAAGGCCCGACGATCGCCACAGACTCACCTGCCTGAATCGTGAGAGTAATGTCCTTTAAAACGGGCACCAATTGACCACGACCAGGCTCGCGGTAGGCTTTGGAAACATGGGATAAGCTGAGGAGAGACATGAGAGACTGAACGGTAACGAGGATTACGTTCTAGCAACGACATCATGACAGCAGAAACCATCGATTCATCACAGGTCTGCTACTTGTTGACGACCTTCCAGGAAGACCACCCTGGAAAGAACCGCAAGCACGCCAAGCTAAACGACCCGAGTCGGATACTTGAGGCTGTGAGTTCGGCTCAGTTTATGACAGCTTCAACTGCTGCGCCAACCTAGCCGCCAGTGCCTTCGGGGCATCCGCAGGTCCGCTGCTTTGGAATTCTTTGGGCGCGGCAGAAAGGTCAGCTTCGTCAAAAACACGCACCGCCATGTGCAGCTCATCTCCACTGATCCAAGTGTGGGCACCGACGGGCGTCTGGCAGCCCGCTCCTAGGAGGCGCAGGTATTCCCGCTCGGCAATGACACGTGTTTCAGTCTCGGCATGATTCAGAGCACGTAAGAGAGCGTAGGATTCGACATCGCCTACGCGACATTCAATGGCGATGGCTCCCTGACCAGCGGCTGGTAAAAAAGTCACCGGATCAAGCGTCAGCGCGTGAATGGTTTGGCCCTCAATCTCAATACGATCTCCCGACATGAGGCCCAGTCTTAGCAAGCCAGCCGCAGCCAGCATCACGGCATCCAGCGGCTGCTCACCGAGCACCTTTTTCACCCGCGTCGGCACATTGCCACGGATCTCCACGATCTCGACATCAGGACGTAGCCACTTCAGCTGAGCCGCGCGACGCACACTGCTGGTGCCCACACGGGCTCCTTTGGGAAGAGTCTCTAAACTGCAGGCTTCCCGAGTGATCAGCACGTCCTCAATCGGAGCGCGCGGCAGCACAGCAGCGATTTGAAATCCGGCGGCCAAATCAGACGGCATGTCTTTCAGGCTATGCACCGCTGCATCAATTTCGCCTTTTTCCAAAGCCATCTCCAGCTCTTTGATGAAGATGCCCTTGTCCACCTGCACCACGTCACTGAACTCGGAAAAGCGCAGGTCCTGGCGTTTGTCACCGCTGGTCTGGATGATCTTCCGCTCCACGTTCAGATGCGCGTGGGCTTTCAAAAGCTCTTGGGTGACCGTTTCAGTCTGGGTCAGGGCGAGCTCGCTACCGCGAGTGCCTAGGATAAGGGTGGGTTGGGACATTCAGGGCTAGGATTTCACGCAAAGAGGCCAAGACGCAAAGGAATGATGCAAAGACCGCGAGTAAAATAACGATTCCGCACGATTTTTCTGGTCTTTCCAGGCGACTCGGGGCTGAATCTGCGTTTCAGATAACCTGTATGAAGATTCACCTCCTTTCCGCCCTAGCGCTCACCCTCACTGCAAACGCAGCCGACTGGCCCACTTTTCGTGGAGCCGACCGCACAGACATCTCTCCTGAGACAGGCTTATTGAAAAAGTGGTCTGATGCAGGGCCTAAGCAACTCTGGCGCAATGAAGACGTGGGTCTTGGCTACTCAGGCGTCGCCGTCGTCGGCAGCACACTTTACACCATGGGCTCGCGTGATGCCGTGGAATATGTGATCGCAGTCGATTTCGCCACGGGCAAAGAAAAATGGTCCGCTGAAGTTGGGGCCTTACTCACCAACGGCTGGGGCAACGGCCCGCGCGCCACCCCGAGTGTCGATGGCGACAAAATTTATGCCCTCTGTGGCAAAGGCGTGCTCGTTTGCCTTTCGATTGCCGATGGCAAAGAAGTCTGGCGCGCCAGCATGACCGAACTTGGCGGCAAGATCCCCGGCTGGGGCTACTGCGAGAGTCCGCTGGTCGATGGCAATCTCGTTATCACCACCCCAGGCGGCCCCCAGGGCACACTCACCGCCTTTGATAAAACCACTGGCAAAGTCGCATGGCAGTCCGCCGAGTGGACCGACAACGCTCAATACGCCAGCGCCATCGCCGTCACTCATAACGGCAGCCGACAGATCATCCAGCTCACGATGGAAACCATCGCAGGCGTCAATGCTGCCGATGGCAAACTGCTCTGGAAGTCCGCCTTCCCTGGCAAGACCGCCGTCATCCCGACCCCCATTTTTAAAGATGGCCAAGTCTTCGTCGCCGCAGGTTACGGAGTCGGCTGCAAGTCGATCAAAATCGGTGCTGCCAATGCGGTGGAAGAACTCTACGCCAGCACGGACATGGTGAACCATCACGGTGGCGTCATCCTCATTGGCGACTACCTTTACGGCTACAACGACAAGGCCGGCTGGACCTGCATGGAGCTGAAAACAGGAGCCGTGCAGTGGACCGAAAAGAAAGCCCTCGGCAAAGGCAGCATCCACGCTGCGGATGGTATGCTCTATCTGCTGGAAGAAAAAACCGGCACTGCCGTGCTGATCGAGGCCGACCCGAAAGCCTGGAAAGAAAAAGGCCGATTCACTCTCAGTCCGCAAACCACTCAACGTAACCCCAAAGGCATGGTCTGGACCCACCCCGTCGTCAGCGGCGGCAGACTCTACCTACGCGACCAAGAACTCCTCTTCAGCTTCGACGTCAGCGGGAAGTGAAGCATGATGAGGAAGATGGCGGAGATCAGTCTTAAATCTTTGGTATCCCCCCGTTCGCTGAGGTCATCATAAACAAACCACAGCTCTTGGTTTAGCCTAGATCCGGGAATGGAAGATCGTTGAGTTGCGCCAGGGCTTGGTTTCACAAGGCTTGTTCGACTCGAAGCGGCTGTGTCTTGGGTGACACCGCCCAAGAGGCGAAAAGCCTTGTGGAATCAATGACGGATGCAAATCGGCGGTCAGCCATTCCTGAATCTAGGTTTAGCGCCCGCTCACGCTGTGACGCTAATAAAACGTTAGTCC
>CAMBPS010000152.1 GCA_945869675.1 Prosthecobacter debontii | reverse complement strand
TCATCTCCGAGAGTTGTCATTATAGTGAAGCGCCCGAGGCTTTCCTCGTATTCGGCGATGCCGTGTTCTAGGCGTTTAGTCAGGTCTTTAAAGCGCCCGTAATGGCCCAGCAAATGTTCTTTCCCCATTGCATCCTCCACGGTTAGCAGGCCAAAAATCCACACGGGTCCAGGGGCCTCCATGGGGAGCATAGAACGAATCCCCCCCGTATTGGTTGTGAGGTATTCCAAATGGACACCTTCTGCCGGATGTAGCCCCCCCTGTTTAGGTAGATCCGACCAAGCGCAAGTCGTGTGAAAGTTCCCCAGTGGATAGTGGGCTACATTTGTGTCACCCCAGAGCCAAAAAAGCCGCCCCTGCCAAGGAAGGGCCTGAACGCTGTCCTGTCCCAGAGTCATGTTAAAATTGGCGTGTGGTAGCGGACTTTCCTTTCCCAGTAGTTCCGAGTCACGATAAATTCCCTGGCCGGTGAGACGAGGTAAACGCTCGGCGATGTTGAGCCGCGTGATGCGGATTTCATGGGTTTCTCCGAGTTTTGGCGTGAGACGCATGCCGGAGTAGCCAAAGCCGTCTTTGGCAAACGTGTAGCCGGGAGAGTTGATATGAAAAAAAACCTCTTTGCCCATCAGCCCGGGTTCATGAAAAGCAATCCAGCCAGCGCTGTCTGTCGTGTGGGAAATGTGATTGACCGTCGTCAGAGTGACCAATGGCACGCCACGCTCACTGGTATCATCGATGACATGAATAGCATACCAGTCTGCTGGGTCACCATGAGCTGAGATAGAGGACAGAATTGCCAAGATCAAACCGCAAAAAAAACGCATGCGTCGTCTTAGCATTTCTGGCTGTTTAAAAAAGGCGGAAATATTTTAATGATAAAATACGTATTTAAAAATTATATAATAATATTAAAATGATATTTTAGGTCTCTAGATTTCGCTGGATTTTCTTACTGCTTCGTTCAAACTCACCTTCCTCATTCACCGACCAACCCAATAAATCTATGTCAGATAAGACCTGCTCTACTACCTCCTGCTGCCCTCGCCTCGATCTCGCTTTTGCCAATTTGATCACCCGTCTCTGGGTCGGTATGCGTCTCTTTATGGCAGGTGTGGACAAATTCCGCTCTGGCGATGGTGTCGCGGCTACTTTCAATGCAGGCAACTATGATACCAAGACTGGTGTCATCGCTAAGCTGATGACTGATAACAGTTTCTTGCCAGCTTTCCTGCCGCCCGCGGCTATCGACGCCTATGCGTACGGCATTGGTTATGCCCTGCTTTTTGTGGGTGTCTGGGTCGCCCTTGGTATCTTTAGTGAAATTTCACTCTTGGCTGCTGGAATGACTTTTCTCTCACTCGGCTTTGGTTTGGCGGCACTTCCAGATGACACCGAATTGGGGGTGAACATTGGCATCGGTATCATCATCACCTATCTTGCCCTGACCACCGCCAAAAATGGCTTCCTTTCCATTGATGGAATTTTGAAGCGTAAAAAGAAAAGTGCAGACGCGTGATCTTAGACAGGACGTAACCTTCGCACACACCCTATGAGCACCGAGATCACTACCCCTCAGCCATCTGGACTTTCGAAGTTCATGGACCGCCGTTCTTTCCTGCGCACCAGTGCAATTTCAGGAGCTGGCATTTATCTAGCCACCAGTAAGAGTGCAATAGCTCAAAGCGAGCAGGCCGGACGCACAATTAAGTGCGCCCTCGTCGGCTGTGGTGCACAAGGCGACCGCCTGCGAGCTGCGGCATCTCAAATTCCTGCCGGTATCCAATGGGTCGCCGTTTCTGACATCCGGGAGGACAAGCGCCGCGTCATGGGCCGTTACATGGAGCTCCAAAATAAGCACCAAGTCACTGGCAAGGTCGAACTCTTCGAGACTATCGAAGAGATGCTGGAGAAACAAACTGACATTGAGGCCGTTTTCATCGCCACGCCCGACTTCTTGCATGCTCCATTCTCACGACTCTGCCTTTCTAAAGGAAAGTCAGTTTACTGTGAGAAAATGATGTCAAACACCATCGAAGGTGCCCGAGACATGGTTAAAGCTGGACGCGAATTCAATGGCATCTTCCAGATCGGTCATCAACGTCACTCAAACCCTCGCTACATCCATCTGCGTGAAAAAGTGATCAAAAACAACCTTCTTGGTCGCGTCACTCACTGCTACGGACAATGGAATCGTGGCGTTTCTGCCAGCACTCCCCTGGGTGCGCCAAAGAAAAATCCAGTCTCTCCCGAATTGCTCGCCCGTTACGGTTACGGCAGCATGGAAGAATTCCTCAACTGGCGTTGGTTTGCCAAATACGGTGGCGGTCCGATTTCTGATTTGGGCGCTCATCAAATTGACATGTTCAACTGGATGTATGGAACAACGCCTGTTTCACTTTATGCCTCAGGCGGCGTCGACTATTACGATGGAACTCCAGGAGAAGACGGGCAGCCAAAAGCCAAGTTTGAGCTACCTGATAACGTCATGTGCCTATACGAATACAAGCTGCCAACCGGCGTCATGCGTGCCTACTATCAGGTGCTGACTACGACTGGTAGCCAAGGCTACTATGAAAAGCACATGGGCGTGAATGGTTCTGCACTCATTTCTGAAAGCCCAACATCCAATCAAGTCTATGCTGAGCCTGGACAGGATTGGTCAAAATGGACCACAGGCGACAATCCAGTGTTGGTCAAAGCGCCGGATAATATCAAAAACAAGTTTTGGGAGCACTCGCGTAACTGGGTCAAGCCAGCGCCGAAATCCTATGCCGTCAGTGGTGTGGCCAAAGCTGTAGCAGATGCCCGCGAGTCCAAAGCTCTCGATCCTTGGGAAATCCCAGTTACCCTGAGCGTGTATCCTCACACTCCACATGTGGCCAATTTCATAGAGTCCGTGCAGATGAAGGACCCGAATCACCTGACTTGTAACGTCATGGATGCTTTTAAATCCTGTGTTACCGTGCTGAAAGCCTACGAGTGCTTAAAGACCGGACAAAAATACACCTTCACCCCGGAAGATTTTACTGTTTAAATCGCCACACAAATCGGCGTGCAAATCCTTGCATCATCAAAACCCAATTCCCCACATGAAACACACAACACTAGCCATCGCCGCACTCGCGGTCATCAGCACTAGCCTCTCAGCCCAGGAGACGGAAGAAATCAAAATCGAGTTTCCGAAGCCCATGTTCATTGGCACTCCGGTTCCAGCCAAGTTGCCAAATCTTGAAACCCCTGATCCAAGCAAAATCATTAAGTCCTTCATTGCCGCTAAAGGCACCGTGAACCTTGCCAAGGACAAAGAGGTCACCTCCAGTGATCCAGCCCCGATCATCGGTGACCTTCCTCTTGTCACGGATGGCGACGCTGATGGATCGGATGGTTGCTTCGTTGAACTTGCCCCAGGTCCACAGTGGGTTCAGATCGATCTTGGTGCCAGCACCCCCATCGACAAAATCGCCATGTGGCATTACCACAAGCAAGCTCAGGCCTACGTGGATGTCATCGTTCAGGTCTCTGATGACAAAGATTTCAAGACCGGTGTCACCACCCTCTGGAACTCCGACCATGATGATACTCTGAAAATGGGTGCAGGAACAGACCCGGCCTACATCGAAACCAATCACGGCCGGGTGGTTGATGGTAAAAAGACAAAGGGTCAATACGTCCGCCTAACGAGCAACGGTAACACATCCAACGAACTAAATCACTACTGTGAAGTTCAGGTCTTTGGTGTTCCCGGAAAATAACAGCTTTAGTGGAAACTGCTTCAGATACCTTGTATCATTCAAAACGCCGCCGCTAATTTAGTTCTAGCGGCGGTTTTTTATGCAAACCTTAAGGTGAATTGCTTTAGAAAGGAGAAGTTAGGTGAATTTTTGGTCACTTTTCAAAGGCAAAAATACCGCAATTTGATCATGAAAAGAGTTTTACATTCGCTCGTCAGTGTGATTCAAATGGTATAATTGATAAATATTCTTGCCTTAATTGGATTAGCTCTTCACTCTTCAATCCTCACTATCATCATGAAAAAAGCCCCTATCTTCGCACTGCTGGTCTCAGCTTGCTTGATTTCCGTATCTTTAGCTAAGTGGAGTCGAATCCCAAGCCCCGAGTCAACGGCTGTCAATATGAGCCTCGGTTATGTAGGTACCTCCGTGGAGAGCTCTTCAGGTATCACCCCGTCTAGTGGACTTATTACCGGAGATGTTATCAAGCCTATCACAGTCGCCGCAGGCAAAAGCGAAGCCGTGATCAAATTTGCAAAGCAATCAATGGTCAAATCAGCTTCTTTTGTGAGTAGTGGATTAGAAGGGAAAGTGGATGCCTCTGTCAGCGCGGATGGCAAATCATGGAGCCAAGTTGCCTCTGCGGTTTTTTCTCCAGTCGACCAACAAATTAAATTAAATGCTGGCGCGGCTCAGGGCCGTTATCTGCGTCTTCAATTTGAATTGATTCATGGGGGCAGTATTCGCGGTTTTGAGGTTTTTGGTTCACTGACAAGCCAGCAAGCCGATGAAATCGAGGTCGGTGAAGATTCACCAGTGAATTACACCTCCTCTTTTGGTGGCGGACGCTTGATTTATAAAAGCCCTCAGTCGTATGGAAGTAAAAACGATTCCGATGCAGGAAGCGGAATCAGTTTCCCTGAGTCCAATGAGAAATACCGCACTGCAGTTTATGACTTGGGCCAAGTGCGAACGATGACGGAGTTTGGCTCCGTCCACTCGCCCCGCCCAGTTCGCATGACGGTCTATGCCTTTGATGTTCTTCCAGAGAAAGAAGACTGGCGTGGTCGCTTAACCTTTGATCCAGCTGTTTTTGATACGATACAGCCTGTCGCCAGAGGCGAAGATTCTCAGGGATCAGGCGTGGTCAACATGACTCCAGAGGAAGCCGTCAAGACACGCTATCTGGCCCTCCGCTGGGAACCAGATTACAATCCTCCAGCCTTCGGCGTATTCAGCATTAAGTCTGGTGGTAATGGCAAAGCTGGCTCTGGTGGCAAAGGCGGTAAAGGTGGCAAAGGTGGCAAAGGTGGCAAAGGTGGCAAAGGTGATGGCGCTAGTGGAGTCGATGGCTCCGGTGGCAGCAGTAGCGGTGGTGATGCTGGTGGCGGTAGCGGTGGTGGCGATGCTGGTGGCGGCGGCGGTAGCGGTGGCAGTGGTGGTGGCGGCGGTGCAGCCCCATTCTCCGGTTCACCAAGCGGTCAGGGCGTTGGTGTCGGCGCAGCATCAGGCAAAGCTACGTCCAAAGGTAAAAAATAGTTTTCTTTGGGACTTTAATTTTGAAGAGCAGCAGACGCGAGTCTGCTGCTCTTTACTTTTTAGGACGTTGTGGGTTTCTCTTTGACCCTGCTCCAGCAAGCGATTAAAACAAAGTTCACTATTTTATCATGTCTGCATCTGACCGCCAATATACTCTCGCCCAATCCGCTTCCATCACGGGAACCTCTCTTCACACAGGCGAGCAGGTTACGCTAACGTTACAGCCTGCTCCTGAAAATTTTGGCTTTAAATTTCGACGCATGGATTTGGAGGATAAGCCCTTCATTTCCGCACTTGTTGAAAAAGTCCAAAAGGTTGAACGCGCGACGACGATTGCTGAGGGGGGGGTCAATGTTCATACCGTTGAACATGTGATCAGCGCTTTGGCAGGCATGGGGGTGGATAATGCCATCATTGAGATGAATGCCAATGAACCTCCGATCGTCGATGGGAGCTCCATGCCATTTGTTGAGCTCATCAAGAAAGCAGGATTGCAGGAGCAGCAAGCCGCCCGGAAAATCTTTGAGATTCGTGAGCCAATCTATCAAGAGACAAGAGATGGAACCATTTTGACTATTGTTCCCGATAAAAAATTTCGTATTAGCTGCACTAATGTTGGGCCTGAGGGGCGGTTCACCCAATACTTCTCCTTGGAAATCAACCCAGAGACTTACGAAAAGGAAATCGCAGCTGCGAGAACATTTGTTTATTATGAGGACATCGCTCACTTGATGGAGAAGGGGCTTATCAAAGGTGGCACCCTAGAAGCTGCGGTGGTAGTGCGTGGCGAGACACTGCTATCTAAGCAACCACTGCGCTTCGATAATGAGTTTGTTCGCCATAAGATTCTCGACATCATCGGTGATCTCATGCTTTCGGGACGCCGCATCACAGGTCACGTAATCGCAGTGCGGCCTGGCCACGGTCCCAATACCGAGATGGCACGTGCCATTGATGGCCAATACAAAGCTATGCACGCAATGATGCCGCCAGCGCTGAATATTCCCAACGGTGAAGTGGTCTTGGACGTCAATGCTGTAATGCGTATTCTGCCACATCGTTATCCGTTCCTGATGGTGGATCGTATCATTGGCTTTGAGGGCGAAAATAAGTGCACTGGGGTCAAAAATGTCTCCATTAATGAGCCCTATTTCCAAGGCCACTTTCCTGGACATCCTGTCATGCCTGGTGTCCTGCAACTAGAGGCTATGGCTCAAGTGGCTAGCATCGTCATCATGAAGCTTCCTGCCAATCAGGGTAAAATCGGCTACTTCATGAGTGCCAACAACGTGAAGTGGCGTAAGCCTGTGATGCCCGGAGATACTTTGGTCATCGAGACTGAGATGTTGAAGGTTAAGCGCAGCATTGCCACCGCTGTTGCGCGTTGTGTCGTGAATGGTCAGGTCGTTTCTGAAGCCGATCTGATGTTCAGTGTTGTTGATCGTTAAAGAATGAAGCCTGAGTTTTTGTCATAAAGCTGAATGCTCTTATTTTCGTTAGTTTCTTGTCCATATCTTATTCATGCCCATTCATCCTACCGCCATCATTGATCCCACCGCTTGTGTTGATGAAGACGTCAC
>CAMBPS010000151.1 GCA_945869675.1 Prosthecobacter debontii | reverse complement strand
GCGCCGGATGTCATCCGCACGTTCAACGTTACCAAGGCCATGGCAACAGTCGCGCTGGGAAGCCTTGCGCAAACCTTCAACAACACGCCACGTGCTGCCACAGCTAGCACCGTTCCATTGGGACTCAACGTTGAGTTCACTTATGCGGGTCTGCCAACGCCGCCCACGAATGCGGGCAGCTATGAGGTTGTTGGAACGATCAACGATCCCATTTACCAAGGTAGTGCCAGTGGCAGTCTGGTGATCGGCAAAGCATCCCAAGAAGTTACTTTCGCAGCTATCACCGACAAGCTAACCATCGACTCGGTGAACCTGATGGCGACGGGTGGTGACTCAAACAATCCGGTCACGTTTGTTGTCACATCCGGTCCTGGTGTGATCACCAACAACGTTCTCACTTTCACGACTTCTGGCAGTTTGACTATTACAACCTCGCAGTCGGGCAACGCTAACTATTTAGCAGCGCCGGAGGTGAGTCGCACGTTCAACGTAACCAAGGCGATTGCAGCGGTCACTTTAGGTAGCCTTGCGCAAACCTTCAACAATACGCCACGTCTTGCCTCGGCGAACACGGAGCCAAACCCTTTGGCTGTTGGATTGACATATAACGGTTCGTCCACTGCGCCGACGAATGCTGGCAGCTATGAGGTGGTGGCAACGGTTAATGACTTGATCTATCAGGGCAGTGCCACTGGCACCTTGGTCATTGGTAAGGACAGCCAGACAATTGCTTTTGCCGCCATCTCCGACAAGCTCACCACTGACTCGGTTAATCTCTCCGCCACTGGTGGAGGCTCGAACCTTCCGGTCACGTTTGCCGTCACTTCTGGACCTGGGGTGATCACCAACAATGTTCTAACTTTTACCACCTCAGGCAGCGTGACCATCTCAGCTTCTCAAGTTGGTAACGACAACTATCTCGCAGCGCCGGATGTCATTCGCACCTTTAACGTGACCAAGGCGATGGCAACGGTCACGCTGGGCAGTCTCGCGCAAACCTTCAATAACACGCCGCGTGCTGCCACGGCTAGCACGGATCCACAGGGACTGAGCGTTGAGTTTACGTATGCTGGTTCCTCCACTGCACCAACGAATGCTGGCAGCTATGAGGTGATTGGCACGATCAACGATCTGATCTATCAAGGTAGCGCCACCGGCACCTTAGTCATCGGCAAGGAAAGTCAGACGATTGCTTTTGCAGCCATCACCGACAAGCCCACCACTGATTCGGTCAACCTCACAGCCACCGGTGGTGGTTCAAACAATCCGGTCACCTTTGCGGTGACTTCCGGTCCTGGCGTGATCACCAACAACGTTCTGACCTTCACGACTTCGGGCAATGTGACTTTGACAGCCTCGCAGGCTGGTAATGCTGACTACTTGGCTGCTGAAGAGGTGAGCCGCAGCTTCACGGTCACCAAGACTGAATCGCCCATCACCTTGGCTCAATTCACTCAGGTGGCGAATGGCACGCCCCGTCCCGTGACCGTCTCTACCACGCCTTCCGACCTCACGGTGACGACGCTTTATGCAGGCTCTACCACGGCACCAACTTTGCCTGGCAGCTATGCGGTGACTAGCACGATTGAGAGCCTGCTTTATCAGGGAACAGCTTCCGGCACTCTCACGGTGCTTGGCCTCAGCGGTCTTGAGCAACCTATCCTCAGTGGCAGCACGACGCCAGTGTTTACCAATGGCACGGACTACGGCAACGTCACTCTGGGTCGAGTGCTGACGCGGGTGTTCACGGTGTTGAATCCTGGCTCTCAACCGGTGGCGCTTTCCGGCAATCCACTAGTCGAGATTGAAGGTGCCCATACGGGTGACTTCCAAGTCAGTGTACTACCTGAAACGGTGATCCCGGCCGGAGGTTCGGTCGCCTTTGAACTTCGCTTTGCACCCACGCAGCCTGGATTGAGGACGGCTCTGGTGAAGTTGGCTAGCACCGCTATCGCCAATGGTCCCATCACCTTTGCCGTGCAAGGCTTTGGGTCGTTGCCAACTCCGCGTGCTCAAACGATTACGTTTGCCCCGCCGCCGACGGTGTATCTGAGCCAGTCACCGCTTCAACTCATCGCCACGTCTTCTTCGGGTCTGCCAGTCACTTTGCAGGTGATCTCTGGTCCAGCCACGCTGGGTGCAAATGGGGTATTAAATCTTGCCTCGGCTGGAACGGTGAAGGTGGAAGCCCGTCAGGCAGGCAATGGCAGTTTTGCCGCAGCGCCTACGCAGCTGCGCACGATCACGGTGAAGGCGGATCCAACCACATTGACGCTGGTGGATCTCATCAAGACTTACAATGGCCAAGCTCAAGAACTCGGCATCGCCGGAGCCAATGCCTCCGACGTGGTGGTGACTTACCGAGTCGGGACCACTTACCGTGAAGAACCGCCGGTGAACGCAGGTCAATACCTCGTGAAGGCTGTGGCTGGCTCCGTGATCAAGACAGGCACCCTGATCATCAATCCAGCTCCGCTTTACGTGAACGTGGAGAATAAACGTCGTTTGGTGGGCGAGGATAACCCTGCCCTCACCATGCTCTTTGAGGGGTTCATCAAAGGGGACATCCTTGAGTTCATTCTCACCAAGCCTATCAACCTTGCTACTACGGCAAGCAAGACTAGTGCCGTGGGCAGCTACGCGATCACTTCCAGTGGCGGTGCGGTCACGACGAACTACAAGCTCGTGCATCGTCCTGGCACCCTTGTGGTGGAAGGTGTGGCGGGCAGCTATGAGGCCCTCTTGAAGAACCCTGAAAGCGGACTGCCCAACGGTCACTTAGCTCTGACGGTGCCGGCGGCAAGCCGCACGTTCACAGCGAGCTTACGGTTAGGCCAGGAGTCTGCTGCGATTGCTTCCAGCGGCAACTTGACCTTGTCTGCTCAGAGCCGACTGGCCACAGCGACCTTAAGCAAGACGGTCTCGGGAGTGGCCTACGAACTGAAGGTGGTGCTGTCGATGTTTGGAGAGTTGAACGCTGAGGTGAGACGCGCTGGCGTGCTGGTGGCCGAAGCTGACGATGGCATCCGCTTGCTGACTCTGCCCACGGGGCAGAAATCGGCGCAGGAAGGCAGTTACACGGCCATTTTGGAACCAGCTCTGCCCGCTGCGCAGGCCGTGCCAGTGGGGGCAGGTTGGGCAACGGCCAAGGTGGATGCCACAGGTAAAATGACCCTAATAGGTAAACTGGCCGATGGCACTTCCTTCACGGCAGGGTTGGCAGCCGACGTGGCCGAGAAACCGGGTTACCGCTTCTTTGTGCAGCCTTATGCCACTCTGAGAAAAGACAGCTACGTCGGCGGCAGCTTCACGCTGGTGCCACACCCAAGACTCGCAGGAAAATCTTATGTGGCTGGCAGCAATCTGACTTGGATAAAGGCAGGACAAATCAAAGACCTTGGTTACCGTTCAGGCTTCGGTCCCGTGACAAGCACGCTGAGGATCGATCCTTGGCAGGCCCCAACGACGACCCATCGTCTGGCAACACAACTGGAGCTTGGTGTGGATGGGCGCTGGCAAGTGGAGCACAGCAGCACCGGCAGTCTGTCGCAGGCAGCCCTGCCAACGCTCGTGGGAGTGAATGCGACCAACGTGGTTAGCGTGGTGCTACCTCCACCCAACACAAGGAAATGGAAGGTGACAATCACGCCAACCACCGGAGCCTATACTGGGAGTTTTGAACTGCAGGAACTCACAGAATCGAGGACGGTGAACTTCAGCGGCGTGTTGAGGCAAACCCCAACACTCACGGATGACCTGATCGGCGCTGGGCACTACCTGCTGCCCGCTTTGAAAACCGCGACAAGCACCGAGCAGACCTCTGGAGCCATGCTGTTCTGGAGGCCCGAGTGAGGCAGCGAACCAAGTCTTTAATCCCGTGCTCCTGCAGCCCGCTGATTTACGTTCTGATCCTCCTCCTTTTCGCCCAGATCCGCCGGATTCAGGCTTCTGTTAGGGCCTGAATCTCAATCGTACGAGATGTCTTCAAACACTGCTTCACCGAGCCGTTGGTCGCCTTCGTAGAGGGCACAGATTTGGCCTTGTCCATCGTCTTCTGCGCCTCCGTGACAAGTTGATCCGGTCCAGAGGTGATTTTCTCTGTTGCGGACTTAACTTTTTCCGTGACGGACAAAACCTTTTCCGCCACTGACCCAACTTATTCCGTGACGGACTTAATCTTTTCGTCTCGGACAAAACCTTTTCCCTTTCGGATCAAAGTCAGTCCATCTCGGACTAAACTTTTTCCGTCGCGGACCAAAGTCAGTCCGCATGGAACTTCACCTTTTCCATTCCGGACCCAACCTTTTCGTCTGGGAGAAAAGCTTTTCCGTGACGGATTAAAGTCATTCACTACCGAACCAAACCTTTTCCGTTGTGGACTAAACCTTTTCCGTCACGGACCCAACTAAGTTCGTCGCGGACTCAATCTTTGCCTGATCAGATGAAGAGCCGTCCGTCGGGGTTAAACATCCGAACAACAGGCATTTTGATCATTTCCCCGATGAGCGCTTTGGTGAATTCGTCGCGCGTCAGTCGGCGCACTTTTCCGAGGTGGTAGCGGGTGTGATGCACTGATTTCTTGGAACGACTGTGATACCTTTAACTCACTGAGCGAGTTATCTTGACTCGGACACTAAGACCGACATCGCCAACGGCACTGTTGAACACAGCTATGCCGTGAAAGGGTGTTAAACGCAAAACGAGGCCGACTTTCGTCGACCCCGTTGAGCTACTCCTAACTGTCTTCGCGATTCGCATCAAGGTGCGACCGAGCTGCGCTGCAAGGTGAAGACACCCGCGTTGAGAGAATTGCCGCCAGTGAGCACGCTACCCAACCCGGCTGGACTGTAGATGATGCCATTGCCGTTGTTTTCGCCATACCCGGCAGGCAAGCGGTCACCGGTCACGAAGCCCGCAGTATCAATTCGCATCACCTGCTCGCAGTTGCTGATGGCAACGAAATCCCAGTTTTGGCCGGTGGCATAGACAATGCCAGTGGTAGCGCCCGTGCCGATGGTGAGATCGCAGACTTCGTCAGTAGGCATCGCGCCATAAGCAAAGTTAGCGGCAGGGCCCACAGCACCGACGTTGGTGCTAATGTAGCGGCTAACGATTCCTGTGGCGCCATTATTGCCGCCCTGGCTGAATGTATAGGCTCCAGCGTTATCGTAGGCTTCGATGTCATTGAAATAGGAGCCCAGCGCGCCGATGAGCGGCGTGCCGCCACGATTCGCGCCATTGGCCAGCAATGAGATGGTCATGGAAGACGGCACCGCGCCACCGTTCACACTTGCTCCTGCCGCATAAGCGTAGTCGCCGATAGCAGCGAGGCCGAACATGCAATCCCGCTGGCCAAGGTTGTCGCGGAAAGCAGGGAATCCTACCGCCACAGCGCCCGCTCCTTTGCTCACACGCAACACAGCCATGTCTTCCTGCAAACCTGTGGCGCGATTGACCGTGCCTCCGAGGATGACGCTACCGTTCGTTGCCCTAACAAAGGACTGGCGCACAGCCTGGAAGATACCACCCGCAACACTGCCAGGCATCAGCAGGGCTGGGCACGTCCAATTTGCTCCAATCATATAGCGCACCCCGGCATTGGCAGGAGCAATAGCTCCCCATGTGGCATCCGGTAAGCCCGTAGCAGGTACCAATTTCACTGCGACCACGCCGTTGTTCAGGCAGCCTGAAACAAACAAACTGACACCATCGAAGGCAATCGTGGAGCCGTAAGTGCTTACGTTGCCTATCCCCAGCGCCACAGGGTTCAAATAAGTGATCCAGTTCTGAGCGCCTATGGCAACGCCAGGGTTCACGGCCACTGAGCGGACAAACCAAGTGTTCACGCCAGCAACAACTCGTGTGCCAGTGAGATACAAGCTGTTGGAGGCAGAATTGAAGGCAACGGCTGTGTAGTGGTACTGATCAGCCGTTGGCCGGAAGAAGGCGTCACCCAATCCGCCACCGCCGTTGAGCCGATAAGTCACAAGCGCCTGCACATTGCCTGCGCCGTAATCACGATAGCCAGCGGAGAAGACATTGCCTGCTGCGTCGGTCGCAATCGCTGCCTTGGCATATTCGACACGCTGGCCAGCGGGAACAGCAGCGGGGCTATCCCATTTGACGGCAGCGTTGCCAGGAAGTTGCAGTGCAAGGATGGAGGTAACTGCAAGGGCTGTAGTGATGAATGTCTGTTTAGTTTTCATATGTTTTTTTGGTTTGCGGTTTCTGTTTTGCCTCGCTCTGCTCACCGTTTTTCGGCGATGAACTCATCGGGGCTTCAATTACAGGTTCCGGGTTTTCTGATTCCGATTTCACCTCAACCCCAATTTTTTTCATTTTTTCTCATTTCTCCTGGGCAAACCTCATTTGCACAAGTGTTGACGCAGTGCGCGTACCTGTCAGATTTGCCTTCTTCTCCCGAACCCATGAACGTTGAAAACAAGCAGCACTCCATGCCTTTCCCTGCGACCTCTTGGACGCGGGTCATGCATTACCAGGAGGGAGAAGAACAAGCAGCGAGATCAGCCCTCGAAGACCTCTGCCGCACCTATTGGCAGCCAGTGGTGAACTACTTCCAAGCCATCGGCTGTGATCCTGAAGAAGCTCGCGATGCCGCTCAGGAATTCATGGTCCAGTTCGCCACGTCGGGCCAAGGTTTTGATCGCATTGATCCCGCCAAGGGTCGCCTGCGTTCCTACCTGAAACAAGCGGCGCGGCATTTCATCGTGAAAGTGCGCGAGAAAGCCAATACCCAGCGGCGCGGTGGTGGCACGGAATCCATCTCCATTGAAGAAAACGTAGAATCCTTGGGCACTGAAGACGAAGAAGCCTCCGTATCCTATGATCAGAGCTGGGCGATGACGGTGCTTGAAGCCGCCTTTGCCAAGCTGCGCGATGAATACGCAGCG
>CAMBPS010000150.1 GCA_945869675.1 Prosthecobacter debontii | reverse complement strand
AAACCTCATCAGCTTCGAAAAGCCCCATTTCATTGTTCCTGAGATTGAGGCCATCGCTACCGACACCTTGGTAGAACTGGAAAACGAAGGTTACAATATTGTGCCAACAGCCCGGGCTGCGAAATTGACGATGAATCGGGAGGGCATTCGTCGTCTGGCTGCGGAGGAGCTTGGATTGAAAACATCACCGTATGTGTTTGCTAGCAACGAAGAGGAGTTCCGTGCTGCGATTGCTCAAATTGGCATGCCATGTGTGGTGAAGCCCATCATGTCCTCCTCAGGGAAAGGCCAAAGTGTTGTCAAAACGGAGGCTGACATTGCTCAATCTTGGCAATATGCTCAGGACGGAGGTCGCGCAGGTAAAGGCAAGGTCATCGTTGAGGGGTTTGTGGATTTTGACTATGAAATCACCATGCTGACCGTCCGCCATATCGGTGGAACTGCGTTTTGCTCCCCCGTCGGACATACTCAGATTAAGGGTGACTACCGAGAGTCTTGGCAGCCGCATCCAATGTCTGCGGCAGCTCTTGCTGCTGCCGAATACATGGCTGGTGCCATTACTGAGTCACTTGGCGGGCGTGGCCTCTTCGGCGTCGAAATGTTCATCAAGGGCGATGAGGTCATCTTTAGTGAGGTCTCGCCGCGTCCACATGACACGGGTCTCGTTACTTTGATTTCGCAGGATTTATCAGAGTTTGCTCTGCATGTGCGGGCCATTCTGGGATTGCCTATTCCAAACATTCGCCAGCATGGGCCCAGCGCAAGCTGTGCTGTCTTAGTGGAAGGGGAGTCAAGTACGGTGCAGTTTGGTGCTCTGGATCAGGTGCTAGCTGAGGCCGATACCCAGATGCGATTGTTTGGTAAGCCGACGGTCAGTGGTCAGCGCCGCATGGCTGTGACATTGGCCCGCGCTGATGATGTGACCGAGGCCCGTGCAAAGGCCTGCCGAGCAGCTCAAGCCATGGAGATCCGTCTGTAATGCCTGCGACTTCTCACCCAGAATTGGATTGGCTTTATACAACGCAGATGTTCGGCATCAAGCTGGGCCTCGACAATGTCACCAAGCTCTTGCATGCACTCGGTCTGCCAGGGCAGGGGATGAAGTTCATTCACGTCGCGGGCACGAATGGTAAGGGGAGCACTTGTGCTTTCATGCATGCCATGATGCAGACGGCAGGCGTCAGTGCTGGACTTTTTACTTCTCCGCACTTGGTGCGCTTTAATGAACGTATTCGTGATCACGAACGTGAAATCAGCGATGCAGAAATCGAGACAAGCTTGGCTAAGCTGCGAGTGCTTATAGCCGATTGGGAAACCCATCCGACGTTTTTTGAACTGACCTTTGTGCTAGCTCTGGATTGGTTTCAACAACGTGGTTTGCTATGGGCCATTCTTGAGACGGGCATGGGCGGTCGTCTTGATGCGACGAATGCTATCACGCCAGAGATTAGTGTCATCACTCGCATCGGATTTGATCACATGGAGCAACTCGGGGATACTCTAGCCAAGATTGCTGCAGAAAAAGCCGGCATCATCAAGCCCGGGGTCACTGTCGTTACAGGTTTACAGGATCCCTTGGCTCTGAACGTCATCAAAGCTACCGCTAAACAAAAGAAGTCCTATCTTTCCATTGTGGATGAACCTTTGATGGACGTGGAACTCGGTTTGGAAGGACCGCATCAAGCCTGGAATGCGGCACTTGCACTGGAAGCGGCGCGCGAAGCTGGAATCAAGCTGCCTGCTGTGCAACTTGAGTTGGCTCTCAAGGCCGTGCAGTGGCGCGGGCGCTTCCAATCTCTGCGTGATGGACGTTTGATTTTAGATGGTGCGCATAATCCCGAGGCCGCCTATGTTTTGGCTGCCACCTACGAGACTCAGTTCCCGGGGGAGACCGTTGAGATCATTTTTGCCGCTGCAAAGGATAAGGATGTAGCTGGTGTCATGAGCGCGCTATCGCCCATTGTCAAAGCTTGGCACTTCACCACTTTTCAATCTTCCCGCGCCATGCCGACAGCACAACTACGTGATATTTGGGACAGCCTAGATATTGCTATCCTACCCATCACTGAATATCCTGATCTCAGTGAAGCTATCAGTGCTGCGGGTGCTTCGAAACGACTCATTGCAGGCTCTCTCTACCTCGTCGGTGAAGCCTTGGCTTTGTTAGAAGATACCCCTGCTAATTTTCAATCCAGTTTACAATAGTGAAGTGGAGCTGTGCTTATGTTTATTTCAAGATTAAAGAGGAAAACAACCGCAATACGTTGCCTGAAGGGATACTAAGTCATAATAATGAAGACACCTTTTCAGCATTGTTCGGCATGTGGTTCGGCTGCTTTAGAGTCTTGTAGTGAGCGTGAATTTATTTGCACCCTTTGTCATTTCAGACATTTCATCACGCCGATTCCTGCTGCCGTGGCTTTGATCTTGGATGCTTCAGGCCGCATTCTGATCACTCGGCGTGGTCATGAGCCAGGACTGGGACTTCTTGGAATGCCTGGCGGCGTGATTGAGGGGCGCGAAACCGGTGAAGAGGCTTGTAGCCGAGAAACATTGGAAGAGGTTGGACTTCATATTCCTGCCAAGGATTTCCGGTATTTTAGATCATTGCCTAATCATTATCCTTTTCAGGGGTTTGTTTGGCCGACTTTGGATTTGTTTTATTTGGCTAAAATCGAGTCTTTCGATGGTGTGATGATCGATCAATCGGAAGTCGCTGAATCGTTACTTCTGTCCTTAAATGAAGTGCCATTAGCAGACTTTGCCTTTGCTTCCAATGCAGAGGCGGTAAGTCTGCTCAAAGATTCGATGAATCAGGGCTCGACGACGTTTATCTGATTCGGAGCAGTGATTTGGATCTGGAGTTGATCCTGATATTTGGCGACCTCGCCTTCCACTTGTATTCTTTTGTTAGCCATGGTTTCCGGCTTCCACTCAGGATTGGCTTCAAGGATGCGCTTTTTGATGAAGAGATAGAACTCGGAATTTTCAAAATTGATCTTTTTATGGCCTGTGCTTCCGAGAGTCGTGATCTTTGAAATCTTGCCGATCACCATGCAGCGCAAGCCGAACTTAGAGTCGATCATGGAGATGTCTGTGGCATCAATAGCACCGGGATCGCGCACGGTTGTATTCATTGGGGGCGCAGAGGGTGGCGGTGCTGTTGGAGCAGGAGGTGGTATTGCCCTGTTCGGTGTGGTGGGTATTGTCAGGCCAAGAACCACCATTAGACGTCTTTGACTGAGCTCAGACAATTGGGCAATTTCTAGTGGGGCATCTGGGCCGCTTGCGCGAGCAAAGATGACCATGCCTGGCGTGACAGATTTAACCTGACCTTCAAAGCTTCGCCCATCGGTGAGGGTCCATTTTTCGAGGGTTTGAGACTGGATGCAAATAGTGCTCAAAAGATAGAGGGAAAGATTCAGTAGGGGGCGGTTCATGACCTGAAAAGAATGGGCAAAATTAGCAGGGGTTCAACCTCCGGTATCACATGTGGTGTGTAGAAGCAGCAGGGTAGTGGCTCCATACCAGCGTCTCGCTTGAGTGATGCTTTTTTTCATGACTTGGAGATGAATCTGCACTCTCGACTATGTCAGCGCTCCAGGGATCGTGGTTGTTATCTTGCCCTAGAAGCTTTGCTTTGGTGCCAGTTTTTCTGCCTCTGCGAAGTGCTGAAGAAAAGTGAAATTCTACTTTCCTCCCACTTGCCGTCCCGCGTATCTCTGCCTACTTACTGCTTCCGTCACATCCCCACCTCAAATCCCTATGGCACATACACTACCAGCCCTCCCTTACGACAAGGCCGCTCTTGAACCGCATATCGACGCCACAACGATGGATATCCATCATGGTCGTCACCACAACGCCTACATCACCAATCTGAATAACGCCATCGCAGGCAACGCAGAATTAGAAGCGTTTTCAATCGAAGATCTCTGCAAAAACATCAACGCGGTGCCGGAATCCATCCGTCCTGCGGTGCGTAACAATGGTGGCGGCCATTTCAATCACAGCCTCTTCTGGACTATCATGGGGCCAAACGCTGGTGGTGCTCCAACAGGTGCTTTAGCGGACGCCATTCAGGCTGCCTTCGGTTCTTTTGATGCTTTCAAGGAAGCGTTTGCCAAAGCTGGGGCTACGCGCTTCGGTTCAGGCTGGGCTTGGTTAGTGGTGAAAGACGGTAAGGTCGCGGTTACCTCCACCCCCAACCAAGACAATCCACTCATGGACGGCAGCGGCACCCCAATCTTGGGCTGCGATGTTTGGGAACATGCCTATTACCTCAAGTATCAAAATAAGCGCCCAGATTATATCAATGCTTGGTGGAATGTCGTGAATTGGACCGCTGTGGCGGATCTCTTTGCCAAGGCCTAATTTCTTCAAGGTTTCACATTTAACACCCTCAAGTTCACATGGGCTTGAGGGTGATTTTTTATACCAAGATGACTCAATGGTTCACTTAGATGACGATTTACGGAAAAGTGCTAAAGAATTTAATGTTTTTGGCCCATTGAAGAGTCAGTGCCAGTGTCGGCCTTGCCACTGAGGCTACTGATAGGCGAATCATCTACAACGCTGCAGCATCGGTAGTCTCGTTCAAATCTCAATTAAAAATCGCTGAGTTTATCAGCTCCAAGGACCTCAGGCTTCATTTTCACAAATCCATGCTGGAAATACGATGATTCGCAACTAAAGTCGATTTTCCGAGTCAGTTCCGATCCAGTTGCTGACATGGCTCTTTTCCACACCCTTTATGCCGAGCAAGAAGCCCCCAGTCTGCGATCCTATCGAGTCCATCGTCGCGGACATCCGTGCAGGACGCATGGTGATCGTCACCGATGATGAAGATCGTGAAAATGAGGGGGATTTGATTTGTGCCGCTGAAAAAATCACGCCCGAAATGGTCACATTCATGGTGCGTGAAGGTGGCGGAATGCTCTGTGTACCCGTGTCTTTAGAAATCGCCAAGAATTTAGGCTTAGAAAGCATGGTTCCCGAAAATCGTGAAGCTTTTCGAACGGACTTCACGGTTACTGTGGATGCGGCTAAGGGTATCACTACTGGTATTAGCTCAGCCGATCGTGCACGCACGATCCGTCTGCTGGCCAGTCCGAAAAGCACGAATGCGGACTTTGTGCAGCCTGGCCACATCAATCCGTTAGTCGCCAAACCAGGGGGAGTTCTGCGTCGTGCTGGTCATACCGAAGCCGCAGTGGATCTATGCCGCCTTGCTGGATTGCGTGAGGCAGGCGTCTTGATTGAGATCATGAATCCTGATGGCACCATGGCTCGTGTGCCCGAGTTGCGTAAATTTGCAAAAAAACACAGCTTGAAAATTTGTTCCATCGCCGATCTCATTGCTTGGCGTAGACGGAGTGAGAAGCTGATAGAGAAAATCGAAGTTGTGGATATGCCCACGGACTTTGGTGTCTTTAAACTGCACCTTTACAAAAGCAGCCTGGACGGTGTGCATCATATTGCGCTCGTTATGGGAAACATTGATCCCAAAAAACCAACATTGGTTCGAGTTCACAGCGAGTGTTTGACGGGAGATATCTTTGCCTCTCGTCGTTGCGACTGCGGTAGCCAGCTTCATGCGGCAATGAAAATGGTCGCTGAGGCTGGCAGTGGCATCATCGTTTACATGCGCGGCCATGAGGGTAGAGGCATTGGCCTTCATGGCAAGATCATGGCTTACAAACTGCAAGAGCAGGGACTGGATACGGTCGAAGCTAACCTGAAACTTGGTTTTGGCATGGATCTTCGGGACTACGGAATCGGTGCTCAAATCATTTCAGATATTGGCGTCCGAAAGATCCGTCTGATGACTAATAATCCCAGAAAAGTAGTTGGCCTAGAAGGGCATAAGCTGGAGATCGTCGAGCAGGTGCCTGTGATTTCAGAGCCAAATCAACACAACAAAAAATATCTGGAAACTAAAAGGAAAAAGCTAGGGCATAAGCTCTGAGTTAGAAGATCAACTTTTTATCAAAACCTACGGCTTTTTTCGCCTATTCATCCAATGTCACAACATAGCCCCAGCCGCCCCAGGCCGATACAGGACCGCGTGTCCATCGCCATCGTTGCCAGTTTGTATAACTCACAGTTTGTTCAAGGTCTTCTGGATGCAGGACGTGAAGAGCTAGAAGAACTGGCTCCAAATGCCAACATCACGGTGTATCGTGTTCCAGGTGCCTTTGAGATTCCTGTCTGTGCGGAGTTGGTCATGAAGGCCACAAAGCCGGATGCCGTCATCGCTTTTGGAGTGATCATCCGTGGCTCAACTGAACATGCTGATCTAGTAGGCGCTTCCGTCACCGATGCCCTACAACAGATGGCTGTGCGTCATGTCACGCCGTTGATCCATGAGGTTCTGTTGGTCAGCAGTGAGGAGCAGGCTGAGGAGCGTTGTCTTGGGGTCTCTAAAAATCGTGGAAGCGAGGCGGCTCAGACTGCTGTGAACATGATCTCGTTATTCCGTAAAATGCGCACGAGCTTCGCTGGAAACTCAGCCATGGAGGACGCCTGACCTTATGGGAAGACGTCGTGAAGGCCGAGAGGCCGCTGTTCAGTTTTTGTTTGCTCATGAACTTCATGCGGAACATAGCGTTGAGGAGCAGGAAGCATTTTGGGGCATTCATAATGCCAAGACTTCTGTCCGTGCTTATGCAGAAAATTTGATTCGAGGTGTTTTGACTCACTTGATAGAATTGGATGCTGTCATCGGACCAATCGTTGAGAACTTCCGCATTGAACGGATCGCCAACGTGGATCGTAACATTCTGAGACTGGCCGTTTACGAATTGAAGCATGTGCCGGAGGTCCCAACCCCTGTTGTGATCAATGAAGCGATTGAGATCGCCAAGAATTTAGGGGGTAATGAATCTGGCTCATTTGTCAATGGGGTGCTGCATAAGATTGCCCATCAGGTGCGCCCCAGAATTGTTCATAAAGGTGCGGGGCCAAGTCTTCCAACCGCGCAGGAGTTAGCTGACGCAGAGGAAGTGCCATCAGCTTAATTTCAAATGTTTCATTTCTGCTTTTCGCATGGCTGGCTTTTTTAAATCTATTCTTCAGCGCTTCACGAAACCCGACATCGATTGGGAAGAACTCGAGGCCATGCTTATTAGTGGTGATCTGGGGCCCAAATTGGCTCTGCAAATCGTCACAGACTTGCAAGCTCAACAGCGCAAACTCCATGGCGCTGACATTGTGCAGGTGGCCCGTGACCATGTGCGGAAGATTTTGCCCGAAACAAACGCAG
>CAMBPS010000149.1 GCA_945869675.1 Prosthecobacter debontii | reverse complement strand
ATTGTTTATGAGAACATCAGCACTCCGAAACTGCGCGTGGAACTGACGCCCACAGAGAAACTGCTCATCGATTTTGGGAACAGCTGGTATCATCTCGCTAGCAACACCGACCGCTTTGCTGGAGCTGAAAATGCCCGTGATAAAAAAGGCCAAAGCGGCAGCAGTATCGGCCACGAGTTCGACATCCGTGCGCGCTGGCAGATCAGCAAAAAGATCGAAGCCATCCTCGGTTACGCACACTTCACAGCGGGTGAATTCACTCGCAATGCCGTCCGCCCCGGCGACACGGACTTTGCTTATCTCGAACTCAATATCGCTCTCTTTTAGCTCACCAAATTTCTTCAATTCTAATTCTAACTCATCATGAAAACACGTTATTTTCTCACCACCCTTTTTGCCGCCTCCATGCTCGTCTCATGCGGTAAACAAGAGCCTGCTGACAACGGCAAGCCGACGATTCGCTTTGGCCACTTTCCGAACATCACACACGTTCAGGCGCTGGTCGCTCATCAACTCTCGCGTCAGGGTAAAGGTTGGTATGAGCAGCGACTCGGAGCCAACATCGAGTGGTTCATCTACAATGCCGGTCCTTCGGCAACAGAGGCTATCTTTGCCCGCGCGCTGGATGTCACTTACATTGGTCCAAGCCCTGTGCTGAATGCCTACTCGAAATCGAAAGGCACCGAATTGCGCGTACTTGCTGGAGCTGCGAATGGCGGCAGTGCGTTGGTTGTTCGCCCCGGTGCAAATATCAAGACGGCTGCCGACCTGAAAGGTAAAAAAATTGCCACGCCTCAATTGGGTAACACGCAGGACGTGCAGCTCCGTGCTTACCTTGCTGACAGTGGTTTCAAGATCACGCAGGCCGGTGGGGATGTGTTCATCTTGCCGACAGCAAATGCGGATCAGCTTGCGCTCTTCCAACGCGGAGAACTGGATGCTTCGTGGACGCCCGAGCCCTGGACCACACGTCTAGAACTCGAAGTCGGTGCGCAGGTCCTCGTCGATGATCGTGAGACCAACGTGACCTTACTCGCTAGCAGCGCCGCCTTTGTTAAAGAGCAGCCCGATTTGGCAAAGAAGCTCGTCGCCGCACACCAAGAACTCACCCAATGGATCAAAGACCATCCGGCTGAAGCCAAGGTTCTCATCAAAGCTGAACTCACTGAGTTGATGAAAGCCACACCGAAGGATGAACTCATCGAAAAAGCCCTGAGTCGCATCGTCATCACCGATGAAGTCAGCCGCGCCTCGCTCGACAAGATGGTCATCAGCGCTCAGAAAGCCGGCTTCTTGAAAGAGATCCCAGCCTTGGATCAGCTGTTCCCCAATTTTTAAAGTATTCGAAATGGATCTCTAAGGTCGGGCTCGATCAAATTAGTTTTCCTTTACAGCGAGGCCACACGGTCAGCTCTTCTTGCTGATCCCTATCCAGGGAAGGTTTTCCTTTTTCGACCTTCTCACCTACCCGGCCACGGGTGGCGCGGCTCCCCCCACGTCACCCTCAATGAAAACGACCCGTATCGCCGGGCTATTTGTAGCCTTCACCATTTCTTTCGCCCATGCACAAACCAACGGCACTTGGATCAATGCTAGTTCTAATTCCACTTGGAGTACGTCTTCCAATTGGTCTGGCAGCAGATCGCTGGGCAGCAATCTCGTAGCATTCACCGCCAATGCTACACTTGGTTGGAGTGCTGGGAATACGCAGGACATCTCCTCGCAGTTAAAGATTGATGATGGTGTCACTGCGGCGTTTGCTATGGGCGCGAACAATGTGACACTTGCGACGCCGATTCAAATAGGTACCACCGCCAGTGCGTCTATCACGAAGACAGGAGCGGGTACACTCACCTTCACGGACGCGAACTCCTACACGGGCACCACTCGAGTCTAAGGCGGAAAGGTGGTGCTGAGTGGAGGCGATGGTCGTCTGGCTGCTGGCATTCTCCAATTTGGTGATACCAGAGCGCCGAGTGCGCAGACTTTTGCCTCGGTCTCGACTGCAACCCTCAGACTCGCTGTCACAAAAGCCTGCGCGGGTGTGTGGAGTCTCAGTGATGCGAACATCGACACTGGAGCCAGCATCGGCACCCATTTCTTCATCGACCACGCCACGGGTGTCGTCATTGGCGAGACCTGCAAGATTGGCAAAATGTGAAGCTCTACCACTGTGTCACTCTCGGAGCCCGCAGCTTCGCCAAGGACGACAGCGGCCGGCTTGTGCGCGCGGCACCAAGCAGCATCCTGATGTCGAAGGCAGCGTTCACTCGCATGCTTGGTATGCCGCCATCGACAAAGAATGGCCTGCACTGCGCGAGGCGTTTGCGCAGTAGCTCAGTCCGTCGAATTCGATGTATGAGGGAAGCAGTGGGTGAGTCTCTCCTCGCTCTCGTGATCGATTTTGAAGTGACGTTGATACGGTTTTGAATTTGTCGGCGTTCTAGACTCTCTCATGAAACGCATCGCTCTCTTCTTCCTCACCGCCCTCACTTTGCATGCCCAGCAGCGTGTGGAAGTCTCGCGGGACTTGTGGATTTCTGCCTACTCGAAAGAAGTGGAAGGGAACAATGGGGGATCACACAAATTGAAGCTGAAGGGCATTCAGGAGTTCTTCCTGATCGACTTTGATCCTACGGCGCTGAACGGAAAGAAGATCACCAAAGCACAACTGCATTTGCATCTGGCCTCGCCGGAGGCACCGCTGCGGCGCACGACGGTGTCCACAATCTCGCAGGAGTGGGTGGAAGGCGCTGGCAGCAGCTACGCGAAAACACCGGGTGCGAGTTCATTTATCTGGGCGAAAACGGGCGAACTGCGCTGGGGCAACAATGAGCCGGACATCACCAGCGTCGTTTGTGGTGAAGGTGGATCGCTCTGGGGCTTTGGTGACGCTTCGCCACCTGATAAGGAGGGCTGGCAGATCATCCCGATCTCACCCGAAGTGGCCCAAGCACGGCTCGACGGCCGTTCGCATGGCTTTTATGTCATCGACGACATCGGCAGCGAATACACGCGCGATGGCAATGCGGTAAAGTTCATCAATTTCGTGAATCGCTATGTTTCGAGTCGCGAGGACAAACGCGTGAACAAACCTTACTTCACGCTCTGGCTTGAGGACGGTGCCATCGAGTCAACAAAAGTCGTCAGCGAGGCCAAGGTGGTCGCGGCTGCTACTTTACCACCCGTTCCAGCCCAACTGAATGTGAAGCCAAACCTGCCCGCCAAAGACCTTTACGGCACTCAACTGGCTTCGACTCACTTTTTCGCGGCGAAGGGCGAAACGCTTGGTTTTTCCGTCGCGGGCAAACCGGTCATTCAAGCGCCCAATTTGAGCGTGAAGCTCTATCGAATGCCGAAAGTGGCTGGGTTCACCGATCCGCTGGTTTTAGGTGAAGCAGAGGGTGATGAGACCTTCATTGAACTGCATGTGCCGAAAAAAACGCCAGCAGGCAGGCACGGCGGCACAGTGACGGTGGATGGCACGGTGATGCCGTTCACGATCACGGTTTGGAACTTCACGCTGCCGGATCGACTGTCGTTTCTGCCGCAGATGAACGCCTACGGCCTGCCGGGGCATGCGCGTGACTACTATCGGCTCGCGCATGAGCATCGCGTGGTGCTGAATCAGCTCCCGTATGGCTGGACCGGCAAGGTGGACGAGCCTGCACCGAAGCTCGGCGGCAATGGGAAGTGGGATTGGACGAAGTTCGATGCCGAGTTCGGTCCGCTGCTCGATGGCAGCGCCTTCGCCGATCTGCCGCGTGGAGCGGTGCCGGTGGATGCTTATTACCTACTCTTGAATGAAAACTGGCCGATGAAGCACGACGAGCACTTCAAGGGCGGCTACTGGATCGAAAGTGCGTTTGATGACGCCTACTGGACGCAGTTCCGCGCAATGTCGGCAGAGATCGCTAAGCACCTCGAAGCGAAGGGCTGGACCGAACCGATGTTTGAGTTCTACCTCAACAACAAGGTGTACTTCAAAAAGGACGACTGGCGGAAGTGCACTGCGGCGTGGATTTTCGATGAGCCCGTGCACACGCAGGATTTCTGGGCCATCCGCCACTATGGGCGCGAATTCTGGAACGCCGTCGAGCCTTACCCGAAGGTGAATCTCACTTATCGTGCCGACATTTCCCGGCCACAGTGGCAGCGTGAACTGCTCGATCACTGCGTGAACGTCGAAGTCGTCAGCGGCGTGCTGCGCGACTACTGGCCTCGCATTCAGCGTCGTGCCAAGGACTGTGGCAATCTTTATTACATGTATGGCAGCGCGAATGCCATCGGCACGCCAAACATCGCCAATGCCGCGTGGTGCGTCGAGGCCTGGTCACTCGGTGCGGACGGCGTCGTGCCATGGAACACCATTGGCAAAGCCGACGCCTGGCAAACGCCCGACGAACTCTCCGTGCTCTACCCCACCGACAACGGCCCCGTGCCAAGCCTGCGCCTGAAGACCTTCCGTGCCGGTCAGCAACTCGTCGAGTATCTCACCCAATACGGCGTCGTCAGCGGCGAAAGCCGCGAAAGCGTGATGGCCGCCGTGCGTTCCATTCCCGGCCTCAGAGCCACCTTGGTGAAGAAGAACGAAGAAGACGCCGGCAAATCGCAGTTTGGCAAAGACACGCAGCCTGCTTTTGAAGCTCTGCGGATGCGTCTCGGTGCCTATCTCGATGCCAAAGCGCCTGCGCCGAAGGATCGTTGGCACGATCCACGACCTGCAAGGCCCGATTTGAAGAAGGCGCGGGTGGTTGTTCCGCTAGCGATGCCGTGAGATCGTTTTCGTGATGGGAGAGTGAAAATCACAAGCGTGTAGCGTTGGTTTGTGATTGCATGAAAATCATTCTTCTTACCTGCTTCGGCCTTTTCCACTCTCTGGCGTTAGCTCAGAACAAGCCTGTCTTCCAGGCAGGTGCTGCCACCAGCAACATCACACCGCCGCTGGGCATGGAGATCGTCGGAAACTTCGCGCCGAGGCCCATTGCGAAGCATGTGCATGATGAGCTGCACGTGCGCTGCTTGGTGCTTGATGATGGCTCCACGAAGCTCGTCTTGGCTGTAGCGGATACGATTTCGCTCGGGCGCGATGTCTGGGACGAGGCCAAGAAGAAGCTCGAAGTTGCCACGGGCATTCCGGTGGCGAACATGATGTTTTCCGGCACGCACACGCACTCCAGCGTCTCGGCCATCACGAACAAAGATCCCGCACTCGATTACCGCAGCTTCATCATCTCACGTGTGGTGGATGGCGTGAAACGTGCGCTCAACAATCTGGAACCTGCCCGCATTGCGTGGGGCACGGGCAAGCTGCCACAGCATGTTTTCAATCGTCGCTGGTTGCTCAAGGAAGGCGTCACGAATGACAACCCCTTCGGCGGCAAAGATCGCGCGGTGATGAATCCAAGCAGCCTTTTGCGCGCGCGACTGGCGGGGCCTGCTGGGCCGACCAATCCCGAGGTGTATTGTTTGTCCGTGCAGGCCACTGACGGACGCCAGATTGCGCTGATGGCTAACTACTGGCTGCACTACGTCGGTGGCGTCAACAAAGAGGATCTATCGGCAGATTACTTCGGCGAATTTTGCCGCCGCATCGAAGAAAAAGCAGGCGCACCCTGTGTTGGAATCCTAGCGAATGGTCCCTGCGGTGACGTAAACAATAATGACTACAGTGGCAAAACTCTCGCCGTGAAACGCGAGCCCTATGAGAAAATCAAACTTGTCGCCGGCGACCTCGCAAAGGAAGTGCTGCATGTCCGCGAGACGCTCAAATATCAGGACTGGGTGCCTCTAAAAGCAGCTGCGAGTGATCTAGAACTTGCTGTGCGTCGCCCCACGCCAGAGATGATTGCGTGGGCCGAAGGCGTGCTCGCTAAACCGAAAGATGCCACACCCACTCATCGCCTAGAGCAACCCTATGCCGAGCGCACGCTTGCCGCACGCGAGGCGAAACCGGACACTGTGCAAGCCGTGATCCAGGCCTTCCGCATCGGCGAGCTCGGTATCGCTTCAATTCCCTTCGAAGTCTTCACCGAGATCGGTCTCGACATCAAAGCCCGCAGCCCTTTTAAAGATACCTTCACGATCGAACTCGCTAACGGCAGCAACGGCTACCTGCCCACGCCAAAGCACCACGACCTCGGAGGCTACGAAACTTGGCTTGGCACCAACCGCGTCGAGCGCGAAGCCTCTGAGAAAATCACGGCGCGGACGCTGGAGATGCTGGAGCGGGTGAAGTGAGCTTTTCTGGCTTATTTCGCAGTGAATTCAAATACGCGTTGTTGGGCGCAGGCTTCACGGGGCGCTCAGGCGTAGCAATCATGGCGCGGACGCGTTGATCGCTGCTGGTGATGAGATCGTGTATGATTTCGGCTTCAGGGAGGTTCTTCCAATACTTCATCGGCATCTCGGATTGCATAGCCTGAACCTTGAGCCGCGCGGGGTTGAAGATGCTGCGGTAGTAAGTGCGCCAGAGGTCGTCATGGGCATCGGCGGGGGGCGCATCATGTCGGCTCATGCCGGGCATAAAGGTGAGTTTATGACCATCCCAGCTCGCACACTCTTCGGGGGTCAAAATGGACCAGTCCATGCTGGCGAAGCGTTTTTCGAAAAACGGCGCGGCAAGCCTTGTGATTCGATACTCTGGCTCAAACCACGCGACGAACTGTTCACGGCCATTTTGCTCATTCACGCCAACGAGGCGGAAGCGCACGAAAGCATGCATCTTATGGATGTCGCGGCTCACGCCCTTTGCCCACATATTGCACTGATGCATGTCGCGGTCAGAAGGCATGGCGAGCAGGTGTTTTTCACCACCAAGCGTTAGACGATGCAAAAGCCGATACAGGATGGCAAAACGGCGTTCGTCGGTATGAGCGCAGACATTGGTGGCAAGCCGCAAAAAGTCGGCTGGGACTTTCACCAAAGCGTTGGGAACGCTGTGGTAGTCCGCAGGTTGCTCGGCGAGCAAACTGGCAGTTTGCGAGGCGTCTACCCAATCGACGTTTTCTGGTGCCACACCATGTTTCAGCAACTCGCGAGCCTTGGAGCGCCAGGCTTCGAAGGTGGGCTGGATTTGAGCGGTAGTGGTCATAGCTGTCCACTGAGCGCCATGGTGGCATCTGCAATTGTGGTCGGAGGTGGGGCGTTGAAGTTGAGTTCGAGCTGGCGCGGGCCGGGGAGAAACTGCTGGCGGAGGTTGGTGCTTTCGAGCTGAGCAATGTGCGGACGGTGATCGGCGGCGATGATGAAGGGCATCACTTTTTGGAGGTTCACTCGCATGCGCTGCTGATCGGCAAGCGTGAGGCAGG
>CAMBPS010000148.1 GCA_945869675.1 Prosthecobacter debontii | reverse complement strand
GTGTCCACCTCCGTCAGCTTCTCGTATCGCCCTAGCCGATGCCTGAAGAGTCGGAGGTTCCAGTTCGGATAGTAGGCATGTCTCAACCACTGGCCGAGAAACATGAAGCGCCGGTTGATCCACCAGCCATTCGGTCCGCCGGGTTGCGTGACGATCTTCCGGAACTCAGCCTCTGCTTCCGGTGGCATCACCTCATCGGCGTCCAGGATGAAGACCCACTCATACTTCCAATCCATATGCTCCAGTGACCAGTTTTTCTTCTTCGGCCATGTGCCGTTAAAGGGAAACTGCACCACACGCGCCCCGTGGGCCTCAGCCATTGCCTGAGACCCATCGGAGCTGTCAGAGTCCACCGCCACGATTTCATCTGCCCATGAGATCGATGCAAGGCAACGGGGCAGGTTGGATGCCTCGTTCTTGATGGGGATCAAGATCGAAACCGGCACCTTGGCCCGATCGTGGGTGCTTGTATCAATCATGGGGCTCTTTGAGGGACAGGCTTTGCCTGCTTAACTGGAGGTTAACGGCAAAGCGTTGAAACCAAAACGCCAGCGGCCAGGACAAGCCGATGCCGAGTGATCCTGCGATCAGGTCCTTCACATCAAACCAGCGCCGGGGAATCGGGATCTGAATCAGTTCCATGACCAGAATCACCTGACACAGCACTCCGCCGAGGAGAAGCCTGCGCTGCCATAAATCCACCTTATCCTGCGAGCCGAGGCCCTCAGGCCAAGCCATGAATCCGGCAAACCCCATGGCCCCAAAGCCCACCAAGTTTTTCCAATCATCATGCAAATCAAACCAAGCACCCAGGCTGGCTGGCATAGCAATGGTGCCTTGGATCGCGGGGTTGGGTTTGAAGCTGAGATAGGCAAGCACTAGCACCAGGAGTGATAAACTAAGCCTCCAAAATAGGCGGTTAGTTAGATTGCACATAAAATGAGTTATCCGCCCTTCGCTTCCTATGACTACGGCCAACGATTCGATGGTGGCTTCGGCTTCAGCTTTCGGACTCTGCAAGGGTTATGCCGAAATAGCGCTAATGAACCAAATCCAGCAGATCGAGTTTCCTCATCGAACGGCTGTTTCGAAGCTGTGGTGCAGGACAAAGACCCTCGGCAATCATCATTTTTATCCAACTCGCCGAATATCGCTTGGCTTCCAGCCTTATTACTCAGTGTCTTTTAGTCGTGGCCAAGTAGATCTCACGAAAGACCGTATCTAGATCTTTGGCGATGTCCCAAGTCGGATAATGATCCCGCATCTTGCTTTGGTCGCTGATGTAGCAGATGTGGTCGCCCTCGCGGTTCTTGTCCACGTATTCGAAGTTCATCTTCCGGCCGCTCAAGGCAGCGGCCCGGTCGAAGGCCTCCAAGATTGAGACGCTGTTGGCGCGGCCACCTCCGATGTTGTAAACCTCACCGCAGCGGGGGTTCTGGATGAACGCATGGATGAATCTCGCCACGTCTTCGGAATGAATGTTGTCCCGCACTTGCTTGCCCTTGTAGCCATAGACTTTGTAGGTCCTTCCTTCAGCATTGCAGCGAATCAGGTAGCTGAGGAACCCGTGTAGTTCCACACCGCTATGGTTGGGACCGGTAAGGCAGCCGCCGCGCAAGCAGCACGTCTTCATGCCAAAATAACATCCATATTCCTGCACCATCACATCCCCTGCCACCTTGGACGCGCCAAAGAGGCTGTGCTTGCTCTGATCGATGGAGAAATCCTCCTTGATCCCGTCAGCGTAGGCGGGATCGTCATTGTCCCAGCGTGTCTCAAGTTCGCGGAGTTGGATCCGGTTCGGCGCGTCGCCATAGACCTTATTGGTGCTCATGTGGACGAACACCGCCTCCGGAGCATGCTGCCGCGTGGCCTCTAGCATATTGAGCGTGCCGCCCGCGTTGACATCAAAGTCATCAAAAGGCCGCGACGCCGCTAGATCGTGGCTCGGTTGAGCGGCTGTGTGAACCACCGCAGTCGGCCGGAGTTCCTCCAGACAGCGGAGCACATCGGCGCGGTTCCGGATGTCCAGCTCATGATGCTGAAATCCAGGATGCTCCCCCAGCAACCGCTGCTGGTTCCAGCGGGTGTCGCCCCCCGGCCCGAAAAAGTCCGCCCGCATGTTGTTGTCCACACCATGGACTTTCCAACCGAGATTGCAGAAATAGGAGACGACCTCCGAGCCGATCAGGCCTGATGATCCGGTCACGAGTAGCGTTTTCAATTTCATCATTCTTCACTTTGTTAATCAGCACTGCATCACCCTTCAATATGATGAATTCATCGATGCCACAAGTGTTCCTCCGAGTTGAATGAATTCAGTTCGGCGCACATTGCCAAAGGCAAACCATTGAACGTAGGATAACAAACCCTCCGCATGCATAGGCACCGTCAGCAATGAGCGCTTCAAACTTGGCCTCCGTGTCCATAGCCGTAATGAGTTCTCAGGCTTGAGGGTTGTCGTGGTTGTTGCCGCCAGTAAAACTAATGGCCAAAGACTCACCTCTTTGGGCGGGGTAGACATATCGCGCGACTCAAGAGAACCTTGTGGAGTCATCCAAGGCGGTTTCATAAGCTCACTATGAGCACCTTTTAAATATCAAAGCAATTATTCGGTCGATAAAAAATGCTCGTAGAACTGAGCATGGGAACCCCCGGGGACATACCAACAAAATCAATGTGCCGAAAGCCTTCCGATGCGAGCCAGATCATGCTTTCGCGAAGTTCGGGATAATCCGTATTGTCTACGATCAGCACACCTCGGGCACTCAGCCGTGGACTAGATTTCCTGATTGCTGCATTCCGATAGACTCCGTCAATGACAATAACATCAAACGTCCCATCAATATCATCGATGGCTTCCACATAAGCATTCTTTTCGTCGGACTCACCAAAGGCTATTTCCATATAATTTCTACCCTTAGGTGTAGGTTTGACTGAAATCATTGAATTAGTCGGCAATTTTTCCGCCAAGGAGTTAACCCATGCTTCATCATGCTCGATGCTGATCAGGGCAGCACAACGGGCCGCAAACCACAACGTTGAATTGCCGCTACCAAACTCTAAGATTCGGAGATCGGGCTTTATTCTTTCTTGAAGGAAAGATATCAACGGGTAGGTCATCCATGGGATCGGTTCACCGTCGATGCCAACGGACCGGCCCACCCAAGCACTTCGTAGCCAGCCGGTTGATCGGAGTGCTCCTCGCCTGCTCGCAATTGCAACAACCATATTGAGCAAGCCCGCACGAGTAAGAATAGATTTTAGGAAACTCTTCATTTGATTATGTCAGCAAGTTGCATTCTGAATGAACTCATTGAAGCGACTACAAGGTTCCCAAAAAACACATTTTGAAAATCTCGATGTCTTTCACACAGTTTCGCTGCTGGGATGGAGCATGTGATCGTGATATAGTTGCTCCAGGGACGTTTTGTGAATCGCTACCGTATCTTGGCCAACCGACACAAGAACGTATCCCTCAACTCGTAGGCGATGAGTTACATCACGAACTTCCTCAGCGGTCATCCATAGGTACTCGAAAACAAGGACTCCAGGAAGCCCCTTCGAAAATGGGAATGCTAGCAGTAGTCCTGCATCCTGGCCTTCAGCATCGATCAAGACACAGTCGGGAACTCCATTCACGTGCTGAGAGAAGAGAATATCCCAGGTGATGACATCCACTGATGTAGCGGCGATCCATTCGTCGGGGATTTCTGCTCCATCTATCAGTGCCTTCAACTCGCCAGCGACTTTCCCGCGGTCCAACGCCGAGATTTGCGTAAAATCCAAGCGCCTCTTTAGATCATTTGGCAAACGCTCGGTGTGGACGGTCCATAGGTCGAGCCTACCGGCCTGCGGTGCTAAGGCAAAGGGCAAAATTTTTGTCCCAGCCTCTTGAAGTGTGTTGAGACGCAAGATCGGCAGGATTGCCGGGTTTGGCTCGAGCAGATAGCTAGTCCATCGTGGGGCGCTCCGTAACTCGCAAAGGTGATCTCCCGTGCGCCCATCATGAGCGCCCACCTGCAAGCACTTTACCTGCTGTCGCCTGCCCAAAACTGACCAGATAAGCATGGTTACCGTTAACGAGCGGTGCTCTTGCCGATTCACGATTCGAAATCCGAATTTCGGGTAAATCCAGCTGTTGAGCCGTTGCCGTAATCTGCCAAAAAAACTTTGTAATTCATACTGTTAGGAGAGTGCTTTGGTTATGTATTAGTTATGCATTTCTTTTTCAATGCGTAGTGGATCAAGTTTCTCTCGACCATGTCAGGATGGAGCCACCGACTCAATTGGCTCCCCGTGATTAGACGGAATAGCAGAATTGGCAAGACTAGAGGGTCCAGGCGTAGCACTCGGCATACATTCCAAAAACGATTCAGAATTGCTTCTTTGGAGAGGATGGCGGTAACCAAACCTGCCAGCACTTGAGGACGTGCACACCGCGCAAAGGAGAGACTTAGCGTCTCACGGCCGGACTCACAGCGCTCCTGGAAGTTGCTTCGAAGGAGTGCGTGCCGTTTGACCACTAACTCTACGGAAGGAAGGAGAGTGGTGACCTGACTGGAGTGGATTCGCCAGGTCGCAAGGGAATGCGGGACGTGAATCTTGTTGAATCGAAAGGCACACTTTAGGTGCCAGGCATAGTCGCCCTTAGAACCGTAATTCTCGGGGAAGAGTCCCACCTCAGCGAAGACGGACCGTCGATACAAAGCACCTGTGATGGAAGTAGGAATGCATCCGATCCCGCACAGAACTGGCACATCATAAGGGGCCATCCTGACATGCGTTTGTGTGAGAAGAGGGCCAAAGAACTTTTCAGGCGAGGCCCATGTATAAGAAGGGCCCTTGTTGTGTCCATGCACGTCGATGACGTCCACATTGCAGGTGGCGATTTGGCAGTCGTCGTGTTCCTGCAGTGCCTGAATCAGCAATTCGAGGCAATCAGGTCTCATGGTGTCATCACTGGTCGCGATGTAGACAAACTCCCCTTTCGCTTTTGTAATACAGCGGTTCCAGCCGGCATATAGCCCACGTGGTGCCTGGCTGATCTGCATACGTGGCTCAGCAGCGCTGGCGGCCTGTAAGAATTCCCAAGCTCCATCATCAGAGTAGCTATCGACAACGATCAATTCCCAGTTTGAGACTGTTTGGGAGGTGATCGAGGAAAGCCGTGCATCGAGAAACTCGCGATTGTTCAAATTCGGCAGGCAGATGCTAACAAGAGGCATACTAGTAGGGAGGAGCAAGAAAACGATGATGTTTGCTAAAATAACTTATGAATCACGGACTGGGCAAAAAACGTCACGGCGCGGTGATGTCTATACAAGTCTCTACATGCCCATCCTGCCCCCTGCAGGACATCCTTCCCGAGCCACAGCCGCCGCTGATTTGCCGCTTCACGGTTGACCCGCCCTTCAAGCCATTCCCAAAGGCGGCGGTGGCCCTCTGTGAAGAGTCGGTCGCGCTCTGATCCCCCAGGCTGCTTCACATAAATCTGCTTGGGACTGTTACATCGCACAATTTGAACTCCAGCCCGGTCTGCACGCCAAGCCAACTGCAAGTCCTCAGAACCTTCAAAACGGGCATCATAGCCTCCCAGCCGAAGGAAAGATTCACGGCGCCAGATCGTTCCGGCTGGGCGGACATCAGCTGGGGAAAGGTTCGGCAGAAAGGCGGACCAAGCGGGCTTGATCGTTCGTGTCTCCGCAGCACCGTCTAGTGGGACGTCTCCGGTGCCATCCCATTCCAGAACGGGAAAGAGGACAAGGTCAACTCTGGAGTCAAGAAGCCGGAAAACTTCGGGCGCAAGAGGCAAAGGCATGTCATCGCCATCGATATGCTCACAAAAAAGGCCGACAGCCTCGCTCACCCCAAGGTTTCGTGCCCCGGAGCGTCCCCGGTTAAAGTCTGGCGTGACCAACCGCGCTGCAAGGTCGGACAATAGGGCCGCAAGTTCCGGTTGTGGCGGATCATCTGGGGCATCGTTGACCACTAGCCATTCCACGCCCTCCTGCCGAAGAGATGATTCCCTGAGCCATCTGGCCAGCAAAGGCCATTGGCGGTGGCAGGTGACAATGCGGGTGATGTGAGGGGCACTCATTTGTTAAGGTTGAGCGTTGGGATCTGCTGCATCCAGTCGATCGAGGGCGGCTAGAATCTCTCTAGCACCGAGTTCAATGTCTTTGTTGCGCTCATGATATGGACCATTTGCTACCGACGCATGATCAGTGACCATTGAGTAGCGGAGTTTTGTCGCGGAACAGAGCCCCCAGAAATAGAGGACGGGCCAACTTGCACTCATGAGATCCAGAACGACCGTGCCAGGTTGGCAAAAGACCAGGTTGGTCATTGCGGCCCCATGGGGAGCAACGATCAGCCGGGCGGAGGCAAACATAGCTTTTTGCTCTGCCACGCTCCAGTTTCCTGCCCGTGCAACGAAGAAGCTCCGCTTCGCAAGTTCAGGGACAAGCTCGGCTTCACAGGTCAGACGACGAGTCTTCTCTCCGGCCCGAGAGAGGAACAGTCTTTCACCCACGACAGGCTCATTGGCCTTCGCCAGCGAAAGCTCATTGATGGCGAGGGGAATCCATGATGGCACATCCCAGGAGGCGGGCCGGATGGAAGGCACGATGGCTTGATCAAGTTTCAAATGGGTGTGGTCATCGACAAACCGAAGTTTTTGCTCGGCGATACCGAGCGCCGCCAGGGTCTCCCGTTGGAATGGTGTTATCCGAGCGTTGGTCAAATAGCAATCGACTTTATCGGGAGTGTAGCCAGCTTTTTCCAAGAGGTGGATGCGGGGCACCGCGTCCATCATCCAATGCCAGTAGTTGGACTCTGCCTCAGCCGTGGTGATCACTGCAACGGTGCCAGACAGGCTTTCCACGGGCGGCAGGCAGAGGCTTCCAAGGGCGCGGTGCCGCTTGATGGTCCAAACGTCGGGGGAGACATCGGCGAGGAGCTTGTTGTCGCGCCCGATGACACTGCCCCCGTAGTGGCCCCAGAATCGAACGCCGTGCAGAACATGCACGCAGGCAGCCGGGACATGGGCCCGAAGGTGGTCTCTGAACGCTCTGGGTAATGGGTGACCGAAGGACTCGGGAAGCTGTCTTTCAATGTCCTCCGCTGGGTAGATGGCGATGGTTTGATCCTGCGCATGGTGGCTGTCGGCGGTGAGGTAGCTTGAGACGCTCTCGTGATAGCCCGCAGGCCTAGGGGAGAACAGACGTGTGGCCGGAAGCAGATGAAGCGGGACCGCCCGCAGTGCGGTGCGAGAGAGGCTCCAGAGAGACTTCAGAAACCTGAGCCGATGGCCGTTGGCGCGGAGCCAAAGCTTGATCTTCTTCACGA
>CAMBPS010000147.1 GCA_945869675.1 Prosthecobacter debontii | reverse complement strand
TGGCACACCTGCAACACGTGCTGCCATCATTGAAGGTCTTATCAGCGATAAATACATCGAGCGCACGGGCCGTGAAATGGCGGTGACCTCGAAAGGGCTTTCCTTGATTGGCCAGATCAGCAGCATCGGAATCGAGGTGCTGAGTAGTCCTGAATTGACGGGGCAGTGGGAACATAAGCTCCGCCAAATGGAAAACTCCAAGCTGGATCGTAGCACCTTCATGCGCGACATCCGCAGCCTGACAAGTGATGTCGTGGAGAAGACTCGTGCGTATCAGAAAATCGTTAAAGATCGTGTTTATGCTGATTTTGAAGCTAAATGCGGCCTCTGTGGTCACTTTAGCTTTAAGCAAACTGAGGATCTGCTGACTTGCAAAAACGCGGAATGCAAAGTCAAGATCTACAAGGTGATCGCTGGCAATGAATTGCCCGAGGACCAGATGCGTCAACTTCTAGAGACGCGGTTCTTAGCCCCACAAGAAGGTTTTCGCAGTCGTCTGGGCAAAGAGTTTGTGGCTGGTCTCGAAATCAAGGACGATGGCAAGGTTGGCTTTGTTTTCCCTGGTGGAGCCAATGATCCGGATGCGCCGCCGCCGTTTGACTATGAGGCAGCAACGCCCATCGCTGACTGCCCCGTTTGTGCCAAAAAAGGCCGCAAAGGTAAGATTTATGAGACGCCAGAGCATTACCTGTGCAACGTCGCTGCCAAAGATGCCAAGACCTGCAATAGTCGCCTGCCGCGTGTGCTCTGCAAAAAAGACATCAGCACGGCCAATGCGGTTAAATTCTTTACGGAAGGCAAGACGGACCTGATCGAAGGCATGATCTCCAAGCGAGGTCGCCCTTTCAGTTCCTTCCTCAAGTGCAATGCAGGTGATAAGCGTCTGCTAGGCTGGGAGTTCCCACCGCGTGAGGCCAAGCCAAAAGCAGCGCCGAAACCCAAAGGTCGTTTTGCTAAAAAAGCCGCTGCGGCTGAGGCGGCAGAGTGATCGTATTCTCTCAGTTGCACCTTTCTTCTAACCTTCTATTTTCCGATTTATGATCTCTAATCAACGCCGCTCCACTCCCTTGCTTTGGGTGCCCTTACTGATGATCGTTTTGGCGCTCCTTCTGCAGTGGTTGAAGCTGGATTCCCCGCAGACGGGATTGCTGCCTAATTTCTCGCCATGGATGGCGCTGGCCTTCACGGGCACTCTGGTCATGTCCCGAGCTTTGCCTTGGTTCGTCTGGCCGGTGGCCATGTTTGCGGTGAACTTGGCGGCTCTCGGATCATCGGCCGCTTTGACGGCTGAGAACCTCACGATCTACGGCGTCTATGCCCTAGCCGCCCGGTCGGCTGCGCAGTTTCGTGGCAGACTTGGTTTAGTGCAGGGATTGCTCGGTGTGGTTCTTTGCAGTGCGGTCTTTTATTTGGTCACCAACACTGCTTCATGGGCTGGCAATGCCGCCTATGCCAAAAACCTGACAGGCTGGATGCAGGCGCTGACCACGGGTCTGCCCGGTTACTTGCCGACCTGGACTTTTTTCCGCGCGTCCTTCTTTAGTGATCTCGGTTTCAGCGCTTTGCTGATGCTGGCCTTTAATGCTGAGGCTCGTGTGCGTGATCAGGCAACAATGCCTCTTCTGATCTCTGCTGCGCGTTAATGTTTTAGAACAGCGCTATGTCCCAGCCTACCCCTCAGCCCATCGATCCTGCTGAACTGCCAGCCTTGGCTTTAGCGACGATGAAGAAGGCTAAGTTTCCCATGCTGGCGACCTGTGATGGCGATCAGGCCAGAGTCCGTCCTGTTTCTCCCGTGCGCACCGATGGTTTCACCGTCTATGTGGCCAATCTTCGCCGCTACGGAAAGACAGCTCAACTGGCCGCCAATCCCAAGGCGGAGCTGTGTTACACGGACGACGATCATCATCAGGTTCGGATCACGGCTAAGGCTTCGATCGTGACGGACCCAGCCCTGCTTCAAGAGATCTGGGATAGCAATCCACTGCTGCGTGCGTATCTGCGCACTCCAGACAATGCAGAACTCCTCATCTACTGTTTTAGCCCGAATGAAGTGCGCTACATGCGGGAATGGGCGCTGGAATATCATCTGGTGAATTTGCATGATTTTTGACGGAGCATTGGCAATCTGCAGCTCTCTGTCCATGCTATGCCCATGACCCGCGAAGAAGCCGCCGAAATCCTCCAACGAATTGCCCTCCTGCTCGAATTAAAGGGCGAGAACCCTTTTAAAATTCGTGCCTATAAAACTGGTGCTGAAGTGGTCGAAGCCTATGCTGGAGACATCATGCAACTGGCCGCAGACAATCAGTTGGCCGGCATCAAGGGCATTGGCGAGGCTCTGCGCGATAAGCTGCATGAGATGGCCACGACGGGGAAGTTACAATTCTTCGAAAAACTCAAAGCCGAGTTTCCTGATGGTCTTTTTGAGCTTTTCGACATTCAAGGTCTAGGCCCCAAGAAAATTGCGGCGCTTTATTCGCAATTGCAGGTGGGTTCCGTGGCCGATTTGAAGCGTGTGTGTGTGAGTGGTGAAGCGGCTAAACTCAGTGGCTTCGGCGATAAGACGGTGGTGAAAATCCTTGAAAGCATTGCCTTCCGGGCTGAGCACGCCTCAGAGTTCCGGATCGATCAGGTCTATGCTCTGGCTCTCGATCTTCTGGATACGCTACGCGCTCATCCTGCGGTCTCGCGAGCTGAAGTCTGCGGCAGCTTTAGGCGTGCTAAAGAGACGGTGCATGATTTGGATTTCCTTGTTTCGACGCGTCAGCCTGAACAGGTGATTGCTGACTTTGTGGCCCTGCCGCAAATTGAAAAGGTGATCGTGCAAGGTGGCACCAAAGCCAGCGTCTATGCGCCTAATGGCGTCCAGTGCGATCTGCGTGCTGTCAGCAGCGCCGAGTTTCCCTTTGCTCTTAACTATTTCACCGGCAGCAAGGAGCACAATGTGGTCATGCGTCAGCGGGCCCTGGATCGTGGACTTTCGCTGAATGAATATGGTTTCACGCCGACCGAAGTAGGTGCCAGTTTGTCGCCAGAGATCCAAGAAATTCATGATGAGCGCGAGATCTATCGCGCTCTGGGTCTGGACTACATTGAGCCTGAGTTACGCGAGAATTCGGGCGAAATCGAAGCGGCAGCACAGGGACGGTTGCCTGCGCTGATCCAGTTGGAAAATCTGCGCGGTGTCTTTCACAATCACACCACGGCAAGCGATGGACGTGGCACTCTGCGTGAGATGGCTGAAGCGGCCCGCGATCTGGGCCTTCAATATTTAGGCATTGCCGATCACAGCAAAAGTAGCTTTCAAGCCAACGGTCTCAATGAGCAGCGACTACGGGCTCAAATGGCCGAGATTCGCGTGCTAAATGCCGAGTTCGAGGGGCATTTCCGCCTCTTTGCCGGCAGTGAGGTAGATATCCTCAAAGATGGCTCTTTGGACTTTGATGACGATCTTTTGGCGGAGTTGGATTATTGCGTCGCCAGCGTACATAACGTCTTTAACCTGCCAGAGGCAGAGATGACGAAACGCATCATCCGCGCCATCGAAAATCCCCATGTCACCATGCTGGGTCATGTCACCGGACGTCTGCTATTGCAGCGCCCAGCCTATGCGGTGAATATTCCAGCAATCATTGATGCCGCAGCGGAGACTGGCACCATCATTGAACTGAACGCGAGTGCTTGGAGGCTGGATATGGACTGGCGCTGGTGGCGGCTAGCCAAAGAGAAAGGCGTAAAGTGCAGTATCAATCCAGATGCCCACACGACTCAGGGCTTAGAGGCCGTGCTGTTCGGTGTGCGGGCTGCCCGCAAAGGCTGGCTGACGCGGAATGATGTGGTGAACTGTCTGCCACTTGGTCAGATCGAAGGGGCCCTAAAAAAACAAAGGGCGGACTGATGTCCGCCCCTGATTGAAAGGTTATTTTTCCACTTTGATCTTCGGAATCGTTCCGCTGATTTTATTGGCGACATCGGAGAAGAAGTTCCCGCCCTCGGTTTCCTTGGAATGGCGCAGGAAGAGGCCAGCGACGAAGGCGGTGATGAAGAGGAAAATCACAATCAGGGCTGTGGCACAGCCGCTGCCCGTTTGATCTGGGTAATTGCTCGCGCGGCGGTTGCCTAGTGGGCGTGTAGGCTTTTTGCGGTAATCGACTGGGGCAGGTGGCGGAGGGACGTCTTTGACTGGAAGAACTGGCGGGGGGACAAACATGACGGGTCGCGCCACGGCAACCTCTTCAGGTTCAGCGCTGGGGGCGCTGCCGGCATAAAAAACGGCCTGAATGTCACCAAAAGCCACACGATCCCCCTCACCTAGCTTGGCCTCTTCAATGACAGCGCCATTGACTCTTGTGCCATTGCTCGACTGTTGATCACTGATGTAGCAACCATCATCCTGAAGCTCAATCAGGGCGTGATGCCCTGAAACGGATGGGCAATCCAACACGATGACACTATCTGGGTGACGACCTAAGGTCGTCGTGCCAGACTCCAGCACGTGGGTCATGGAGGTATCTTCGTCGAGATAGAATACTAGAGTGGCCATAGTCGGGGGAGCTATATTTGGTGTGAGTGGACAGAAGTCCGTGACAGAACTCAAGGAGGCTTAGCTTTTTGCTGATGCAATATCTATGTTCGCATAAGTGTCATCATTGCATTACATATTTCCATGAACTTTCTCCGCCACGCCAAGTCAAATGTCTGTCTTTGCCTCCTAGCTGCATCGTTTTGCCTGGTTGCCAACCTGAATGCCGGCCCTGCTGACGAGAAGGAGGCTGAAGCCGCCGCTTTGGCTTTAGCGGCGGATCAGGAGAGTGCAGGCTTTATGTTTCGTGCGGAAGCTTGGAGTAGCGACTTGCCTCAAGGTTTGGGAAAGGCGGTCAGAATGCAGCTTTTCAAAGGCAATGAATACTGCATTGGTGTCGCTGTGCCACGAAAGTCAGGTGTGCGCATCACCGGAGCCGTTTTGGACCTTGAAGCCAAACCGTTGGGAGAAATCCAGCCAGTGCTGGATGGATGGGGCTTTCTCTTGTTCTTTAAGCCGAAGAAAACCGGCGTTTATATGATCACCCTTCATGTCGATGAAAAGGGCAAGCAGGCAGACACATCCTGCGCGATTATCACTGGATATCGATAAGAAAGCTCAATCCCGCAGTGCTACAGCTGGATCGACTCTTGCGGCAAACCAAGCTGGGATGAGTGCGGCAATCAGACAGAGCAGCACGGCAAGGCCACAGATCGAGCCGATATCACTGGATTGGATTTTTGAAGGGATCTCACTGAGGAAATAGATGTCTTGGGGGAAAAAGTCGCGCCCGCTCAAATGGGCGATGAGGTCACGCAGATCATTTCTGAAATGCAGAACCGTCATGCCACCGATCAAACCGGTGATGATGCCCAATACAGCGACAATGCCAGCTTGGGCAAGGAAGATGGCCATGATCTGACTAGCGCGGGAACCCAGCGCCGTGAGGATGCCTATCTCGCGGCGTTTTTGTACGGTCACCGTGATGGTCGTATTCATGACGCAGATGGAAGCCACGAGCATGATGAAGAAGAGCAGGAAGTACATGAGCGACTGCTGATTCTCCACGCTTTGGAGCATGAAGCCATGCATGTCTGTCCATGTCCGTGGACGCCAGTCAGGTGGCAGGAGATCCTGCTCAATCCAGGTATTGACCCAGGTGTCCGCTGCATCTGGCTGACGAAGTTCGATCTCGATGCCACTGACGTCACCTTCTAAATTAAAAAGCTCCTGTGCCACGTGCAGCCCGGTGTAGCAGCGCTCCCCGGCCGTGTCTGCCCGGACGATGGCTGTGATGACGAGATCTTTGGGAACCACGATGATCTCGTCACGGACGGCCGCTGCTTTGATGGCATCTTGTTCTTCTTCCACCGCGCGCAGGTCACGAATCATTTGGCTGATGGTGTCTCCAGCCAGGATTGAGAGAGTGTCTCCGACTTTCACCGCTAGCTTTTTAGCCAGTTTATCCGTGATGATGAGGGTTTCTTCCTTGAGGTTGAATTCGCCTTCGAGTCGGTGCTTGGCCAGCTTGGCCAGCAGTGCGTTATCAGATCCGTCTTTGAGGCCAAAGAGCTCGACACCTTCAGGATCAGATTTGCCGGTCCTGGCGGCGATGGTGCCTTCTGCCATGGGGGTGGCGGAAAGGATGCCCGGTTGGGCTTGCATGAGTTTGAGCACTTCCCTCCAATTGCTGCGCGGAGGTGGCTCGGCACCTTCTGGCAGTTCGCCCACAAAGCGTGGCTCCTGCATCAGGACGATGTGAGGCTCAAAACCAAGCAGGAGTTTTTTGAACTCGACCTGCCAGCCCTGAAACACCGACATGACCACCACGAGAACGCCGACTCCCAGCATGACGCCAAGCACGGAAATCAATGTGATGACGGACACAAACGAACGCTTCGGACGCAAGTAGCGAAGGGCTAGGAAAATCGGAGCGCTGGAAAACATGAGGACTCGGCAAACTGGACGTTTCTGATCTGGCTTCAATCCAGGATCACAAAACGCCCCATCTGCCAACGAAACTGCGGATTAGAGCTTGGTATAGCCCACGCTCTCGCAGGGCATGTCCCAGAGTTTTTTTAGTTCGGCATCCAATTTAGTGATGCTGAAGCTGACACCAGCCATTTCCTGGCAAGTCACGATGTTATCGACGATGGTTTGATGAACGATCAGGCCACGGGCTTCTAAGATCGGCTTGGCGGCACGTAGAAGGATCAACAATTCCATCATGTGCGTGGAGCCGAGGCTATTCACAAAGAAAACGATTTCATCACCCTGATTCAATGCCAGATCGTCAGCAAAGAGCAGATCGAGAATTTTGGGTGCCAACTCATCAGCGGTGCACATCGGGATGAGACCCACGCCTTTTTCTCCATGGATGCCCATGCCCAAACCAATGACATCATCCGCGAGATCAAAGGTCGGCGCGCCGGTGGCGGGGATGGAGCCAGGCTTGGTGGAAACACCCACCGTGCGGGTCATGTCGTTGGCTTTTTGAGCGATCCGAGCCAGTTCATCCAGACTGTCGACGACTTGAGCCGCAGCACCAGCTAACTTGACGACGGGCACGAGGCCAGCAACACCGCGACGGTTTTGTTTTTTGTCCGGAGGAGCTGAACAGACATCGTCATTGATGATCACAGTCTTGACGATGATGCCTTCATCGGAAGCAAGTTCTGCACCGATGTCGAAGTTCATCACATCACCCGCGTAGTTGCCATAAAGATACAGCACACCTTTACCGCGATTGACGGCAACGGTGGCTTCCAAAACGATGTCTGGAGGCGGTGCGGCAAAGATGTCACCGATAGCCGCGCCATCGGCCA